>NZ_JAAVVD010000028.1:0-110162 GCF_018449755.1 Variovorax sp. dw_954 | reverse complement strand
CGAATGGATGCGAGCGCCACGACTTGACGCGCCTTCGATCGCCGAACTCCCCGTATTGGGAGTCTCACCATAAGGCACGTTCGGGAGAGCTCTCCAGAACCTGCCGTAATCGTCACTGCCCCAAGTGCCAGAGCGTCGCCGCGCAGCGTTGGCTCGATGCGCGCCAAGCCGATCTGCTGCCGGTCGAGTATTACCACGTCGTGTTCACGCTGCCGGCGCCCGTCGCCGACATCGCGTACCAGAACAAGGCCGCCATCTACGGCCTGCTGTTCGACCTGGCCGCGGAAGTGTTGTTGACGATCGCCGCCGATCCCCGGTACCTGGGCGCAAGGATCGGCGCCACACTGGTACTGCACACCTGGGGCTCGGCGCTGACCCACCACCCGCATGTGCACGGCATCGTGCCCGGTGGAGGGCTGGCCTCCGATGGCAAGACCTGGGTGGCGTGCCGCCCCGGATTCTTCCTGCCGGTGCGGGTGCTGTCGCGCTTGTTCCGGCGCCGCTTCTTGGAAGAGCTGCAGCGGATGCACGAAGGTGGCAAGCTCCAGTTCTTCGGCGAGCATGCCCGACTGGGCGACGCGCGGGCCTTCAAGGCGTGGCTCGCGCCGCTGCGCAAGGTCGAGTGGGTTGTCTATGCCAAGCGGCCCTTCGCGGGGCCACAGGCGGTGCTGGCCTACCTGTCTCGCTACACCCACCGGGTGGCGATCTCCAACAGCCGCCTGCTTGCGCTGGACGAGCGCGGCGTGAGCTTCCGGTGGAAGGACTACCGCGCCAAGGGCAAGACGCGCTACAAGGCCATGACGCTGTCGCCCCAGGAGTTCATGCGCCGGTTCCTGCTGCATGTGCTGCCCGGTGGCTTCCATCGCATTCGCCATTACGGGTTATTGGCCAATGGCTCGCGCAAGGCGAGTCTGGCGGCAGCGCGCGAACTCTTGCATGCGGTGCCAGTGCCAACCGAGATGGGCAGCAGCACCGAAGCCGTCGGTACAGATCTTCACTCCGTACGCCCCACCTTCATCTGCCGACACTGCGGCCACGTCATGGTTATCGTGCAGACCTTTGCTCAGAGTGCGCCGATCCGCGCACCACCACCGCCATGACCGGCTCTACAGCCCAACTGGACTCGGTGCCGATGAGCGGTGCGCTCGTCAGCGGGGTCAACGCGTGCCGCCACCAGCCATCAGTTCAATGCAGCCGCTGGCGCGCGTTGCAGCATGCGCGGCGTAGCACTGCGAAGGATCGATCCGGACAAGCTGGGTATGCGCATATCGGTCACCCGCAGCCAAAGACCAACCCGCGCACGCCCAAATCCCCATAGCTTCTGCGCCCTGAACACGCGCGCTGGGCTTGCCTCCGCGGTTTCCTCCCTCGAGGCTTGTGGGACACCTGCCCTACGGTCGTGTCGTGCATCACTTGCGCCAGTCTCCGGGCAGGTATCCCACAACCCTAAACAACTCCGGTAGTGGTAGGAGGAGCAGCGTACGATTCCTACCGCAGCGAACCATAAGTCAAAAAAAAGTTGGAAAGGAATAGCCAGTGACCCGTAGGTCTCTGGCTCTAAGGCTTATTTGCGACCAGCAAGTCTCCGGATCGTCAGAATCGCCTACAAGGGCACTAGCCTGCCGGAATGACTCGGGACGGTTGACACTCGTGTTCGCTGCCCTACGCCTCACCAGAATCGCCACCAAGGTCGCAACCTTTCTTCAAGTGGTCGGATGTCTAGGGTGGAGAAAGATGACTTCGGGTTACCCCATCGGCGACGAATCTCGGCCTCCAAGGCGTGAGCCCGGCCCCGCGCATCCTTGTCGCCTTGCGGAGACCGCCTGCGCCATTCGTGCGCGAGCACAAGCAACTCATCGTCGGTGAATTCAGCGAACTCGTCCATCTGGCTGATTTTGCCCAAGCGTCCGGAGATCCCGAGCAGCGCCAAAGCGACGACATCTAAATGCTGGACCGTCCATGAGGAAGTTTCCTATCGGGCTCGAGCCGCAGGCTCGGGCGGCTGCCCCGGGGAAGCTGCCGAACTACAGGGTCTTGGCGTAAAACGTCGTCAGCTTGTACATGGCGACGTCCACGTACTTCGGAACCCAATAGGTTTCAATGTGCGTGGCACCTTCGATCTTGAACAGTTCCTTGTCCTGCGTGCCCGAGGCCTTGGGGAAGGCGTCTTCGCTCATGTAGAGGCTGTCGGCCTTGCTGCCGGCAATCATCAGCAGCGGCTTGTCGATCACCTCGATCAGGTGCGTCGCGTCGCAGCGCATGAGGTCCAGCAGGCTGCTGGTGGTGTACTTGAAGTTTGCGCCCGGGTGGGCGTGCGTCTTCCAGTAGTACTCATAGCCCTGCCGGTACATCTCGAACGGCAGTGCGGCGATCCTGCGCATCGGTCATGTCGGCGTCGCCCGAATGTCGTCAAAGGCAAGCAGCAGCGCCTGCCGCAGCGCCTGTCCCTCCTTGTTCGCACGAATGGCCTTGCAGAAGGGATGCCTCTTGTCGCTCTCGAGCTCGAAGACGGGGCCGTTGGAGCGTGCGATGGCATACGTCGCACGCACCGCGTCTTTCACGTTTTGAGCCATCTCGTGCTCCTTGCCGAGGACGGTCGTCTGCGTCAGTCGTCCCTTGCTGTTCAATCCATAGACATACGCGTGTCGCTTGGGAGTCGCCCTGTCGAACAGGGCGCGTTCATAACCTTTTGAAATCACTTTTCTTCTCCGCTTTTTCGGTGTGCTTGTGTCCGATGTGACGCACGAAGCCGCGACGCTCATCGCCGCAGTTCCTGCGGGGCGTCGTGACCTGCCCCCTCCCAGCCATACCAGCGTAATGGCAGTGAAGTCCGTCAACTTGGAAAATGGCGGACATGAGAAAGAGCAGATTCACCGAACAGCAGATCATCGGTTGCATCAGGCAGGCCGAGGCCGGCCTCCCGATCAAGGAGTTGCGCCGCGGGGGCGGCTTCAGCGGCGCGAGCTTCTACAGGTGGCGCGCCAAGTACGGCGGCGAGGAATGTGCGAGCGGCGGCGTTTCGCCTGGATTTCGGGAACCTGCCATACGCTGGTGTTTGGGCGGCCGCCGCGACTTGGCGCTCAAGACTGGTACCAGTCTTTCGCGTTCATCCTGTCAACGTCTGGAGTTGCCGGAAGCAGAACTTCTAGGTTTTCTTGCGGTCGGCTGACGTACCTTGGAAATAAGAGATCGCCCCGGCGAGCCACGAGCCTGTTTGACGGATAAGCGTCTACCTAGTCGGGCGGCGCGGCTCCATGGAAAAAACGGGTTCTCGCAAGTCCGCTGGCCCGCAGCAACTCAAGATGCAAAGGCCGCTTATCAGAACGCGGTTCTTATGCCGACGTCGTACGCCGTGGAGGTATCGGGCGTATACGTTGCATTGCTGATAAAAGCTGGCGGATTGACAACTCGCGAGGCGCCGTTCTTGTTGTTGACCCGCGCCACCGTGGCATATAGCGCCGTCCGCTTGGACAGGTTGTAGATGTAGCCCAGCGCGAGCTTGCCGGCGGTCGGGTCGGCCACGCCGGGCAGGTCGAGGTCGTACTTCAGATGGGAGTAGGCCACCCGGATCAGGCCCGGCCCCACCGGCACCTGCGCACTCACCAGGTAGCCGTTGACGTCGATACGAGTGATGCCACCCGTTGCGGGCATAACTGCGTAGTCACGCACATAGCGCTGCCGCGACAACTCCCCTGACAACTTGACCACCCCGAAGTCGTAGATCGCCATGGCGTTCATGATCTTTACGCTGTCGGTGGTTCCGGCGTAGTAGTTATCGGCGAGCGTGCTCTCCGCGTAAGCGACCGCCACGTCGAGCGCTCCATTGGCGTAGCCGAGCCGACCGCCGACATAGCGCCCGACCCGTGATGGCGCCACCGCGCCGGCATTGACGGCACCCGCGGCATTGACACCGGGCGGGGTCGTGGTGCCGGGGGCGTACTTGACGTTCTCAGGCAGGCCATACATGAACTGGCCATAGACGCCGCCGAGCGTCGGTGGCAGAAAGTACCCCACGGTGTTGCTCGCCCGCGCGTAGTTGCCGTTGGCGTTGTAGACACTGCCCGGAGCGGCGGCGCCGGCCGAGAGCATGAGGCTGGCGCCCGAGCCGATCTGGGTCCACGGATCGGCGATGCTGTCATTCCAGAACGTTGGCGTGTAGTCGCGGCCCAGGCGGATCTCGCCAAAGCCACCCGACAGGCTCACCGTGGAGCGGCGCGCGAAGGTCGCGATACCGTTGGCGCCATCGTCATTGGTGATCGGGGCCTCGAGCCAGAAGCTCGCGGCCAGCCCACCGCCGAGGTCTTCGGTCCCGCGAAATCCAAGCCGACTCGTTGACGTCCCTGAATGACGCAGTTCGGTCTTGCTGACCGTGACGCTGCCACGGTTCACGTACGACGGGTTGGCCAGCGTGGGCACGTTGTTGTCTTTCGACTTGTTGTAGGTGCCGCTGATGGCCGCATCGACCACGCCGAACAGCGTGACGGTCGACTGGGCCGAGGCCGTGCCTGCAATGGCCATCGAAGCCATGGCAACGAGATGTCTTGTTGAATTCAATTTCATGGGTGTCTCTGGTTCTGGTGAATCGTTCGAATCGCCGGGCATGCTAGGAAGCACGACGCGCGTCGCCAAACGTTCTGCATTCCGGAACACGGGGGCTGCCGGCATGACGGCTTCACATGGACGCCATACCAAAACGCCATGTCAGGAGACGACTCCCCGCTCCCAATAATCCTCAACAAGATTTGATTGGAGACACGATGGACATCGTCGACGCCCAGGTGCACGCCTTCTTCAAGCTGCAGGAGAACGAGATGCTCGCGGCAATGGATGCGCTTGGCATCCGCGCAGTGATCATCGACGAGTTGTGGGGCCACCTCGAGAACTGGGTCGCGTGGCCGCACGCGACCCAGGCGAACGGAGTTCGACGTGCGCTGAGCCCGCTGGCGCAGGTCGCCGCGCTGAAACACCCCGACCGCTTCGCCTTCGTTCAGCGCGTGAACCGCGCGGACCCCGAACTGGCCGCGCTCTTTGCGATCCTCGGCACCACACCCGGATGCCGGGCCGTGCGCGTCGACCTTCGCTCGCGCGAGGAACGGCAGGCCTTCGCAAGCGGCGGCTTTGACGAGTTGCTCGGGCTGGCGCGCGAACGCGACCTCACTGTCGGGCTCCATATCCATGGTCGCGACACTGCCGAGGTGCTGCGCGGCACGCTCGGTCGATTCGCCGATGTGCGCTTCGTGCTCGACCACTGCGGCTATCCCAAGGCACCCGAGCAGTGGGACAGCGTGCTGTCGCTGGGCGCGTGCCCCAACCTGTGGTTGAAATGGTGCCACGCGCACCACTTCTTCGAGGCGGGGCCCTACCCGTTTCCAGGACTTCAGAAGCAGTTGCTGCGCGCGGTCGATTCCTATGGTGCCGAAAGGGTGCTGTGGGCCAGTGACATCACGCACGACCACGGCAACGTCAGCTGGGCCGACCTCCTCTACTACGTGCGCGAATCCCCGTCGTTGTCGGCCGGTGATCGCGAATGGCTGCTCTCAAGGGCAGCGCGTGCGGCCTACCAGTGGCCGACAGCGGTAGGTGCCGGCGCCACGGCCGCCTGAGCGATGAACAACACGCTGGTCAAGGGTCTGGGCCTTCTCGAAACGCTGACACGCAGCGGCAAGCCGATGGGCGTCAGCCAGCTCGCATTGGCCACCGGCCTGCCCAAGAGTGGCGCGCACCGGCTTCTCCAGGCACTGGTCGACGCGCAGTACGTGCAACGCTTCGGGTCCGGCACCTACGGCGCAACCATCAAGCTCTGGGGGCTGGGCTCGGCCGCGCTGTCCGGCTTCGACTTGCGCCGCCATGCCGACAAGTTCATGGATGAATTGACGGCACGAACCGGCGAGACCGTCCACCTGTCGGTGCTGGACCACCGGGAAGTCGTCTACGTGCACAAGGTGACCGGACCCGACCCGGTGCCCGCGCACAAGCAGATTGGCGGTCGCGCGCCCGCGCATTGCGTCGCGACCGGCAAGGCCATGATGGCGTTCAAGGGCGCGCACTGGCTGGCGGATGCCGTCATGCACCTCGACGCCGCGACGCCCATGACCCTCACGGTGCCCGACGTGTTCATGGCGCAGATGCAGCGCATCCGGCGCGACGGGTTCGCCGTCAATCACGGTGAATGGCGCCTCGACCTCCACGGCCTGGCCGCGCCGATCTTCGACGCAGCTGGCACGGTGGTCGCCGCGGTCGGCGTCTCGGGTTTCGCGCACCGGTTGCCGCTGCATCGGCTGCATGAGTTGGCAGACGACGTGATGCAAGTGGCGCGCGCCATGTCCCCGGGCCTGGAATGCAGTACGCCGCATGCCGCCCTGCTGGGCGTGACGAGCCATTGGCGCACGGCGGACGTGGGCGGCGCCGAGGCCTCGCCCCTGCCATGACGTTTGTGCATGGTGGCGATGCCGCCGCGCTTCTAGCCGGATCGATGACGCACTCCTAAAGTCTGCCCTGACTCCTCCATCACCCACCGAGACAAACCGGATGGCCCGCACCGACTGCGACCACCGGGCCTGCTGAAACGGCCAACACCATGACCTACCAGATCCCCTACGAGGAGCGAATCCTCGGCAAGATCCTCACCGACAGCGCGCGGCGATTCGGCCACCGTCCGTTCCTTACCGTCGACGGACGCTGCTATTCGTTCGCCGAGGCGCACGACATCAGCCAGTCCCTGGCGCGCGGGCTGCAACGGCTCGGCGTGGTCGCGGGCGAGCCGGTGATGGTCATGCTCGACAACTCGGCGGAGTTCATCTTCGCGTGGTTCGGCATCGCACTGCTCAACGCCACCATCGTCCCGGTGAACACGGCGTACTCGGGCGAACTGCTGGCCTACGTCGCAGGGGACGTGAAGGCGCGCATCGCCATCACGAGCCACAACCTGGCGCCCGCCTTTGCGGCGTTGCCTCCGGAGCGCCGCGGTGCCTTGGCAACGCTCGTGGTGCATGGCGAATGCGAGCCGGTGAAGGGCCTCGACACCATCGGCTGGGATGCGCTCAAGGTGCCCGAAGGCAACCCCGTCGCCATGCCGGCCAAGCCTGGCGACATCGCCTTCATCTGCTACACATCCGGCACCACCGGCCCTTCCAAGGGCGTGATGCTGGCGCACTCGGTCGTGCTGCAGACCAGCGAGAACTTCATCAAGGCAGTCGGCATGCGGGCCGACGACACGGTGTTCTCGCCGTTGCCGCTCTTTCACGGCATGTCGCGCTCGATGGCGACGCTGCCAGCACTGCTGCTCGGTGCACAGGTGCATATCGCCGCGCGCTTCAGCGCGACCACGTTCTGGCAGCAGGTGTGCGAAGCAGGCGCCACGATCAGCACGACCATCTTCACGATCCCGCCGATCCTCAAGAGCAAGCCACCGGGCAGCAACGACCGTGCCCACAAGGTGCGCGTGATGTTCAATGCGCACCACGATCCGGAGTTCGAGCAGCGCTTCGGCGTCACGCTCGTCGAGTCGCACGCCATGACCGAGACCGGCATGACCATCTTCACACCCTTCCCCGAACGCAAGCTCGGCGCATCGGGCCGGGCGGGGCCGGACTGGGATGTGGCGCTGTTCGACGAGAACGACGAGCCCGTGCCGCAGGGCGACATCGGCGAGCTGGTCCTGCGCCCGCGCAAGCGCGGCATCCTGATGGACGGCTACCTGAACAAGCCGGAGACCACGCTGGGCGCGCTGCGCAAGCTCTGGTTTCACACGGGAGACCTGATGCGCGCGGACGAAGACGGCTACTACTTCTTCGCCGGGCGCAAGAAGGAGCGCATCCGCCGCCGCGGCGAGAACATCTCTGCCTACGAAGTCGAGGCCATTGCGGCGCAGCACCCCGAACTGGTCGAGTGCGCGGTGGTTGGCGTGCCTGCCGGCGACAACGAGGACGATGTCTACCTTTGCGGCGTCCTCAAGCACCCGGACTCGGTCACCCCTGCCGCACTGCACGACTGGCTTGGCAGCCGGCTGCCCAGGTTCATGATGCCCCGGTTCATCGAGTTCCGCGCCGAGCTTCCCAAGACGCCATCGGCCAAGGTCGAGAAGCACACGCTGCTTAAGACGCTGCCGGCCCCGACGGCCTGGGACAGCCTTGCCGCGTGACGCGCAAGCAGCACGCAATCCAACTCGGTACAGAAAGACAAAGATGATTCTCACGGTCCCACAAGCACGTCAGCTAATACGCGCCGCCATGCTCGCCTTCGATCACACCGATGCCGAAGCCGACATCATTGCCGACCACCTGATCGATTGCGAACTGCGCGGGCTCTCGTTCGGCGGCCTGCCGCGGGCGCTGTCGGTGATCGACCGGCTGCGCGATACGAGCACGCCGCGCCGGCCCATCACCGTACTCAAGGAGTCGCCCGTGTCAGCGTCGCTGGATGGCGGCGACCAAGTCGGGTATCTGGTGGGCCTTCGCGCGACCGAGATGGCGATCGAGAAGGCACGCAGCACCGGCCTGGCCGTGGTGGGCGCCTCCAAGACCTGGTACACGGGCATGTTCTCCTACTACCTGGAGAGGGTCACCCAGGCCGGCTTCGCCGGCATGATCGCCGGCAGCGGCGGCCAGAAGGTGGCGCCGCACGGCGGAACCGAAGGCCGCTTCAGCACCAACCCGATCGCTTTCGGTTTCCCTTCCGACGGCGCGCCGGTGATCTGGGACATCGGCACCGCCGGCGTGATGCTCGGCGAGGTCGTGCTCAAGGAGCGGCTTGGCCAAGAACTGGACGAAGGCCTCGCCTTCGGACCCGACGGGCAGCCCACGCGCGACCCTGCGGCGGCGCTGAAAGGCGCCTTCACGGTCTGGGGCGGGCACAAGGGTTCGGGCCTCGCGATGGTCGTACAGCTTCTGGGCATGCTGGCCGGCCAGGCCGCGGCGCCGCTGTCGTTGCGCGACTGCGGCTTTTTCATGATCGTCGTCGACCCCGCGCTGCTTGGCGATGCGGCGGACTTCCAGGCACGCGTAGCGGCCTATGCCGACAGCCTGCGCGCCACCCGTCCGCTCGATCCGGCACGGCCGGTTCGCGTGCCTTTCGAGCGGTCTTCGGCCGAACGCGAGCGTCGCCTTGCTGCCAACGCAATCGAGGTACCGGACCTCGTCTACGAAGGCCTGCGCGAGGCAGCCGGCGCAACCCAGGCACAACCAGGAGTCGAAGCATGAAGATCGGAATCATCGGCGCGGGCTTCATCGGCCGCGCACTCGCACGGCTGGCCGTGCGTAGCGACCACGACGTGATGATCAGCAACTCGCGCGCCGCGAAGACGCTGGGCAGTACAGCGGTCGCCATCGGCTGCAAGGTCGGCACGGCGCAGGAGGCCGCGGCCTTCGGCGACGTGGTGATGGTCGCCGTTCCGCTGATGAACCATGCGGACCTCCCGGTCGAGCCCCTGGCCGGCAAGATCGTGATGGACGCCAACAACTACTACCCCGCCCGCGACGGCCGCATCGAGGCGCTCGACAACGAGACGACCACCACCAGCGAACTGCTCGCCGCGCACCTGAAGGGCGCAAAGGTCGTGAAGGCGTTCAACGCGATCCTGCAAGCCGACCTCGAGAAGGACAGCCGGCCAGCCAGCGCACCGGACCGCCGCGCCTTGCCGATCGCGGGCGACGACGCCGAAGCCAAGCGAATCTGCAGCGGGCTCATCGACCAGTTCGGCTTCGACGTGGTGGACGCCGGCCCCCTCGCGGACAGCTGGCGCTTCCAGCGCGCGATGCCTGCCTATTGCATTCCGCTCGATGTCGCCGGCCTGCACAAAGCACTCGCTGCAGCGCAACGCGGCGTCGAGTTGCCGCACGGATCGTGGCGTCCCTGAGCGCCGCAAACCACATTCAAAGAATACAAGGAGACAACCTCATGTCAGTAACTCACCCATCGCGGCGCGCGGTGCTCGTCGCCTGCGCTTTGGCGGCCACCCTCTTTCCGGTGACATCGGCCTTCGCGGAGACCTATCCGTCCAAGCCGGTCAAGGTGATCGTGCCCTACGGCCCGGGCTCGAATCCGGACGTCGCGACCCGCATCGTGATGCACGCCCTGCAGGCCAAGCTCGGGCAGCCCTTCGTGATCGACAACAAGTTCGGGGCGGGCGGCGGCATCGGCCTCAGCGCCGCGGCCAAGTCGGCGCCGGATGGCTACACCATCGTCGTCGGGCACATCGGCGGGCTGGCCATCAACCCGAACATCTACAGCAGCCTGCCCTACGACGCCAACCGGGACTTCATCCCGATCGCGCAGATGTACAACTCCCCGCTGGTGCTGCTGGTGGCGGCGAACTCGCGCTACAAGACCGTCGCCGACCTGCTGGTGGACGCGAAGGCCAACCCCGGAAAGCTGACCTTCTCTTCCGGCGGCAATGGCAACGGTGCCCACCTCACCGGCGAATCGCTCAACAAACTGGCCGGCGTGTCCATGCGCCATGTGCCCTACAAGACCATGGGCCCTGCCCTCACGGATGTCGTCGGCGGCGAGATCACTTTCACCTTCGGCAACTTCTCGCTGGGCATGCCACTGGTCAAGGGCGGCAAGATGCGCGCGCTGGCGCTCAGCGGCAGCGCACGCGATCCGCAGTATCCGGACATCCCGACGGTCGCCGAAACAGTCAAGGGCTTCGAGTACCAGGACTGGACCGGCGTGCTCGCACCTAAGGGCACGTCAGCCGAGATCGTGACGCTGCTTCAGCGCGAGATTGCCGCCGTGCTGGCCAATCCCGACGTGATAGCGCAATTGCGTGCGCAAGGGCTAAACGCAGTGCAAGGGGGCACCTCTGCTCAATTCGCCGCGTTCATCGACAGCGAGCAGAAGAAGTGGGGCGCGGTGGCCAAGAGCATCGACCTCAAGATCGACTAGCCGCATCACCAAGGAACAGCACACCATGAGCTACCTTCCCGGAGGCCTGCCCTCCCCCCATGCGACCCTCGATGACGCGCCCTTCTGGCAGGCGTGCGAGCACCAGCGGCTGGTGATCCGCCATTGCGAGGCGTGCCAGCAGTTCTTCCATCCGCCGCTTCCGTTCTGCCAGAAATGCGGATCATCGGACCTGACGTGGAAGCCGGTGTCCGGCCACGGCACGGTGTACACCTACACCATCGGTCACTACGCCGTGCATCCCTCGCTGAAGGGTCATGCGCCGTACAACGTGTCGGTGGTGCTGCTGGACGATGCGGACGATGTGCGACTGGTCTCGAATGTCGTCGACGCCGAACCACCGACGCTGCGGATCGGCCTGCCCGTGAGCGTGTGTTTCGAAGCCTCGGGTGAAGGTCCCCTCGTGCCGCGCTTCCGCGTTCGCACAGCCAACGCCACAAACGCCACGGAGACCCCATGACGTTCCCAATGCCCGATTGGCCCCGCAGGCTGCAACCCGTCATCGTCGGCGTCGGCGAAAGCGAATATCGAAAGCGTGGCGGCCACAGCGACACGCCCGAGCTGACGCTCTGCATCGACGCCATTCGGAAGGCCGCCGTAGACGCCGGCATCGAGGCCCGCCAACTCGATGGATTCAGCTCCTTCGGTTTCGAGAAAAATGAACCGGCGGTCGTCCAGACCGCGCTCGCCGCGCCTGCGCAACGCTTTGCTTCGATCGTCTGGGGCGCCGGCGGCGGTGGGTGCTCCGGCTCCGTCATGCTGGCCGCGATGTCGGTGGCGACCGGCCAGTCGCAGTTCGCGGTCGCCTACCGGTCGATCTGCCAGGGCGACGGCCAACAGCGCTACGGCCAGTTCCGCGACCGGCCGCTGTGGGGCTCCTACGTCGGCCCGTTCGGCCTGATGTCGCCGGGTCTCATGACCTCCCTGACCTATCGCCGCTTCATGCACGAGCGCGGCACCGGATCGGCGCACCTGGCCGAACTGGCGACGAACTCGCGCGCCAATGCGCAGGTCAACCCGCGCGCCGTGATGCGCGGCAAGCCGCTCTCGACCGACGACTACTTCGCGTCGCGCATGATCGCCGACCCCTTCCGCCTCTACGACTGCTGCCTCGAGACCGATGGCGCCTGCGCGGTGATCGTGACGACCCGCGAGCATGCCGACAAGCTGGGCCGCCCTGCCGTCCCGATCCTGGCGGCGGCGCAGGCCAGCGGGGAGCGTTGGTCGCTGGGACCGATGGGCTCGCACAACATGCCGCTGGCGGACTATCCGACGATCAATTCGCGCGAGGTGGCCAAGGCCATCTATGCGCAGTCCGGACTGACGCCGGTCGACATCGACGTCGCGCAGCTCTATGACGCGTTCAGCGGCCTGATCCCGATGGCGCTCGAAGACTACGGCCTGTGCGAGCAAGGCGGCGCGGCGGCCATGATCGAGTCCGGTGCGTTGCGGCAAGGCGGCCGGCTTCCAGTCAACACGGCCGGGGGCATGCACTCCGAGGCCTACCTGCACGGCCTGAACCTGGTGATCGAGGCCGTGCGGCAGGCGCGCGGCGATTCGACCATGCAGGTGCCCAACGTCCGCCACAGTCTGGTGACGAGCGGCGGCGGCGGTGGCCACAAGAGCGCGCTGATTCTGGGAGCTGCCGCATGAACGCCTTGCTCCAGCAGGTTCGTGCGCTGTTCGAGACGAGCGTGTGTGGCGTGGCGGGGTTGTGCGCCGTCGATGGCTCGCTCGACGCACACCGGCTCGACCTGTACCAGCCGCTGTGCTACGAACTGGCGTTGGCAGCGGCGGAACTGCTCGCCGCGGAAACGGCAGTGAAGGCCACCGAGTCCACCGAAGGACTTGAACCCGCCCTGGCCCGCCTCTTTGCGGCCGACGCCGTCACGGCGGTGCTTGCGCGTCTCGACACGGTGTTCAGCGACGCCGGACTGGATGTATCCGAAGTCCACGCCGTGATGACCTCGCCTGCACTCGCACGTTGCCGGAAGGAAGCCGCGAGCCACACCGTGGCGGCGGATATCGGCCGCCGCGTGTCCCGCGTCGGGGGCGATGTCGGCGACGTGCTGCTGCATGAAGACGCCGCGATGGCGCAGGCCGCCTTCCAGCGCTTTGCTGCCGACACCGTGGCGCCGATGGCCGAGAAGATCCACCGCCACGACCTCACCGTGCCCGAGCCCCTGCTGCAGCAGATGCGCGAGATGGGTGTGTTCGGCCTCTCGATCCCGGAATCGCTCGGCGGGACCGCGCCCGACGGCAAGGAAAACGCGATCGTGATGATCGCCGTGACCGAAGCGCTCTCCGAAGCCTCGCTCGCCGCCGCCGGCAGCCTGATCACGCGGCCGGAGATCCTGGCCCGCGCGCTGATGACCGGCGGCACGCCGGCGCAAAAAGCCCACTGGCTGCCGCAGATTGCCGTCGGCCAACCGCTGTGCGCGATCGCCATCACCGAGCCGGACTACGGATCCGACGTCGCATCGCTGTCGCTCAAGGCCACCAAGACCACGGGCGGCTGGCTGCTCAACGGTAGCAAGACATGGTGCACCTTCGCCGGCAAGGCGGGGCTGCTGATGGTCGTCGCGCGCACCGACCCGGACCGCACGCTGGGCCATCGCGGCCTGAGCCTGCTGCTCGTCGAGAAGCCTTCGTTCGACACCCATGAATTCACCCACGTGCAGCCTGGTGGTGGACGCCTCTCAGGCAAGGCCATTCCCACCATCGGCTACCGCGGCATGCACTCCTTCGACCTGTCCTTCGAAGACTTCTTCGTTGCCGACGACCGCGTGATCGGCGAGGAGAAGGCGCTTGGCAAGGGCTTCTACTTCACGATGGCCGGCATGGTCGGTGGCCGCATGCAGACCGCGGCGCGCGCCTGCGGCGTGATGCGCGCGGCGCTGAAGGCAGCCACCTCGTATGCGGGCGACCGCAAGGTCTTCGGCGCACCGCTGGCGGACTACACGCTGACGCAGGTCAAGCTGGCCCGCATGGCCGCGCGCTTCGCGACATGCCGCCGGCTCACCTATGCGGTGGGCGAGATGCTCGAGGCGGGCCAGGGCCGCATGGAAGCCAGCCTGGTCAAGCTCTTCGCCTGCCGCTCGGCCGAGGCCATCACGCGCGAGGCGTTGCAGATTCACGGCGGCATGGGCTATGCGGAAGAGACTGCCGTCAGCCGCTACTTCGTCGACGCGCGGGTGCTGTCGATATTCGAAGGCGCAGAAGAGACTCTGGCGCTCAAGGTGGTCGCGCGCAGCCTTCTCGAACAGGCGCTGGAGACGGTCGATGCCTGAGAACTCGACCGGCGTACTGCCGGTGCTGAAGGGGCTGCGCATCGTCGAGGCCTCGGCCTTCGTCGCGGCGCCGCTGGGCGGCATGACGCTCGCGCAGTTCGGCGCCGATGTCATTCGCATCGACCCGCCGGGGGGTGGCCTCGACTACCGGCGCTGGCCGGTGACCGAAGACAACACCAGCCTGTTTTGGGCCGGACTGAACCAGTCCAAGCGCTCGGTAGTGATCGACTTCACGAAGCCCGAGGGCCGCGAACTGGCCATGGCGCTGATCTGCGCACGGGGCGACGATGCCGGCATGCTGCTGACCAACTTTCCGGCGCGCGGCTTCCTCGATTACGAGGCCTTGCGCGCGCACCGAGCAGACCTGATCCAGCTCACGCTTTCGGGCGACCGGCATGGCGGATCGGCGGTCGACTACACCGTGAACCCGCGCCTCGGCTTGCCCTTCCTCACAGGCCATGGCGGCGCAGAACAGCCGGTCAACCATGTGCTGCCCGCATGGGACATCGGCACCGGCTACATGGCGGCCATGGGCATCCTGGCGGCCGAGCGCCACCGGCGTGCGACCGGCGATGGCCAGCACGTGCGGCTCGCGCTCGAGGACGTGGCGCTGTCGGTCATCGGCCACCTGGGATTCATTGCCGAGGCCGAGCGCGGCTTCCAGCGGCCCCGTGTCGGCAACGACCTGTACGGAGCCTTCGGCCGCGACTTCGTCTGCGCCGACGGAGAACGCGTCATGGTCGTCGGGCTGACGGGCAAGCAATGGCGCTCGCTCTGCAAGGCGACCGCCATCGGCACGGCGATTGCCGAACTGGCGGCACGCCTGGGCCTCGATCTCGACGAGGAAGGCCATCGCTTCCGCGCCCGCGAACACATTGCGGCGCTGGTCGCGCCCTGGGTGGCCGGCCGCAACCTCGCGCAGGTGGCGGATGCGTTCGACGGCCACGGCGTGTGCTGGACCCGATACCAGACCGTGACGCAACTCGTGCAGTCCGATCCGGCGTGCTCGACGGCCAATCCGATGTTCTCGCACGTCGAGCAGCCCGGCATCGGCCGCAGCCTCGTGCCCGGCCTGCCGCTGAATTTTTCGGGCATCAAGCGCGTCGCGCCAGGTCCCGCACCCCGGCTCGGCGGACACACGGCGCAGGTGCTGTCAGAAGTACTCGGCATCGACAGCGCGGCGTTCGGCGGGCTGCTGGAGCGCGGCATCGTCGGGCAGGCAGACGCATGATCGATCTCGCGCGCTGGGTGCGCCCCGGTGACACCGTTCTCTGGGGACAGGCCAATGCCGAGCCGCGCACGTTGACGCAGGCACTGGTCGCTCAGCGGCACGCCTTGGCGCGTCTGCGCCTCGTCCTGGGCATTGACCTTTCCCGGACGCTGCAGCCCGAGCACGCGGATGCCTTCGACTTCGTGAGCTATTGCGGCGCCGGCGGCAATCGCGCACTCGCGCGCGCCGGCGTGCTGAACATCCTTCCCTGCCCCTATTCGCAGCTGCCGCGCCAGCTGCGTGCGGGCGACCTCCAGGTCGACGTGGTGCTGCTCCAGGTCTCGCCGCCCGACGCGCACGGCCGGCACAGCCTGGGCATTGCGAACGACCTGCTGATCGCAGCGCTCGAGACAGCGCGCGTGGTCATCGCGGAATGCCATGCGGACGTGCCCTGGACCCACGGTGCACGAACGCTGCAAGCCCACGAGATCGACCTGCTGGTCGAGGCCACGCTGCCGCCGCTCGAGAACCCACCGGCGCCGCCCTCCGAAACCAGCTTGGCGATCGCACGCAACGTCGCGCGATGGATCGAGGACGGTGCGACGCTTCAACTCGGCCTGGGCGGCATTCCCGATGCAGTGCTGCCGTTGCTGGCCGACCGGCGCGATCTCGGATTGCATTCCGGCGTGATCGGCGACGGCGTGGCTGAGCTCATGGAATGCGGCGCGCTCACCAGCGCGCGCAAGTCCATCGATGCGGGCGTCGGCATCGCGGGCATGCTGATGGGCTCGCAGCGCCTGTATCGCTTTGCGAACCGCAACCCTGCATTGCAACTGCGGGGCAGCGACTACACGCACGGCGGCGAGGTGCTTCGCCGCGTCGAGCGCTTCGTCGCAATCAACTCGGCGATCGAGGTCGACCTGACCGGCCAGGTCAACGCAGAGGTCGCGATGGGCGACTACGTGGGTGCGGTTGGCGGCGCACCGGATTTCATACGTGCTGCGCAATGCAGCCGCGGCGGCCTTTCGATCATCGCGCTGCCGGCAACGGCGATGTCGCGCAGCCGTATCGTGTCGACGCTTTCGGGGCCGGTCACCACGCCTCGCTGTGACGCCGGCATCTTCGTCACCGAGTACGGCGTCGCGGACCTGCGCGGGCTCGGACTGGCTGCGCGCCGGCGACGCATGCTGGAGATCGCCGCGCCGGAACATCGTGATGCGCTGGACACGTGCGCCCCCTCAGCCCCCTGAGGCTGGCGGCTGCCCCTGCGTCGTCAACTTACCGCGTTCCCCTGCCGACCCGGCCACAGGCCCCGCTCTACCACGCTCATGATTTCGGAATGGACGAAGTCGTACATGAGCTGCACGTTGCGCAGTTGAAGTTGATGACGCGTGCTGACCAGCGTGAGGCCGAGCGACATGCCCTTGTCGGCCAGCGGCACGGCCATCAACCTGCCGGCCGCCACGTCGTCGGCCACGCTCCCCATTGACAGCACGGTGTAGCCCGTGCCCTGCAGCGCCATGCCGCGCAACAGGTTCACCGTGGTCGCCTCGTAGAGCGGGCGCAGAGGCATGTCGATCTCGGCGAACGCGTCTTCCAGTAGCACGCGGATCGTTTGCGGGCCGCTCGGCAACACCAGCGGAAGGGACGCGAGGTCTCGCACGGTAGGGCTCATCAGGCGCCGGAGTTCATCGCTTGGCACGCCGACCAGATGAAGTTTCTCCATGAAGAGCGGCTTGCAGATCAGTTCGTCATCCGTCGGCGGGTCATAGCAGACCGCGAGAGACAGTTCGCGCGACAGCAGGCGAGAACACAGGACGCGGCTGTCTGCGTCGACCATGTTCACCCGCAGGAGCGGCCAGCGCTCGGCAATCAACGGTAGCAGTTGCGGCACCATGACCTGGCCCGCCAGATGCGTCACGCCGATCGACAGCGTGCCCGACACGACGTGTGCCGCATGGCCGACCTCTTCGCGAAGCTGGGACAGCTGCAACAGCACCGCCGGCGCGCGTGAGGCCAGGATTTCGCCGGCCTGCGTCAGGTCGCAGCCGCGATTGGTCCGCACGAACAGCTGGACGCCGAGCTGCTCCTCGAGCTTTCCCACTTTGCGCGTGACCACAGGCTGCGAGGTGTTGAGCCGATCGGCGGCGCGGGAGAAGTTGCGGGTCTGTGCGACCCAGCAGAACACGGTCAGCAGGTCGGGGTCCAGCACGTCGGCATGTGCCGGCAGGGAATATTCAGCCATTTGTCTCGTCGCTCCATGCAGGGCCTGTGACCAGTGCCCGGAGCGGGATAGTAGCCGCGCAGCGCGGACGGCGCATGAATCGCTTCCATGCGCCGCCTTGGGACTTCCGCCTTCAGCCGGTCTTCTGCAGAAGCTCGAAGAATCGGTGCGAGGTGGATCTGTGCATCAACGCTGTCGATGTCGCCGCGATTGGCAATACCGGATGGACGGTGGCAGACATGGTGCTGCTTCCGCTCATTCTTCCTTGATGTTGGCCGTCTGTATCAGCCGGCGGAACGTGCTGCGCTGCTCGCGAAGGAGCTTGTCCAGGTCCTCGCGCGAACCTCGGATCGCTTCGCCCCCCAAGCCGAGGAAACGCTCTGCGATGGCCGGGTCGCTGGTAACTTCGTTGATCCTGCGATTGAGAAGGTCCAGAACCTCTACCGGCGTGCCGGCCGGCGCCATGACCGAGTTGATGCCGGGCGCGATCAGTCCTGGCACCACCTCGGCAATGGCGGGCACATCGGGGAATTCCTTGAAGCGTGTTGCCGTGGACACTGCGAGCAGGCGCATCCGGCCGCTCTTGACGTGTGGGGCAACGCCACCCAAGCCGTCGATTAGCACGGGGATGCGGCCGCCCATCACATCGGTGTGAGCGGGGCCGGAACTCGGGAACGCTACGTTAACCAAGCGCGTGCCGGCCTTCTCGTTGAGGTTTTCGCCAATCAGCCGCGACAGCGATGCCGCCCCCGGCGTCGCGAAAAACATCTCTTGAGCCTTTGCTTGAGTCAACAGTTCTTGCAGGCTGCGTATCGGGCTGGCCGAAGGCACGACGATCGCCAGTGGAACTTGGGAAACAGGCGCGACGGCCACCATACTCTTTTCACCGTCATAGGGCAGGTTCTTGGCCATCAGCGGCGCAATGACCAGCGCGGAATTACCGGCAAACAGCAGGGTGTAGCCATCATTCTTGGCTGTCGCCACTACTTGGCCGGCAATGGTGCCGTTGGCGCCCGGACGCGGGTCCACAACGACGGGCTGACCAAGCGACCGCGACAGCCGGTCGGCCAGCAGCCGCGCGAACACTTCCACGCTGCTGCCCGCACCAGCAGCAACGACCAGGCGCAGCGGCTTGGAAGGCCAGGCTTGGGCCTGCACAGCGGGCGCTGCCAGCAGGGCCAAGGCAGTGAGCAGCACCAGGCGGCGTGCGCGCAAGGGAGGGTTCTCGTTCATTGTTGTCTCCAGAGGGATGGGTGCATCAACTCTAGAAACATTGCAGCCCGCCCACTAGCATGCCCGGAGCATGCTGGGCATGTCGATACGGTATGGATGCATCGGATCGTTGGTACTGACAAATCCGTCATGCGAGTTCGGTATGTCCGTGATGACTGTTTGCTGCTGGCGCAATGGCAGACCCCGTTTCTACACTGCACCACGCTGTAACGCACAGTCCTCCGCGCCGCCGCTTATCCGAGACACCCCATATGCCCTACCTGATACCCCATGAAGACCGTGTGCTGGGCCGCGTGCTGGCCACGCGCGCACTGGTTTCCGGCAACAACCCCTTCCTCACTGTCGACGGACGGACCTGGTCCTTCGCCGAAGTCCACCAAATCAGCCAGGCCGTTGCCCGCGGACTGCGCAGCGCAGGCGTGCGGCGCGGTGAACCGGTGATGGTGATGTTGGACAATTCGGCCGAGTTCATCCTGGCCTGGTTCGCGATCGCACTGCTCGACGCCGTGACGGTGCCTGTCAACACTGCGTACACGGGCGATCTGCTGGCCTATGTGGCGCAGGATGCGGGCGCCAGGGTGGCGGTCACCAGCACGACGCTGGCCGGCGCTTTTGCCGCGCTGGCGCCGGCGCGCCGCGGCGCGCTGGCAACGCTGATCGTGTGCGGCGACGGCGCCCGGCCCGAGGGCATCCACTGCCTTGACTGGGCCGCGGTGGCAGCGACGCCCGGACCACCCGTGGTCTCGCAGGCCGGGCCTGATGACATGGCCTTCATTTGCTACACCTCTGGCACGACCGGCCCGTCCAAGGGCGTGATGCTGCCGAATTCGCTGGCCTTCCAGACAGTGCAGACCTTCGTCAACGCGGTGGGCATGCGCGCAGACGACAAGGTGTTCTCGCCGCTGCCCCTGTTTCACGGCATGTCACGCTCCATGGCTACGCTGCCCGCTCTCGCCCTGGGCGCACAAGTGCACTTGGCGCCGCGCTTCTCAGCCACCACCTTCTGGGACGATGTGCGTGTGTCGGGCGCCACCATCAGCACGACCATCTTCACCATCCCTCCCGTGCTCAAGCGCCGCGATCCTTCGCCAAGGGACCGTGACCACCGGGTGCGAGTCATGTTCAACGCCCACCACGACCTGGAGTTCGAGGAGCGCTTCAACGTGCGCCTGGTCGAGGCCCATGGCATGACCGAAGTGGGCCTGACCATCTACACCCACTTCCCGGAACGCAAGCTGGGCACCTGCGGCCAACCTGGCGCCGAATGGGAGGTCCGGTTGGTCGATGAGAACGACGGTCCCGTGCCAGCGGGCGTGCCGGGTGAATTGCTCCTGCGCCCGCGCGTGCCCGGCGTGCTGATGCAGGGCTACGTCAACAAGCCTCAAGCCACGCTTGACAGCTACCGCGGCCTGTGGTTCCGCACCGGCGACTTGATGCGCTGCGACGACGAAGGCTGGTACACCTACGCCGGCCGCAAGAAGGAGCGCATCCGCCGTCGCGGCGAGAACATCTCAGCCTACGAGGTCGAGTCGATGGCGGCCCAACACCCAGCCCTCATCGAATGTGCGGTGCTGGGCGTGCCGGCGGGCGACGGCGAGGATGACGTGTATCTGGTAGCCGCCATGCGAGAGGCGCCGGCCCTGACACCCTCAACGCTGCACGCGTGGCTGGCCGAGCGCCTGCCGCGCTTCATGGTGCCGCGCTACATCGAATTCCGTGCGGCACTACCGAAGACGGGCTCGGCCAAGATCGAGCGCCACGTTCTGATGCAGACAGTGCCCGCGATTGACGCGTGGGACAGCCTGGCCGACAAGCCAAATACAAACATGGAAACGAAAAGGAGCATGGCATGAAGATAGGAATCATCGGCGCTGGCCGCATCGGACGCGCCTTGGCGGCACATGGCGTACGCTGTGGCCACGAGGTCATGCTGAGCAACTCGCGCGGAGCCGACAGCCTGCGCGACGCAGCAATTGAACTCCGCTGTCAGGCAGGCACGCCGGAGCAGGCTGCAGCGTTCGGCGAGGTGGTCGCGCTCGCCCTCCCGTTCTGCCACTTCCGGGCGGTTCCCGCAGTGCCGTTGCGCGGCAAGGTGGTACTGGACGCAAACAACTACTACCCGCAGCGCGATGGCCAGCATCCCGATCTTGATGAGGGCCGCACAACGACCAGTGAGATGGTCGCCGCCCACCTTCATGGCGCACGGATCGTCAAGGCGTTCAACGCCATCCTGGCCGACGACCTGGAGCAGCAGGGCCTGCCCGCGGGCTCGCCTGGTCGCAGGGCGCTGCCGCTCGCAGGCGATGACGCGGAAGCCCGCGCAACTGCGGCGTCGCTGGTGGACGCCTTCGGCTTTGATCCTCTGGATTGCGGCGCATTGAGCGAAGGCTGGCGCTTCGAGCGTGCGCGTCCTGTCTACTGTGTACCGCTGGGCCGCGCCGTACTCGAGGCAGCGCTGGCGGGCACGCGGCGGGACAGCTTCGTGCCGCTGTTTTCATGGCACCGCGACACGATGGAGCGATGACATGAGGATGAGCATCGAAGAGGCGCGCCAACTCGCGCGCGACAGCATGGCGGCTTATGGTCACACGGCCGAGGAGGCGCACACCATTGCAGACCACCTCATCGATTCGGAGCTGCGCGGCCTGGAATACGGCGGGCTCGCGCGCTGCCTCTCGATCGTGGAACACCTGCGCACCGCACCCGCTCGCCGCCCGATTTCCGTACTGCGTGACTCGCCAGCCTCAGCACATCTCGACGGCGGCTACCAGGTGGGCTACCTGGTGGCCCAACGCGCTACCGACATCGCCATCGAGAAGGCCAAGCAGACCGGCGTGGCGATCGTCGGCGCTTCCAAGACCTGGTACACCGGCATGTTCTCCTACTACCTGGAAAGGGTCACGCAGGCAGGTTTCGTCGGCATGGCTGCCGGCAGTGGGGCGCCCCTCGTCGCACCGCACGGCGGTACCCAGCGCCGCTTTTCCACAAACCCCATCGCATTCGGTTTCCCGTCGACCAACGCGCCCGTGATCTGGGACATCGGCACGTCCTCGATCATGATGGCCGACGTCGTGCTGAAGGACCGCCTCGGCGAACGCTTGCAGGAAGGCCAGGCCTTTGATCAGGACGGCGGACCAACGATGGATCCGGCCGCCGCGTTGCGCGGCGCGATCGCGGTGTGGGGCGGCCACAAGGGCTCGGGCCTGGCCATGTCGGTGCAACTGTTGGGCATGCTGGCCGGCCAGGACAACGCGGCGCCACGGCTGACGGACTGCGGCTTCCTGTTGTTGGTGGTAGACCCTCAACTTTTCGGCTCGACTCAGGAATTTTGCGAGCAAGTCAGCACGTTTGCCGCAGAACTTCGCGCGACCCGTCCAGTGGATCCCGCGCAGCCGGTGCGCGTGCCGTTCGAACGGTCCATTGAGATCCGACGTCGTCGCATGGACGCAGGTCACATCGATGTGCCGGACCTGGTCGTGCAAGCGCTGCAAAAGGCCATTGCGAAAGCGGATGGGGCTTGAGGAATTGCCATCGCAAGGGCAGCCATTGTGCTTCGACAAAGGCAATGCGATTAGCTTCGAGTCCGCAACGTTGCGAACCGGGCGATGAAAACTTATCGAGTTGATTCATGAACACTTTCTTGAGAGTGGCAATCGCCGCCCAAGCTACAGCGAAGGGGCCGCATAGCCGAGTTGCGTTGAAATCCCAGAGGCGGCGTGAATGAGCCCGCGCGGCCGGCGCACCATGAAGCCAGGTGTGCGGGCGTCAAGGCATCAGCAGCGATGATGAGATTGCCCTCGATCTCTCTGTGTTCATCGTCAACCACGAGCACGAACTCGCCACGCGCGATAGCGGCGATCGCCGTCTTGACTTCATCCAAGACATAGTCAAGCGCCACGTCGTCGGGGAACGCCTGTTGGAGATGATTTGCGTTCATGCTGCCTCCGAGCTGTCTTGTGCCCTGGAAATCTGCGTTGAGATTTCGGCGGCCGCGAGGGACAGCTCGCGTGGAACATCTCCGTCCCAGTCGGATGTCAATCGGTCGGCGTTGGAGGTCACCGACAGCGCCATGACCATGTGCCCTTCGGCATTCCTGATCGGCGCGCTGAACGCATTGACGGCAACCTGGTGGATCGGGGAGGGCGTCGAGCCGATGGCTCGTGCCAACCCGTGGCTGCGCGTCTCAACCATCGTCGCATCGAACGCGGCGCGGCACTCGGCGATGCTGCCATGCGTGGCGGTCGACACCCTAAGGTCTTCATCGATGAGGTGCTTCGTCATCTCGGCTGGCAGGAAAGCCGCGAAAGCGCGTCCCGTGGCGGAGCGCGTGATACTCATCACGAGCCCGGGCCTGAGTTGGTCGCTCACAGGTTGCTTCGACGGCTCCCAGTGCACCGCGGTCGGTCCATGGTTGCCCCACACGGCCAGGCACAGCGTGTGTTCTCCGAGGCGCGTCGAGACGGCTGGCAGCGCATCGGTGGCAAGCTTGATGGCTTGAAGATCGGCTGGTTTCGAGGTGCCCAGGCGCAGCGCAGTGGGGCCCAGATCGTGTGAGTAGGCGACCATGTACTTGCCGCCTCCGAATGCCAGCGCACGTCGCCCAGACTGCGCGATGCGTTCGACGCGGCCCACATAGACAACGTGATCGCCGCCCGGATATTCTGCGACCTTCACGCACTCCAGATGGGCGGCCGCACCGTCCAGAAGCGGTACGTCGCCGATGCCTCGCCCGTGTGCGACGCCGCTGAATTTGTCGTCGCGCGACTTCGCAAAGTGATTCGACACCTCGATCTGGTCGTCTGCCAGGATGTGAACCGCGAAATGGTCGCTGTCATGGAATGCGCCGTAGCTGCGCGAAGATAGGGATTGGCTCCACAGCACGAGTGGCGGGTCGAGCGACACGGAACTGAAAGAGTTGGCGGTCACGCCGTGTGCCACCCCGTTGCCGTCTCGTGTGGTGATCACGGTGACACCCGTGACGAACGTGCCGAGCACGTCGCGTAGTTGCCGTGCTTCGAATGCTGCGATCGATTCCATGTGTTGTCTCCATCTGCTTGTCGATGCAGAGAGTCTAGGAAACGAGCGCCTATTCAACAATTCATCTGTCGCTATGAATTGATAATTTAGCTTGATGAATCAAACCTGCGGATGCAGGTCTGACTGACGCAGAAAACGGATGAAACTCTGTACTGACGCGCCCGGGTTTGCACTGCGCGCCGTCGCAATGCCAAAGGTGCGTGTCATGTCGACGCCTTCGATCTCGATGCGCGCGTGCTTGGCCACGCTGCCTCGCGAGGACACGGAGCGGGGCAGCAACGTCACGCCCATGCCCGCATCGAGCATGCCGAGCAGCGTATTAAGGTTACCTACGACCTTGGACGCAGGCAGCGCGAGGCCTTGAGCCTGCAGTGCGGCAGCGATGCGCGCACGCACGCCCTGGTACTGGTCCACGACCATGAGCGCGATGGAGGACATGTCCTTGGTGTTCACGCTCTTGCGTCGGGCCAATGCATGACCTTTGGGGGCAACAAGAACCATGTCATCGTGCCAGAGCGGCGTGAAGCGATAGCGTTTGTCTGTGCCCTCGTATGCCAGCACCGCCAGATCGGCCCGCCCATCGTCAATGGCAGCGAGCACGTTCATGTACTGAAGGTCGAGAAGCTCGACTTCCACATCCGGGTAGCGCTCGGCATAGGCCTGGATGATCGGAGGCAGGCGCAGCGCTGCGATCGTCGGCGTTGCAGCCACCACCACCCGCTGGCGACCACTGCGTGCGTTCTTGCGAAACCCGTCGACCAATCGCGAAAGGCCCTCAAGCGTCTTCACTGCCTCCTCGAGAAGCCGCTCGCCCTCTTCCGTGGTTTCGACCTTACGGGTCGTGCGACGCAACAACTGCGCCCCCAGCGAGGCCTCTAGCCGATGGATCCGGCCGGTGATGGTCGGCTGCGTGACGTGCAGCTGTTGCGCGGCGGCACTGAAACTGCGCGCCTTGGCCACCACGATGAATGTCTGCAACTCAATCAATTCGAGTCCTGCCGTCACAGGGACATGGGGCATTTCACGGCGGAGTTCAGTCGAGATGAATGAACGAGGCATCGTGATTACTTATAGAGTCAATTTATAAGAATATAGCGCTTCTCGATTTGTTTGTGCAGAGCTCGCGCCGAACAATCGATGCACGCTCCAAAAGCCGATAGGGCCCGCACAAAGATGCGCCAAGGGGCGGGGACAGACAAACCTCGGAGACAAAATCATGGTCAATCGCAGAGACTTCTGCCTGTCGGCAATGGCGGCGACATCGCTGGCCGCGACATGGCAACCCGCCCTCGCCGGCGACTATCCAGACAGACCCATCCGGCTCATCGTCGGATTTCCCGCGGGACAGAGCACCGACACGAGCGCCCGGCGCATCGCGCAAAGTATGTCGCAGACGCTCGGGCGTAGCGTCTTCGTCGACAACCGTCCGGGCGCTGCCGGCATCATTTCGCACGAGGCGGTAAAGAACGCGCCAGCCGACGGCTACACACTGCTGATGGGATCGACCGGCACGCTCGCGATCAACCCCTGGCTCTACCAGAAGCTGCCCTATGACCCCATCAAGGACTTCGAGCCAGTGGCGTCCGTCTCGGCGTCGCCGCTGGTGCTGTTCACGTCCGTGGACTCGCCGGTCAAGAACCTGAAGCAGCTGATCGCGTTGGCCAAATCGCGCCCTGGAAAACTGAGCTACGGCTCAAGCGGCAACGGCACCACCGGCCACATCGCGATGGAGATGCTCAAGAAGGAAGCCGGCATCGAGCTGCTTCACGTGCCTTACAAAGGCTCGCCGCCGATGATCACCGACGTAATGGGCGGTCAGGTCAACGTGGCCTTTGACACGGCGGGTGCGGTGCTGGCAATGGTCAAGGGCGGGCGTATCCAGCTGCTGGGCATCGCCACGCTCAAGCGCTTCGAAGCGGCGCCGGATTTGCCCACGCTGGCCGAGCAAGGCCTAGCCGGTTTTGAGGCGATGCCGTGGTCCGCGATCCTTGCACCCAAGGGCACGCCCGCACCCATCGTCCAGCGCTTGAACACGGCTGTGAACGCGGCCCTCAAGGACCCCGTCGTGCTCGATCAGTTCGTCTCGACTGGCAGCTACGCGCTCGGCGGACCACCGCCGCAGCTCCAAGCCTATCTCGCTCAGGAGCACGCGCGCTGGGGTAAGGCCGTCGTCGCCTCAGGCGCACGCGTCGACTGAATACATCCACTCCACACAGCAAGGACACATTCCATGAAAAACAACCCACCTTCGCGGCAGATGAGTCTGATCGCCTTCATGCAGGCGCAGAACTGCACCAACTACGTCGGCTCGTGGCGCCATCCCGCGAGCATGAGCGACTTCATGACGCCGGAGTACTACCAGCGCATCGCCCGTACGCTGGAAGACGGCAAGTTCGACATGGCCTTCTTCGACGACCGCCTGGCAATGCCAGACATCTATGGCGACGATCACCGCGAGACGGTCGCCCACGGCGTTCGCTGCGTGAAGATGGACCCGTCGACGATTCTCATGGCCATGGCCGCCGCAACGACCAAGCTCGGACTGGGCGCTACCTACTCCACCACCTACTACGAGCCCTTTCACGTGGCGCGCCTGTTCGGGACACTCGACCTGATGACCAAGGGGCGCATGGCGTGGAACGTCGTGACCTCGCTCAACGATTCGGAAGCTGCAAACTTCGGCCGCGACGAGCATCTGGAACATGACCTGCGCTATGACCGCGCCGATGAATTCATGGAAGTCGTGCAAGGCCATTGGGACAGCTGGGAGGACGACGCGTTGATCCTGGACAAGGCGAACGACCGGTTCGCGGATCCGGACAAGGTGCACCGGCTTGATCACTCCGGAAAATTCTTCAAATCAAAGGGCCCGCTTCCGGTGCCGCGTTCGCGTCAGGGCAATCCGGTGATCCTCCAGGCCGGCTCGAGCGGACGCGGCATGGCGTTTGCCGCACGCTGGGCGGAACTCGTCTTTGCCGCCTACCCCAACCTCGAGGTGGGCAAGAAGCAATACGCTTACTTCAAGAACGCAATTGCCGAAGCGGGTCGCGACCCGGCGCAGGTCAAGGTCGCACCCGCGGTCAAGTTCGTGGTCGGCGAGTCAGAGGCTCATGCGCAGGACAAGCTGGCCTTGGCCATGTCGACTGCACGCCCCTTCGACGGGCTGGCCCTGCTGTGCGAAGTCCTCAACGTCGATTTCGCTGCGCGTCCCTACGAAAAGCCGTTCTCCGATGAAGAGCTCGCTTCGATCTCTTGGCACGGCCTGCGCGACAAGGTGATTGCCAAGAGCGGCAAGAAGAACCCTTCCGTCAGGGATTTCGTGGAAGCCTCGGGCCGCGGCACTGTCGCGGAAGGTCCGAACTTCGTCGGCACACCCACACAAGTTGCCGACCAGATGGAAGAGTGGTTCAACGGTGCTTGCGACGGCTTCGTGATCCAAGCCTTGCACACGCCAGGGAGCTACGAAGATTTCGTTCGTCTGGTTGTGCCGGAATTGCAACGCCGCGACCTTTTCCGCAAGGAGTACGGCGGTGACACGCTGCGCGAAAACCTTGGATTGAAGCGTCCTCAACCTCGTGACTGGCGTCGCGCGCAAGACGCTCTGTTGGCGCAGAAGGCAAAAGCAGTATGACAAAGAAGCCTGAAATCAAGATCCTCACGCCCGTGGGCATGCTCGGCTATGGAATCCCCGAAGTCGACTATTTGCGCGGCATCGATGCAGGCGCCGACGCCGTGGTCGTAGATGCGGGTTCGACCGATCCCGGCCCCTATCTGCTCGGACTCGGCAAGATGATCGTGACGGAAAGCGCGCTCGAGCGCGACCTTCGCCTGATCCTCGCCGGCTGCGACAAAAACAAGATCCCCCTCCTCCTTGGTTCTGCAGGAGGACCGGGCATTGGGAAGCACGTCGACGAGACGATTGACATCATTCGTCGCATCGCCAAGGACAAGGGCTACAAGCTCAAGGTCGCGGCCATCTATGCCGACGTCAAGCGTGAACTCGTGCATGAACGCTTCGATGCCGGTCGCGTCACGTCCTGCGCCTCCGCACCCCCCGCAACCAAAAACGACATCGAGACTTCGGAACACATCGTCGCGCAGATGGGCGTCGAACCGATCCTGGCGGTTTTGAGAGAGCATCCCGACGTCAACGTGGTCGTGGCAGGTCGCGCCTACGATCCTGCGCCCTACGCCGCGTTCTGCATGCTCCACGGCATCGAGGACCCGGGCATTTTCTGGCACATGGGCAAGATCATGGAGTGCGGCGCCAATTGCGCCGAGCCCAAGGGCAAGGTGATCCTCGCCACGATCCGCCAGGACAGCTTCGACCTCGAGCCCATGAGCCCGAACGAGCGCTGCACGCCGCTGTCCGTTGCCGCCCACACGCTGTACGAAAAAACGCGACCGGATCTGCTATCCGGCCCTGGCGGGGTGCTGGATCTGAACGGCGCGCAATACACGCCGTTGAACGACCGAAGCGTGCGCGTCAGCGGCAGTGTGTTTCGCCCCACACCCAAGTACCTGGTCAAGCTCGAGGCCGCCGCGATCGCCGGACAACGCACGATCTTCATGGGCGGCATCCGCGACCCGATACTGATCGGCCAGATCGACGCTTTCCTCGAAGCATTGAAGAAGCGTCTGAACACCGTCTATCCCGAACTACGTTCGGGTGAGGCACAGATCAACTTTCACGTCTACGGCAAGAACGGCGTGATGGGCGCCCTCGAACCCGAGAAGGATTTCGTGCCGCTGGAAGTCGGCATCCTGGGCGAAGTGACGGCACCGACGCAGGATCTGGCTACCGCGATCTGCAGCAACGCACGCATCGGCGTGCTGCACATGCCCTACCCCGGCCAGATGGCGACCGCAGGGAATTTCGCCCTGCCGCTCAATCCGATGGAAAACCCGATCGGACCTGTGTGCCGCTTTTCGCTCTACCACCTGATGGAAGTCGAATCGCCGCTTGAACTCTTTCCATACCGCATCGAGGAGGTGGCATGACGCAACTGAAAGATTTGGCCCAGGTCATCCGTAGCAAGAACTCCGGCCCGTTTGAAATCACCTTCGATGTGATGTTCAAGGATGCTTCTACTTACCAGTTCGTGGAACAAAGCGGTGTACTGACTCACGACCTGATGTGCCGCCTGTACGGCGTCAAAAGGGAAGACATCGTCGCGTTGCTGTTCTTCAAGCCTGCTCAAGCCTTCAAGTTCACGCTGCGTCGCAATTGGGCACAGGGCAGCATCAACGAACGTGACACGTTCGGCGCGCAGCAGCATGCGCCCCTCATGACGATCGACATTCCAACCGAACCCAGATGACTGAATGCGACAGCCATTCGCCTTGCGTGCGTCGCTGTCGCGCTCACGGTCACGGTCACGGTCACGTCACGTCACGTCACGTCACGTCACGTCACGTCACGTCACGTCACGGTCAGCAGCATTTTCCCGATCTCCGCGGCGGAGTTTCCCGACAAGCCAATATGCATCGTCGTGCTTCACGCGCCCGACGGGGACCGCGAGACGCTCGCGTGGCAACTGGCTGAACGTGTCCAACCGCGCCTTGGTCAGGATGCCGGGCTCAAGGTCGCGTGAGATCGCTTTCTACCTAATCAACACATCTACGTCAGAGTTTAAAAAGATCATGAACGCAACCAGCCAAACCGAAGTCCATGCGCTCGCGCAAACCGAATCCGAAAAGATCGCGCAGTTTGCGCTGAATCTGAAGTTAGAACATGTCCCGGCCGATGTAGTGGCGCTGGCGAAAGAGCACTTTCTCGATGTCATCGGCATCGCCCTGGCTTCCTCCAAATTCGACATCGGTCAGTCCGTACTGCAGGGTGCTCAGGAGTTGGGGCGTGGCGATGACGCCACGGCCATCGGCAGTGGCGTGCGGCTCCCCGCCGCATCTGCCGCGTTGGTCAACGGTGTGCTCGCCCATGCGCTGGACTTTGACGACACACACATCGGCGCCATTTACCATGCCAGTGCGCAGGCCATGGCTGCTTCGGTCGCAGCAGGGCAAGCCAACAAATCGACAGGCGAGGAGGTTCTTCTCGCCTTCATCGCGGCATTGGAGATCGGCTGCCGGCTTGCCACGGTCGGCGCACCGGACTTCCATAATCGCGGCTTCCATCCGACCGCTCTGTGCGGCACGTTTGCAGCCGCGGCTGCGGCGGGACGTCTCTACAAAGTCGACCATAAGTCGCTGGTTTCGTCGCTCGGCCTGTGCGGCAGTCAGGCCTCCGGCATTCTGATCGGTGGCATCTCCTGGCTCAAGCGCTTGCACCCTGGCTGGTCTGCGCACGGCGCGCTCGCGGCGGTGGCCCTTGGCCGCGCTGGCTTCCTCGGCCCGAACACCGTCTTCGAGGCCGCCAAGGGCGGCTTCTACTTCACGCATATCCAGCGCATTCCTGAAGGCGACAAGTTGCCGAGCTTCGGCTTGGGCGAGCCGCAACAGGTCTGGCAGACCCTGGGCATCGCGCTCAAGCCGTATCCGTGCTGCCACTTCATTCATGCCTTCGTGGACGCGGCGCTGGAGCTGCGCGGCCAGTTTGAATTGGACGAGATCGAGCGCATCGAGTGCCCCCTGACGGCCGATCTCCACAAGATGGTGGCGCTGCCGCGTGAAGCCTGCATCAAGCCCTCCATCCCCTATCGCGCACTGTTTAGCGTTCAATATGTGGTGGCCCTCGCGTTGGCCAGAGGTCGGGTGGATATTGCGGCGTTCCATGACGAACCGCTCGACTCGCCGGACGTTCTTGCAATCGCTGACAAGACGTTCTGCGTTGACGACCCGGCCAGCGATTTTCCGGTGCACTTTCCTGGAGAGGTCATTGTTCACCTCAAGGATGGCCGCATCGTGCGTTGCCGCAAGCCCGCAAGCCTCGGTACAGCCGACGTGCCACTGTCGAGCGCTGCGCTCAAGGCGAAGTTCATGACCAATGCCACGCGAGCCATCACACCTCGCGCCGCCGAGGAACTGATCGACAAGGTACTGAACCTGGAAGCCGCGTCGTCACTGGACGAAATCATGGCGCTTTGCGTGATCTGAGCCTCCCCGCGGAGGCGACCGTCGCCCGATACCGATTAAAGAAAGAGACATCAAAATGGCCTATACCGCCGCGCAGCGGCTTGATCGCCTGCCCGAATCTATGTTCCATCGTCGGATGGCACTGATGATCGGCGCAGGTCTTTTCTTCGACGCATTCGACCTCTATCTTGCGAGCGGCGTGATGGTCGCGCTCACCTCGACCGGATGGTCGACGATGGCCGGCAATGCCAACTTTGCCTCGGCCGGAGCACTCGGCACTTTGATCGGCGCATTCATGGCCGGCTGGCTGGGCGACCGATTTGGCCGGAAATTCACCTTCCAGTTCAACCTGATCTTGTTCGGCGCCACCTCCGTCGCTGCTGCGTTCTCGCCGAGCATGGAGTGGTTGATTTTCTTCAGATTCGTGATGGGCATCGGCCTTGGGGCTGAGATCGTTGTCGGCTACGCCACCATCTCGGAGTTCGTTCCGCCCGCCAAACGCGGCAAATGGGGAGCTGTGCTCTTCTTCTTGGCGACGTCGGCGCTTCTCGTGTCGAACGTCGTGAGCTACTTCGTGATCCCGACCCTTGGATGGCGCTGGATGTTTGGCATTGCGGGTGTAGGTGGTCTGATGGTTTGGGTGATGCGCCAAAAGATGCCCGAGTCGCCGCGCTGGCTGGAATCGGTTGGACGTGGCTCCGAGGCGAATGAGATCCTCGATGCGATCGAAGCCGAGGTCAGAGCAGAGACAGGACGGCCGTTGGCGGACCCCCTCCCCGTCCCCAACGTGATGCCTTCCAACTTTCGATTCGTTGACTTGTTCCGGCCGCCCCTGCTTCGTTCGACACTCGTCGCAGTGACACTGAACGTGGTGGCGCTTGCCTCGCTGTACGGATTCATCATCTGGTTGCCCACCTTCCTGGTCAAGCAGGGCCTGTCCATGTCTTCTTCCTTGGGCCACACCGCGCTCATGTCGTGTGGAAGCCTTTTGGGTGTCCTGCTCGCGGCGCAGGTGACCGACAAATGGAGCCGCAAGAAGTGGATTGTGCTGGCATCCATCGGTTCAGTGGCGCTCGGCTGGGCCTATGCCAATGCGGGCAGCCTCACTGCGACAACGGTGGTCGGCGTAGCGTTCATGACCGTTAGCTACTTTGGCTCGACCATGGGTTTCTCGACCTATGTCCCGGAGATCTTTCCGACGCAAGTGCGACTGCGCGGTGCCGGCATCGCAAGTGTCTCCGGTCGAGCTGCATCCATCTTTGCGCCGCAGGCGGTTGCCGTCTTGTATGCGTTCAACGGCGTCAATGGAGTGATCTTCACCGTGATGGCATTGGGCATTGCACAGGCAGTCATTCTCTCGATCTTCGGCATCGAGACGACTCGGCGTTCACTTGAGAGCGAATTCGTGTCTGTTCATTGAATCCAGCCGGTTTCAATGTCGCTTTCCTGTGCCCGGTCGGTCACAAGCCGCTGGGCTGCTTATGCCACTGAATGCCGCCACCTCACTAGCCGACGGCCCAATCGACCTTCTCTCGAATTTTCATTTCACAGACGCGCTTGGAGAAAAAACATGCACCGGAGACAACTCTCAAAAATCTTGGCAAGTGCCGCAGCTCTGACCATCCTCGCTCAGGTCGGTCACACCGAGGAACGATTTCCCAGCCGCCCCATTCGCCTCGTCGTTGGCTTTCCAGCGGGGCAGTCCTCTGACGTGGGTGCGCGAATCGTTGCGGCGAGGCTCAGCGAGGAGATGGGCCAACCTGTGATCGTTGACAACAAGCCGGGCGCCTCGGGGATCATCGCACACGAATTCGTCAAGAAGGCCGCGCCCGACGGCTACACGTTGCTCCTCACCTCGACGGCCCCGCTCGCCATCAATCCGTTTCTGTTTCGCAATATCCCTTACGACTCATCCAAGGACTTCACGCCGATCGTCCTGATCAATACGAGCCCCATGTTCCTGGTAACTGCGGCAGATTCGCCATTCAACACCCTTCGTGAGTTCATCGACTATGCGAAGGCGCACCCTGGCAAGGTTTCGTACGGTTCGAGCGGAAGCGGCACCACCGGCCACATCGCGATGGAGATGCTGAAGAGCGAAACCGGGCTCGACGCCGCACATATCCCATACAAGGGCTCGAGCGCGCTCATCACGGACCTCATCGGCGGACGCGTGCAGGCCGGGTTTGATGCGGCGAGCTCCATTACGCCGATGCTCGGCGCCGGCAAGGTCAAGGCACTTGCAACCAGCGGTGCCGAGCGCTCCCCGCGTTTTCCCAAGGTTCCCACCGTCGCCGAGCAGGGCGTCCCGAACTTTCAGGCCTTGACCTGGGCCGGATTGGTGGGCCCGGCCGGAATGCCACCCGCAGTGGTCGAGCAACTGAACGCCGCTGTGAACCGCGCACTAAAGAACCCCCAAGTTCAAAAGCACTATGAAAGCGTTGGCTCGGTCGTCAACGGTGGGACGGCCGCAAGCTTCGATCAACTCGTTCGTCAGGAATTGAAGCGCTGGGGGCCTGCAGTGAAGGCGTCAGGCGCGCAACTGGATTGACCGACTACCTCTGTCGGCGCTTGGTCACAATTTCGGCGGTGGCGGCCGATCCCGAAATCGTCCGCCTGTTAAAGACGGACATCGGGGGCACCGCTCCTGCGATTCGATCGGCTCCTCTACGACCTTCGAAAGTTACCGGTTCAGCACCTGACTATTCACATGACTTCGGAACGCAGTCGCTTGGTGATCGACGCCGCTGCTGCTGCGGTCAACACGGCGAGCGCGGGACAGATCGTTCACGACAATCAAGGTTGAAAATCGCGTCGCTTCCTTCGACAAGCTCGTGGGCGCACCCGCGCGCACCCGCTCAGTTCTTCTACGCCAACTGCACCGACACTCGCGGGTTCTACAGCGTCCACGGATCGTCACGATCTCCTCGGGGCAGGAGCCGGCGTTGCGCTGCCAGCGCAGTCGGTGACAGGGCTGGCGGCTTTTGGGCTCCTGGGTTGTCGGCGCCAATTCGATATTGACCAGATGGCGTATATGACCCGCGCAGCGTCAACGATCGACTGCTGCTCGGCATGAAGGGCACCATGTCGGAGATGGAATTGTCCTTGCTGCGTCAGCGCTCGGTCGAGGCGATCAAGCTCAAGGCCGCGCGCGGCGATCTGCACACCACCGTGGCCATCGGGTTCGTTCGCAGTGAGGATGATCGTATCGAACTGGATCCTGATTTGCGCATCCGCGAGGCCATTGCTTCGGTGTTCGCCCGCTTCGCCGAAGTCGGCAGTATTCGCCAGGTGCTGCTGTGGTTCCGGCAGGAGAAGATCGAGCTCCCCACGGCCATCTACGAAGACAGCCGCCGCAGCGTCGTCTGGAGACTGCCAACCTACAACACCGTGCTTCACATCCTGAGCAACCCGGACTATGCAGGCGCATACGCCTTCGGCCGCACCGAAACACGTACCCGAATCGAGGGCGGAAGGAAGCGGATCGTGCGCGGCAATCGACGCGAGCGCGAGGACTGGCAGGCCTTGATCGTCGAGCACCATGAAGGCTACATTGGGTGGGACACCTACGACCACATTCAACGTGTGATTGCCGACAACACCAACATGCGCGGCGGCATGGTCCGCGGCGCCGTTCGCCGGGGCGAGGCGCTTCTGGCCGGATTGCCGCGCTGTGCGCATTGCGGTCGCAAGCTGCATGTGGCCTACAGTGGCAGCGACGGCACCATACGCCGCTACCACTGCCGAGGTGCGGCTATCAATCACGGCGCAGAGATGTGCATCTCGTTTGGCTCATTGCGCGTAGATCGCGCCGTCGCAGACGAGGTTCTCGCTCTGCTAATCTTACTGTGTCATTAAAATTGGTCTCCTTCTGAATCGACGTGTCCACGGGGCTATGGGTTGCGCGGCGCTTGCGCATCAAGGAGCCGTTCTGTCTCCTGCTCCCAAGCCTGCATGAGCTTCTTTGCCTTGCGATGGTTGGCAATGGCGACTTCCAGGATGGCGGCTTGTTCGGGCGACACCGTGCGGTGAACGAGCTTGCCGTCCTTCATGTGCCCCCACTCGAAGTAAGGACCGTGGCGAGCGTCCGGGTCGCTGGCGCAACGGCAGCCCGGCTTTCCACAGACCTTCGTTCGCTGTAGCAGCGTACCCGAGCACAGGTAGTCGATCTCGCCGAGGGTGTCTCGAATTCGCGCGATGCGCTCGCGCGCCTGCTTGACGATGGTTTCGGGTCGATGCGCCATGGGCTTTACTTTCGTTTATCTGTCGCTAATACTAGCGCCAGATTATCAACATGCAAGTTTCCTGGCCTGTATGACCTGCGCAATGCGGGCCGTGTGCATACTGCGCAGCAAAGGGCGATCGATGGAAGACCTGAAGGATTTCGAGCAGTACATGGCCCACCTGAGCGAGGGCCTGGGACATTCAGACCGGCACGCCGGGCTGCGCGGCTACACCACCGGGCTGATGTCGCCGTTGCAGCGCAAGAGCGTGGAGCCGATGGCCGCGCATATGGACCCGCTGAATGTTCGTTCGCGCCACCAGTCGCTGCACCACTTCGTGGCTGACGCGAACTGGTCGGACGAGCGCATGCTGCTGGGGATATGCCAGTGGGTCGTGCCGCTGATGGATTTCAGCGACGGCGGCTGGTGGATCATCGATGACACGGGGTTTCCCAAGCAGGGGCGGCACGCGGTGGGCGTCGCGCGCCAGTACTGTGGGATGCTGGGCAAGCAGGACAACTGCCAGGTGGCGGTGAGCGTATCGCTGGCTTGCGCGGCGGCCAGCATTCCGGTGGCGTGGCAGTTGTACCTTCCCCAGGAGTGGGCCGACGATGCGCCCCGACGCGAGAAGGCCGGCGTGCCCGAAGCGCTCAAGTTCGCCACCAAGCCCCAGATCGCGCTGCAGCAGATCGAGAACCTGCTGGCCCAGGGAGCGCCCAGGCACTGCGTGTTGGCCGACGCGGGCTACGGCGTGGAAACGGCGTTTCGCGAACGCCTGAGCGAACTTGGCTTGCCCTACGTCGTGGGCGTGACAGGCAGCGTCACGGTGTGGTCGCCCGGGCATGAACCCCTGCCGCCCAGGCCCTACAGCGGCAAGGGCCCCATCCCCCGACTGCTGCGCCGCGGCGGCGCCAATGCCCCCGAGCACCGGCCTCGTACGGTCAAGGACGTGGCCTTCGACATTGATCCAGACGACTGGCAGGAGGTCACCTGGCGCGAGGGCACGAACACCGCGCTGCGCTCGCACTTCGCCCGCGTGCGCGTGCGTGCTGCGCACCGCGACGCGCAGCGCAGCGAGCTGCGCGAACCGCAATGGCTGCTGATCGAGTGGCTCGAAGGGCACGATGAGCCGCTGAAGTACTGGTTGTCCACGCTGCCCGAGGACGCGTCGCTGGAGCGGATGGTCTACGAGGCCAAGATGCGCTGGCGCATCGAGCGCGACTACCAGGATCTCAAACAGGACCTGGGCCTCGGACAGTACGAAGGCCGCGGCTGGCGCGGCTTCCACCACCACGCCAGTCTCAGCATCGCCGCCTACGGCTTCCTGCTGGCGCAGCGGTTGCAGCACCCCGACGAGGTCGGGGGTAAAAAAAACTCCGCACGCGAGGAGCCTGCCCTACCCACGCATTACAAGCCTCGGGGAAGCCCAGAGGGCGCAGCGCCACGTCCCATCCTCCATCACGAGCTTGCGATTGCGAATCGGCGCGCTGCTGGCTCGTAACCTGCCTCGATGTCCCTGCTGCCTACGGCATCAGCGCGAGCAAATTAACTAACACAGTAAGACTAAGGCCCATCGGCCTTCAGGCTGCATTGCGCGCGATCGAGCAACGAGCCGACGACGGCCGGGCCAAGCGACGGCAACTCGAACTTACTCTGGAACAAGCTCGTTTCGAAGCCGCCCGTGCTCAGCGACAGTTCGATGCCGTGGACCGGGGCAACCGGCTTGTGGCGGGCGAGCTTGAGCGGCGATGGAATGAACGACTGGCGCTGGTGTCGCAGCGTCAAGAAGCGATAGACGCGCTGGTTGCCGAGCAGGCACCCGCTATCACACCGCAGCAACGCGAGGCGCTGCTCGCGCTGGGCACCGACCTGCCACAAGTGTGGGGCCATCCCGCGGCGACCAGCGAAGTGCGCAAGCGCATCCTGCGCATCGTGATCAAGGAGATCGTCGCCCGGGTAGGCGAAGGACGGATTGAGCTTGTGCTCCATTGGCAAGGCGGCGACCACACTGATTTGAGCGTGATGAAGAACCGCACCGGGCAACATCGCTGGACGGCCAATGTCGAAGTCCAAACGCTTGTCTCGCAGCTGGCACGCCAACTCAATGACGGCAGCATCGCTTCACTGCTCAACCGACTCGGGCACCGCACCGGCGGAGAACTTACCTGGACCCAGTCGCGGGTACGGTCGTTCCGTTGCGCGCATGACATCGGCGTCTTCAAGGTCGGCGAGCGAGAGGAACGCGGCGGGGGCACGCTGGAGCAGGCAGCCGACGCCTTGGGAACAAGCAACATGACTGTGTTGCGCATGATCACTGCCGGCACGCTGAATGCCTCGCAGGCGCGCAAAGGCGCGCCATGGGTCATCAAGCGCTGCGATCTCCAGCGTCCTGAGGTTCGTGCGGCGACTCAGCCGCCCAGTCGCCGCCCGCTCCCAGAAGATCCGCGGCAAATTCCCATTGAATATCAATAACGTACTGAGGTGAGCATCATGTCGCGTACTCGGGTCCACCGACCAGGACGGCGTTGTGCGCGACTTCGGTGAACTCGCCCTCGGCCAACTGGTGGATCAGCTTGCGGTCCACCGGCGACACGGTGAAGTCGAAGCCCGCCAGGTCACGATGCACCGGGAACTTCGCCGCATGCATCTGGTGACTCACCGAACGCATCGACCGCTCCGTGCTCTCTGCCTGCAGAAGGTGCTCCAGCAGCCAGCGCGAATTCTCGGTGTCCGCGTTGGCGCCTGCTCGACCAGATCGCCCCAAACGCAAGCCATGCACGATGGCCAGTTGTTGGAGCAGTTGCTCTGGAAAGTGGCACAGCGTGGCGAAGCGATCCGTCCGACCGACCTGGTAGACATCTGTCCGTTGGACTGGGGGCGGCAGAGGCGCAATCGCGCCTTGCACGTCCTATACGAGTCGGGGCGCGCCCGGCGCGAACACTGAAGGAAAATCGAGTACGTTCAACTATCGTCGATGCCGCAGCCGCACATGGTTCTCGCCGGGCATGCGTCGGGAAAGACGATCGCCAAGGCATGAGTTCTTTTGCTCGTGCGCTCCCGCTTGACGGCGCCTCCTAGTCGACGATCCAGCAAACCCGGCCATCACTTCAAGACGCTCTCTCAGCACCTGCAGCCCTGCCTCCATCGCGCGAGCCTGCACGGGACAGCTTGAGGCGGAAGAAGCAAATCGGCCAGCACGAGATCAATTGCGTCGGTGACTACCTCCATCAACGCGGCTGCTGGCTCGCCAATAAAGTGCGCTTGGGCAGGGCTACCGCCGACACCGAGATGGAGGCCAAGAACCCACGCAAATTTACAAGCGAACGCGTCGCAGGATCTTATCATGAGGAGATACGCGTGGCCGTCGAAGCTATGATGTCGCGCCCGTCTCTCGACGGGCATGCCAATGCAAAACATCCGACACCTTCTTCTGCTGGCTTGCGTCCTTTCCAGCGCAGGCACACTCGACAGCAGAGCAGCCTGCTTCCGCCGGCAGCGCAGAAGTGTCTTCCGTCCGTTCACGAGGGCATCGTGGATAACCGGATGCTGAGATCCAAGCTGGCAAAAGGCTGGCTGCCAAAGAGGCAGGCCACGGCGTGAAGCTCGAATCGGTACGCATTCCGCGTCGCTTGCAGGCCTCGGATCTCGGCGAAGGCGATGTCTTCGATGTCCGGATCGTGGATCGGCATGTCAGCGCGATAGCGCCCGCCGTCGATCCGGTGGCGCGCGGCACGCTCATCAGCTGTACGGTCGATGCACATGCGCACATCGACAAGAACTACACGGTGCGCGAGGTGGGTGCGGCCGAGGGTGACCTGTTCGCCGCCATCCAACGGATGCGCGAACATGCCGCGCGCTGGACACGCGAGGCGTTCGACGCGCGCATGGAGCGCGCCGTGGGCGAGGCGTGGCAGTGCGGCACCCGCGCGCTGCGCACGCATCTGGACTGGGTCGAGCCGAACGCGCCTGTGTCGCTGTATGCCTTCGAGCAGTTGCGCGAGCGATGGAGCGGCCGCGTGGAACTGCAATTCGTCTCGCTCACCCCGCTGGACCTGTTTGCCGATTCGGCGGCGGGCGACCGCATCGCGCAAGCCGTTCAGCACGCGGGCGGCGTCATGGGCGCCTTCGTTTATCGCAATGAAGGTCTGGTGCACAAGCTCGGAAGGGTCTTCGACCTTGCGCAGCAATACGGCCTGGCGCTCGACTTCCATGTCGACGAAGGCCTGGACGCGAATGCGACCGGGCTGCGCACCATCGCGCAACTGGCGCTCGCGCGCCATGAGCGCCGGCGCATCAGCTGCGGGCACGCGTGCTCGCTCGCGACACAGGACGATGCACAGGCCGGGCGCACGCTCGATTTGTGCGCGCAGGCCTGCATCGATCTCATCGCCCTGCCAAGCACCAACCTCTACCTGCAGGGCGAGTGGCATCGCACGCCGGTGGCGCGTGGCATCACCCGCATCCGCGAAGCCGCATTGCGAAGCATGCGCGCCAGCCTTGCCACCGACAACGTGCAAGACGCCTTCTATCCCTATGGCAGCTACGATCTGGTCGAGACCTTCGGGCTCGGCGTGCAGATGGCGCACCTTGCACCGGCAACCGATTGGCTCGACGCGATCACCGTGAGCCCGGCGACGGCGCTGGGGCTCGCCTGGGACGGACGCATCGCGCCGGGCTGTCCTGCCGACCTCGTGCTGCTCGCCGCCACCGACGAGTACGAGTTGCTGGACGCGCGCGGCCGCCGCCGCACGGTGATCCGCAACGGAACAGTGCTGGAGATTGAACAATGAGCATGGGCAAGCCGATGGCCAACTACGCGGCGGCCAAGCGAGTGGGGGATTTCGTCTTCATGAGCGGCGTGGTCGCGCTCGATCCGGCCACCCGGCGCGCGGTAGCCGGCTACGACGACATCCCCGACATCGCGCGCACTGCGATCCAAGGCCTCGGCTATGCGACCGGACAGTTGTCCGTCGACGTGTTCGAGGCGCCCATCGTCGCGCAAAGCTGGTTCGTGCTGGAGCGAATCCGTACGCTGGCGGTTGAATACGGCGGCACGATGGAAAACGTGGTCAAGCTGGTCCAGTATTTCCGTCACCTGCACCACTACGCACCGTACAACCGGGTGCGCGGGCTGTTCTATCCGGGCGAACCGCCGGTGAGTACGGTGGTCGAGGTGTCGCGCTTCCTGCCGGGCGACGAGGTGCTCGTCGAGGTCGAGGCGACGATGTATCTGCCGCAAGGTTGAGGCTCGCGGCGGCGCGGTCTGTCCGAGTCGGTGCCGCAGGGCTGCAGCCGAAAACCGAACTGTTCGATGTACGCACCATGCAGCAGGAAGCCGGTCACCGCGCGATCAAGTACTCGCGTTTCCCGTGCGTCGCCGAGCTCATTTGCAACTCCATTTCATTTGACCAATCGGTCGGATGAATGCTGCGCGCCTTTCAGATTGTTTCAATGTCGCTGCCTATATTATGGGTAAACCATAATCAATCTTTTTTTACCATATGGATAATTTAGGTTCCTTCCCGATGCAGGAGCCGCTTCATGCCTTCCAATCGCCCGCGCAGCCGCTACTGGTCTGACCTGACCAGCGAGCAGTTCTCTCGGCTCGACCGCGCCAACCTGATCGCGGTGCTGCCCGTAGGCGCCACCGAGCAGCACGGTCCGCACCTTCCGATGTCGACCGACACCGCCACCATCGACGGCATGGTGCGCGCGACGCTGCCGCACCTGCCCGACGACCTGCCCGTGCTGTTCCTGCCGACCATCGCCTACGGCAAGAGCAACGAACACTCCCGATACCCCGGCACGCTGACGGTGTCGGCCTCAACGCTGATCGCGCAGTGGAAAGACATCGGCGCCTGCGTCGCCCGCGCCGGCGTACGCAAGCTGGTGCTCTACAACAGCCACGGCGGCCAGATGTCGATCATGGACATCGTGGCGCGAGACCTGCGCGAGTCGCACGACATGATGGTGGTGGCCGCCAACTGGTACACGCTGGGGCTGCCCGAAGGCCTGTTCACGGCCCACGAGGGAAAGCACGGCGTGCACGCCGGAGACCTCGAAAGCTCGGTCATGCTGCATTTGACTCCCGACCATGTGCGGTCCGAGAACTTCCGCAATTTCCATTCGCTGACCGACGACATGGCGAAGGAAAATCGCTTCCTGTCGATCACGCCAAGCGGCAAGCTCGGCTGGCAGATGCACGACATCAACCCGGCCGGCGCGGCCGGCGACGCGACCCTGGCCACGGCCGAAAAAGGTCGCGCCGTGCTCGACCATGTCGGGCGCAATTTCGTCCAGCTGCTGCAGGAGGTGCACCGCTTCCCGATCGAGCGCCTGGCGAACGAGCCCGCGTGGCATTGACGGCTTCGGCCCCGGAGTCCGCCATGGAAAGCCTCACGCCATCCACACAACCCCTGGTCAGCCTGCGCCAGGTCAGCAAGCGTTTCGCCAACGGCACGCTCGCGCTGCAGGGCATGTCGCTCGATTGCGGCGAACACGACTTCATCAGCTTCCTCGGCCCGTCGGGCTGCGGCAAGAGCACGGCGTTGCGACTGATCGCCGGCCTCACACGCATCAGCTCGGGCGAGCTGACCTGGTCGCGCGCCGACAGCGCTGCATCGACCAGCGACCGCGAGCTGGGCTTCGTCTTCCAGGAGCCGACACTGATGCCGTGGGCCAAGGTCTTCGACAACGTCTGGCTGCCGCTCAAGCTGACCGGCATGAGCCGCGACGCCGCGGCGCCCGTGGTCGCACAGGCGCTCGAGATGGTCGGTCTTTCGCGCTTCGCCGACGTCTACCCGCGCGAATTGTCGGGCGGCATGAAGATGCGGGTGTCGATCGCCCGGGCGCTGGTCACGCGGCCGCGCCTGTTGCTGATGGACGAGCCTTTCGCGGCGCTCGACGAGATGACGCGGATCAAGCTCAACAACGACCTGCTGGCGATCTGGCGCGAGCACCGCTTCTCGGTGATCTTCGTGACGCACAGTGTCTACGAGTCGGTCTACCTGTCGAACCGCATCGTCGTGATGGCGCCCCGCCCGGGCCGCGTGGTCGACGAGATCCGCATCGACGAGCCCTATCCGCGCGGCGAAGCCTTCCGCACATCCACCGGCTACAACGCGCACTGCACCGCGGTGTCGCAATCCCTGCACGGAGCCCTCCATGGCGTCGACATCGATCACTGACAACACGGCGCTGGCCGCGCTCGGCGAGGCACCATCGGCCGCCGAACTGCAACGCCGCGACGACCGCCTGCGACGGCGCGAGTCGACGCTGCGCACCGCAGTGCCCGTCGCGGTGGTAATCGGCCTGCTGCTGATGTGGGAGTTGGTGGTGCGGATCAACAACGTGCCGCATTACATCATCCCCGCGCCGTCGCTGATCCTCACGACGCTGGTCGACAACTGGGACACGCTGTCGAGCGCGCTGTGGTTCACGGTCAAGCTCACGCTGCTGTCGCTGGCCGCGGCGATCGTCGGCGGCGTGCTGCTGGCGATCGCCTTCGCGCTCTTCAAGTGGGTCGAGATTGGGCTGTTTCCGATCGCGGTGATCCTGCAGGTGACGCCGATCATCGCGATTGCGCCGCTGATTCTGATCTACGTGTCGAGCACCACGGCCGCACTGCTGCTGTGCGCCTGGATCGTGGCCTTCTTCCCGATCCTGTCGAACACCGTCATCGGCCTCAAGAGCGCCGACAGCAACCTGCGCGACCTGTTCCAGCTCTACAAGGCCTCGCCCTGGCAGACCTTCCGCCATCTGCTGGCGCCGAGCGCGCTGCCCTACTTCATGGCGGGACTCAAGATCGCCGGCGGCCTGAGCCTGGTCGGCGCGGTGGTGGCGGAGTTCACGGCCGGCACCGCGGGCCGCGAGACCGGGCTGGCCTCGCGCATCCTCGAGTCGAGCTTCCGGACCGAGATCCCGATGATGTTCGCGGCGCTGCTGCTGGTGTCCCTGCTCGGCATCGTGATCTTCATCGTGTTTGCCGCGCTGTCGCGCGCCGTGCTGGGCCACTGGCACGAAAGCGAGATGCGGAGGGAGCGATGAGCGCAGTGCCGAAACCGCTGCAGCAGCCCGCCGCCGTCGACTGGGACGCCGTCCGGCGCGAGCTGCACGGCCTCAACGTGATCGCCGCGCCGAACCAGCGCAAGCAGCTCTCGAAGGACTTCTACTGGTACAGCCCGATCCTCACCGAGCAGCTCGCGGGTTGCGTCGCCGACCTGGTGATCAAGGTGTCGACCGAGGACGACGTGCGGCAGGCTGCCGCCGTGGCCGCCAGATGGAAACTGCCGCTGACGGTGCGCGCGGGCGGCACCGGCAACTACGGCCAATGCGTCCCGCTCGAGGGCGGCTTGGTGCTCGACGTGACGCCGATGAGCCGCGTGCTCGATGTCGGCGACGGCAGCGTGCGGGTCCAGGCCGGCGCGCGCATGCACGACATCGAGCTCGCCGTGGCCGAGACCGGGCAGGCGCTGCGCATGTGGCCCTCGACCTGGCACGTGGCCTCGATCGGCGGCTTCATCGCCGGCGGATTCGGCGGCATCGGATCGATCCGCCACGGCATCCTGCGCGATCCGGGCAACCTGCTGCGGGCGCGCATCATGACCGTCGAGCGCGAGCCGCGTGTGATCGAACTGCAGGGCGACGAGATCCAGCAGGTGCACCACGCCTATGGCACCAACGGCATCCTGACCGAGGTCGAGGTGGCGCTGAGCCCAGCCGTCGACTGGGAGCATTGCATCGCGCTATTCGACAGCTACCGGCGCGTGATGGATTTCGGAATCGCCGCAAGCACGCCGGCGCTGGAGCTGTTCCTGCTGTCGGCCGTCGACGCGCGCTTCTCACCCTACTACGCCAACCTTGGCGCGCACTTTCCGCCGGACCAGCATGCGATGTTCGCGATGGTCGCGCCCGCTTCGATGCCGGCCTTCCGCGCGCTGGTCGCCGAGCATGGCGGCACGGTGTCGCTCGAGGGCACCGAGGCCGAGCTGCACGCCGCCGGCCTGCCGCCGGCCTACGAATGCGCCTACAACCACACGACACTGCAGGCGCTCAAGGTCGACCGCAGCTGGACCTATCTGCAGGTGGCCTATGCACAGCCCTTCGACCCCGCGGTGGTCGACCGCCACATCGCGATCTTCGGGGACGACGTGCTGCAGCACCACGAGTTCGCGCGCGCCGGTGGCGAGTACGGCACCTTCTCGATCCTGCTGGTGCGCTGGAAGGGCGAGGCCCACCAGTACGAGCTGATCCGCGAGATCGAGTCGCAGGGCGGCTGCCAGGTCTTTAACCCGCATGTCGTGACGATCGAGGACGGCGGCATGAAGACCATCGACACGCAGCAGATCGACTTCAAGAAGCGCAGCGACCCGATGGGCCTGATGAACCCCGGCAAGACGCGCGGCTGGCACCCCGACATGGCGCGCGACGCCTGAACCTTCACCACCGAGACACAACCCGAGGACCCACGATGCAAACCGAATCCCGCTTCATCGCCCGCCGCCTGATCGCCACCCTGCTTGCCGGCACCGCCCTGGCGGCCTTCGCGCAGGACAAGGTCACGATCGCCACCAACTGGCGCGCCCAGCCCGGCCACGGCGGCTTCTACCAGGCGCTGGCCGATGGCACCTACAAGAAGTACGGCCTCGACGTCGAGATCCAGCAAGGCGGGCCGCAGGTCAACAACCGGCCGATGCTGCCGGCCGGAAAGATCGACTTCCTGATGACCGGCAACATGCTGATGGCCTTCGACAACATCAAGCAGAAGGTGCCGACGGTGGTGGTTGCGGCCTATTTTCAGAAAGATCCGCAGGCCATCATCGCCCACCCGGGGCAGGGCTTCGAGAAGTTCTCCGACCTCGCCAAGGCCAAGACCGTGCTGCTCGCCAAGGACGGCCAGATCAGCTATTGGCAGTGGATGAAGAAGGCCTACGGCATGCGCGACGAGCAGGTGCGCCCCTACAACTTCAGCCTCTCGCAGTTCCTGGCCGACAAGCAGTCGGTGCAGCAGGCCTACGCGACCTCGGAGCCGCTGGCGGTCGAGAAGCAGGCCGGCTTCATGCCGGTGGTACTGTCTCTGGCCGACGCCGGCTGGTCGACCTACGGCATGGTGGTCGAAACCCGGCAGGACCTCGTCAAGACCAAACCCGACCTGGTGAAGCGCTTCGTGGAAGCCACCAACATCGGCTACTACAACTATCTCTACGGCGACCGCAAGGCAGCGGATGCGATGATCCAGAAGATCAATCCGGACATCAGCGATGACTACATCGAGAAGTCGATGCCGATCCTGCGCGCCCACATCGACGTCGGCGACGCGACTACCCAAGGCATCGGCGCGATGAGCGACGAGCGCATGAAGGACTTCTACGACAAAGCAGTGTCGGCCGGGCTCTACAAGCCGACCGACTTCAACTACCGCGACGCCTACACCAGGCAGTTCGTCAACAAGGGCGTCGGCATCGACATCCGCAAGGCGGCCGCGAAGTAACGGCACCGACGATGACCGAGCGCACTCTCACCGTCCGGGTCGCGCGCATCGCGCGCCAGACGCCGGAGATCCTTTCCTTCGAGCTGGTGCATCCGGCCGGTCGGGCGTTGCCCGGCTACCAGGCCGGCGCGCACATCGATGTCCACATGCCCGGCGGCTTCTCGCGCCAGTACTCGCTCGCCTGCGACGCCGGCGCCGGGGGCCGCGAAGCCTCGCGCTACCTGATCGGCGTCAAGCGCGAGGCCGCGAGCCGCGGCGGCTCGGCCTCGATGCACGGCCGCGTCCGCGAAGGCGACCTGCTGCCGATCAGCTCGCCGCGCAACAGCTTTCCGATCCGCAGCGAGGCGCGCCGCCACCTGCTGCTGGCCGGGGGCGTCGGCATGACGCCGCTGCTCGCGATGGCGCAGACGCTGGCACGCGCCAGCGCCGACTTCATGCTGTACCTGTTCGTTCGCAGCGAAGAGCACCTGGCCTTTGCCGAGGCGCTGCGCGATCCGCTGCTGGCGTCGCGCGTGCGCCTGCATTTCGATGCCGGCGACGCATCACGGAAGATCGATATTCGGCGGCTGCTCGCGGTGCGCGAAGCCGACACGCAGTTGTACGTGTGCGGGCCCGGCGGATTCATGCAGGCCGTGCGCGACGCCGCCGCGCACTGGCCCGAGGACGCGGTGCACACCGAATACTTCGCAGCCCCTGCCGATGCCGCGGGCGTCACCGGCAAGCCCTTCGTGCTGCGGCTCGCGCAGCGCGGCATCCGCGTGCCGGTGGCCGGCGACCAGAGCGCGGTCGATGCGCTGCATGCGGTCGGCATCGACATCCCGGTCTCCTGCGAGCAGGGCCTGTGCGGCACCTGCGTGGTCGGCGCCGAAGGCGAAGGCGCGGAGCACCGCGACTTCTGCCTCACGGGCAGCGAACGCACGCACAAGGTGGCGCTGTGCTGTTCGCGGGCCCGCGGCGAGGAGTTGGTGATCGATCTCTGAGCCGCCCGCGCGGCACTCTGGCACCATCCGCATCCGATGAGAACAGCACCGAACAACGAGACCCCCGACGCCGTGGATGCGGCGGACGAGCCGCTCGACGCACCCGCCACGCGCGGTCGTGCGCGCAAATACGCGCAGATGCAGGGCCTGATCCACCGCGCCGCGGTCGAGGTCTTCGCGAGCGAAGGCCTGGCCGGCGCGTCGACCCAGGCGATCGCCGACAAGGCCGGCCTGTCGAAAGCGCAGCTACATTACTACATCGAGAGCAAGGAAGCGCTTTACCGCCAGGTGCTGCAGGGCATCATCGACGACTGGATCGGCGTCTTCGGTTTCAGCGACGAGGCCTTCGGGCCACGCAAGGTGCTCGGCGACCTGATCCGGCGCAAGATGATGTTCTCGTTCGAGCACCCGCTGCGCTCGCGGATATTCACGGCCGAGATGATGCGCGGCGCCCCGGTGCTAGGCTCGATGATGAGCCACAGCCAGCAGCGCACCGGACAGGCGGCGGCGGTGATCCAGAACTGGATCGACCAGGGCCTGATGGACCCGGTGGACCCGATGCTGTTCCTGTTCCACCTGTGGGCCGTGACGCAGTTCTATGCCGACCACGCGACCCAGGTGGCGCTGTTCCGCAAGGTCGCCGAGAGCGACGACAAGGACCAACGCTACCTGATCGAGCAGGTGACGGCGTTCATGCTGAAGGGCGCCGGGGTCCGCTAGGACGCGCGACTTCGACAAAGCCGGACGACGCGGTGAGGCATGGCAGCCGGCTTTGTCCGATCAACGGCCATGCCGAGCGCCTTCGATTTCGGCAACGGTCCGCTTCAAGGTGGCAACAATCACAGCCGAAGAGAACGAATTTCAATCGGAGTCCATCACCCGTACGGTTACAACTTTTGTCGCATTTCACCGCGTAGTCTCGATCACGCGCCCGTGGAGCGGCGGCTGTGTCGGCCGCGCATTTATCGCATGGAGCTTGCCGAAGGCGGTGATCTCGCCGCCGGAAGTTCTGGGAAGGACAGCAAGCGCTGCGGAACTCGAGTGCACGGCGCTCGCCGGGCCTTACCATCTGCGGCTGGATGAGGCTCCAGCCTGCAGCCGTGGATGGGCGGATCTGAACGAGGGATGGACCGGTTTGGGCCACAGTTTCTAGACTGGACCGCACCGGCTTTCGAGGAGGCCTATTGGCTTGAGTCAGACCGGGATGGTCTGACTTCTCTTCTGGCTGTTCTGGCTTTCATTATTTCAGCCCCCGCAGGGGCCGCCGGAGGCCCCCCGGTTGGGCCATGTACTCATGGTTCAACCCTCCTGAAGCACTGCCGCTTGGGGCTTGGTTGCGGTCACAGCCTGAGCTTGTCGGCGCCAGTAGTTGGCCTCGGCTTCGGCCGGCGGGATGTAGCCGATGGGCTCAAGCAAGCGGTGGTGGTTGAACCATGAGACCCACTCGAGGGTGGCGAGTTCGACCGCCTCACGCGTCTTCCAGGGGCCGCGCCGGTGGATGATCTCCGCCTTGTACAAGCCGTTGATGGTCTCGGCCAGTGCGTTGTCGTAGCTGTCGCCGGTGCTGCCCACCGAGGGGTCGATACCGGCTTCGGCCAGCCGCTCGCTGTAGCGGATCGACACGTACGAGCCCCTGTCGCTGTGATGCACCAGCGCCCCTTTCTTCTACGCCGGCCCGGCGCGCGCTCGCCACGGCTTGTGGCGCAACCGTGGTGGTCGACCCCGCGGCTGCCTCGCCCTACGAGGCGCTCGCATCTCGTGGCTACACCACCTCGATCGCTGACCATGCGGCAGGCGGGCTGAAGACCATGAAGGGGCTGCGCAGCCTGCCCTTGCCGTGGCACCTGACCCTCGGTGCCCTGAAGGCGCTGGGCGCCACCGCGCCGAAGCGGCCGATCGTGTTCGAGTGCGTCGGCGTTCCCGGCATCATCGACAGGATCATCACCGACGCTCCGCTCAATTCCCGCGTCGTCGTTGCCGGCGTCTGCATGACGCCGGACCGGTTCCGCCCGGTGATGGCGATCAACAAGGAAATCGATCTGCGCTTCGTCATGGGCTATGACCCGCTGGAGTTTCGCGACACCTTGCGGATGCTGGCCGACGGCAAGATCGACGCGTCGCCTCTTGTCACTGGCACTGTCGGGCTCCATGGTGTCGCCGGCGCATTCGATGCCCTTGCCGCGCCGGACAAGCATGCAAAGATCGTCATCGATCCCCGCAGCGCCGCGGTGCTGTAGCCGCAGCGTGACCGAGGCGCATCCAGCCGGTGCGGCTTTCTACTTTCTCAGCGCAGCGAGAGCGCGTGTCCACCGGTGCAGCTCGTCGAGCATCGTCTTTGCGGAAGCGGTGTGCAGGTCGCTCGGCAAGAACACGCCCTCGGCGCCTATGTGCTGGTTGAAATGCGGCACCACGACCGCCTCCGGAATCGGCACCAGCTTGAGCGTGCTCAGCAGTTGCTTGGTCGCCTGGACGCCACGGATGCCGCCGGAGACTCCGCCGTAGCTGACGAAGCCGACCGGCTTGTAGTGCCACTCGCCGACCAGGTAATTCATCGCGTTGATCAGCGCGCCGGGCGGCCCGTGGTTGTACTCCGGCATGACGAACAGGAACGCGTCCGCCGTTGACACCGATGCGCTCCACGCGCGCGTATGAGCGTGGTGGTACTTCTGGAGGCGCGGATGTTCCGGCTCGTCGAATACAGGGAGCGCGAAGTCCGCCAGTTCGACCAGCGTCGAATCGAAGCTGGCATGCGCCTGCGCGAACGCATGGGCCCAGCCAGCGATCGCCGGCCCGATGCGGCCGGGGCGCGTGCTGCAGACCAGCGTGTGAAGCCTGGGCTTCATCGAGGTTTGCGCTTCAGAAGGCATGGCGGATACCGAGGTCGTAGCCAGTGGCGACGCCCGGTGTATAGGTCGCGTTGTTGAGGAACGCAGGCCCGCCGTTGATGGTCAGGGCGGCGCCGTTCTTGTTGCTGATGCGGGCGACCGTCGCATAGAGCGCGGTGCGCTTCGAAAGGTTGTGCACATAGCCGAGCGCGACCTTGCTCGACTTGGGGTTGGGCAGTGCGGCCGTGTGCATGTCGTAGCGGACCTCCGAGTACGCGCCACGGATCAGGCCGACGCCGACAGTGACCGTGAAGCCCACGAGGTAGCCGTCGAGATTGATGTCGGGTGTGCCGCCGCCGATCGGCCTGATCGCGTAGTCGCGCACGCGCTGCTCATGCGACAGTTCGCCGAACAGCTTCAACACCCCGAAGTCGTAGCTCGCGCCCACGTTTGCCGTCTTGGTGGTGTCGGTGGTGCCGGCATAGAAGTTGTCGCCGGTCGTGTCCTCGGCGTAGGCTGCGGCAACGTCGAGCGATCCGTTCGCATAGCCGAAGCGGCCGCCGACGTAGCGACCCGCGCGCGTCGCCGCGACAGTGCCGGGATTCAGCGTGCCCGCAGCGTTGACGCCGGGCGGCGTCACGGTGCCCGGGTCGTACTTGACGTTCTCGTGAAAGCTGTACATCAGCTGCCCGTACCAGCCGCCGAGCGATGACGGCAGGAAATAGCCGATCGAGTTGCTCGCACGCGGGTAGTTGGTGCTGGCCTTGAAGTCACGGCCGGGCGAGGTCGAACCGATGGAGTTGAGCAGGTTGGCACCCACGCCGACCTGCCCCATCGGATCGAACACGCTGTTGGTCCAGTAAGTAGGCGTGTGGTCGCGTCCGAGCCGCACTTCGCCGAACCCGCCCGACAGGCTGACCGTGGAACGGCGCGAGAAGGTTGCGATGCCGCCGCCGTCATCGTTGGTGATCGGGGCCTCCAGCCAGAAGCTGGCGGCCAGGCCACCGCCCAGGTCCTCGGTGCCGCGGAAACCGAGCCGGCTGGTGTTGTAGCCGGAATTGCGCAGCACGAGCTGGCTGATCGTGGCGCTGCGGCCGTACCGGTCCTCGGACTTGTTGGTGAAGCCGCTGATGGCTGCATCGACCACCCCGAACAGGGTGACGGACGACTGCGCGATCGCAGCACCGCCGACGAGCATCAGGCCGAGTCCAACGCCGCCGAGAGGCATTTTTTTCATGGGTGAGGTCTCCAGGTACAGGCGCACTTCTTGATGGCGCGCAGGGGTTCGCACGCCACCGGCGGTGGCATGTCCGAAACATTCGAGGGAGGGGGCCCGGCTTTGCCGGGTTGGCGCTCGCGCTACGTGGCCGCGCCGGCGCCGCGGCCCAACCAGGCGTCGCCTTCGGCGCAAAGACGCGCCAGCGCATCGCTGTGGGGCGTCGGAAGGTCAGTGCCGATGCGGGCACCGCCGTCGGATTGCAGGTAGGCCAGATGGCGATAGCCTTCCGGGTGGCGCGCGAGCCGATCCGGGTCCAGCGTGACCAGCGCGCCTGGCACAAGCGTATCCATCCGGTCCCGCTCGTAGATCGGCACGCGTCGCTGAATGCGCCAACCGTCTGCGTTGGCCAGGAAGTCGTAGAAGCGGCCCTGGCAAGTGACGTCCACTTCGACCCCCTGCAGCTTGCCGCGCACCGTGAGGATCATCCGGGTCTCTGCAATGGCACGATCGCCGTTGATATCGATCGACGAGGTGCCGATGAAGTGCTGCACGCGTGCACCGGCCTTGGCCGCCTCGCGGGAGCGTTCGATGAACTCGGACGCGCTGCCCACGAACCAGGTCGCGTGCATGATTGCGTCGGGTGCGAAGAGCGCCTGCAGTTCGTTCCATCGACCCGCGTCGCGCGCGAGCCCCCAGTCTTGCGCCACGCGCGCGATCTCGGCACGCGCCATCAGCAGGCGGAGTGCATCGCGCTCCGCGGGAGTCAGTTCAAGCTTGTCCATGTGATGTGTCGTCGGATTGGTGCAGGGCTCAGTCGAGCGTGGTGCCGGACTGCTTGATGGTCTTGGTCCAACGCGCGTATTCGGCGTTGATGAAGGCTTCCGTCGCGGCTTGATCGAGGTTCATGACCTCGATGCCCAGCGGCTCCAGCCGGCGAGCCAGTTCTCCGCTTTGCACGGCGGCGCGCAAGGCCACGCGCAGTTGTTCGAGCACCTGGGGCGGCACGCCGCGTTGTGCGAACAGACCGAACCAGGTACCCATCTGCAGTTGCGGCAGGCCAAGCTCGGCGGCTGTCGGAATCGCAGGCAGAGAGGGGTTGCGCTTCTCGCTGGTCAGGAGGATGGCCTTGATGCGCTTGGCGTCGACCTGGGGCTTGGCCGTGGTGAGAGTGTCCAGAAAGAGATCCACCCGGCCGGCGATCAGATCCTGGTACGCCGGCGCTGCCGCCTTGTAGGAGACCTGAGTGATCTTCGTGCCCGTCGACTTGGCGAACAGCGTCGCCATAACTTCCTGTCCGCTGCCCGGTCCGGATGTGGCGATGGTCAGCCGATCGGGGTGGGCGCGAAGTTCGGCAAGCAGTTCCTTGAGGTCGTTCTGGGGCAGGTCGGCTCTTGCCACCAACAGGTACGGATAGCGCGCAACCAGCCCGATCGGAACGAAGTCCTTGGGGTCGTAAGGAAGCTTCTTGTAGAGCGCGGCGTTGAAGACCAGATTGCTCAGGCCGCCGACCAGCAGCGTGTAGCCGTCCGGGGGTGCCACGGCTGCCGCCTGGGTACCGATCAGCGTTCCGGAGCCGGCGCGGTTCTCGACGATGAACGATGCGCCCATCTGTCGGCTGAGAACGTCCGCCAGCATCCGACCCGTGAGGTCGTAGCCACCGCCCGGACCGGAGGGCGCGATGATCGTGATGGGCTTGCTGGGGTAGTCGGCCGCATGCAGGTCCAGGGCGGTGCCGAGCGCGGCGAAGGTGAGTGTGGCGGCTAGCAGTTTGCGGCGGTTCATTTCATGTGTCTCCGGAATCGTTGTATCGCTTCATGCCGGTCGCTGCGACTGCCGCGGCGCCGACGCTAGCCTGGATGCAGCGAAGTCTATGAAGACGCTCCAATTCCCATAAGATGGCAGAGTTGTTCTACTGATCAGCTTCAGCTATCACCATGAAATTCAACCAGTTGGAGGCAGTGACCGCGGTGGCCGAGCAGGGAAGCCTCCGGGCTGCGGCGCGGCATCTCGGTATGTCGCAACCTGCGCTGACGCGCAGCATCGGCGAGCTCGAGCGCGAACTGGGCGCGACCTTGTTCGAGCGGCGCGCGAGAGGCATGACGCCTACGCCCGTGGGCGAGGTGTTCATACGGCGCGCAAAGGTGATCGGCAGCGAGGCACGCCGGGCACAGGAGGAAGTCAGCCAGTTCCTCGGTGGCGACCAAGGCGACGTCGAGGTCTGCCTGTCGATCGTCGCGCACATGACGCTGCTGCCGAACGCGCTGCCGCAGTTCCAGAAGCGCTACGCGCGAACGCGGCTGCGCATCGTCGAAGGAGCGTTCCCTGCGGCGGAACCCCGGCTGCGCGATGGCAGCATGGACTTCTACATTGGACCGTCGCCCGACCGCGCGCCGTCGCGCGAATTCGCGGTCGAGAAGATGTTCGACAACACTCGCGCCGTTTTCGCGCGGCGCGGGCATCCGCGTGCCAAGGCGCGCTCGCTGGCAGAACTGACGGACGAGGTGTGGGCGACCACGGGCATCACGAGCAGAGCCGAGAGCGAGTTCGCGCAATTGTTCGCCCGGCACAAGTTGCAGCCGCCCCAAACGACCATTCAAGCGGATTCGATGCTGAGCCTGATGACGACGCTGATGTCCTCCGATGCGCTGGCGATCACGCTGCGTCAATACAGCGAGTTTCCACTGACGCGCAACGCGCTTCAGGTGATCGACGTCAAGGAAGCTCTGCCGGCGCCGAGCATCGTCCTCATCCGCCGCAGCGCCCTGCCGCTGACGCCGGCCGCTGAATACCTGGCCGACATGTTTCGCCGCGCCGCCGTGCACTACGCGCGACGCTGACGACCGGGCGAAGGCGAAGCGATCGCAAGCTGAATGCCGGGCGCGTGATCAGATTCAGCTATCGACCACCTTCTTTTGCCATCTTCCGTCGCTCTATTCCCGAACCTACAGTTCGCTGCATCACCAATGCAGGAGACCCGAGGAATGACAGCGCAAGCATCAGAGATTGAACGACAAGGGCTGCAGGAGACCGTGCCCACGCCAGTACCCATCCTTTCGACCTTGGAGCTGCCGCGCACCGTGTTCGCGGCGGGCGCTTTGTCGACGCTGCGGGACGAACTCACGGCACTCGGTGTCGCGCGGCCGCTGCTCGTCACGGACAAGGGCGTGGTGGCGGTGGGTATCGCGGCCAAGGCGATCGCAGCTTGGGGCGACGCTGCCTCGATAACGGTCTTCGATGGCGTCACCGAGAACCCCCTCTTCGCGGACGTGGACAGTGGTGCGGCCTTGTATCGCCAGCACCGCTGCGACGGCGTGGTGGCGTTGGGCGGCGGCTCCGTCATAGACACTGCAAAGATCGTCGCGCTGCTGGCGACGAACCAGGGACGCGGGGCCGACTACCTCGGCGTGCGCAATGCTGCGCACCGCGCGGCTGCGCCCTTGCTCGTCGTTCCCACGACCGCAGGCACCGGAAGCGAAGCCTCGCCATCCGCCGGCATCCATCCGGACGCAAGCACCGCATCGGTGGGCATGAACTCGCGTCATCTCGTTCCGCGGGTGGTGATCCTGGATCCGCAACTGACACGCAGCCTGCCGCGGGGACTCACCGCGGCCACGGGCATCGATGCGTTGAGTCACTGCATCGAGGGCTACCTCTCGCGCAAGAGCGTGCCGCTGGGTGACGCCATCGCACTCGACGGTATCGCACACGTGGCGCAGCACCTTCGGCGTACCGTCGCGGACGGCGCAGACGCGGATGGACGAGGCGGAATGATGCTCGCCGCGTTCGCCGGCGGCGTGTCGATCGGTATGGGCCTCGGGCCGGCCCATGCGGTGGCGATCTCGTGCAGCGACCAGGGATTTCCGCATGGCATCCTGAGCGGTATCGGCCTGGTGGCGACACTTGATGTCACGCAGCCTCGCGTGCCCGAACGCGCAAGCGCCGTGGCCCGGGCGCTTGGCCTCGCGCCTGGGGTTTCGCTTTCGGAGGGCGTCGCTTCGCTGATGCGGGACGTCGGATTGCCGACGACGCTCGCGGAACTGGGGTACGTTGCAACGGACGTGGACGCGCTGGCCCAGACTGCGCATTCAAGTCACTTCAACCTGTTCGCGCCCGTTCATCCTTCCGTCTCCGAGTACGCCGCGTTGCTCGGTCGCTCGCTGGCGCAGCATTAGACGAGACCTTGTTGCCGCACAGCGAGGCCCGTTGACGCAGCGCGTGGGGAGCGGCCGGTCGCGCTGCGCCGATCGCCTCTCCCCCGATCAGTCGACCGAGACCTTGACGTGCTTGAGTACTTCGGCGTAGCGCGCGCGATCCGCTTGCATCAGGTCCGCCACCTGTTGCGCAGGGCCGGGGCTTGCCACGAAGCCGAAGGTCGCCAGGCGCTCCTTCGCCTCGGGCTGCGAGAGCGCCTCGTTGACGCCCTTGTTGATCGCATCCGCCGTGGCGGTGGGCGTGCCACGCGGCGCCATCAGGCCGACCCACGACAGTGAGCTGACGCCCTTGGGCCCGCCCGCCTCCTCGAGCGTGGGCACCTCCGGCAGTGCCGGCGAGCGAGCGGCGTCCGCCACCGCCAGGAAACGCAGTTTACCCGCGCGCGCGAGGGGCCCGGCGGTGGCGATGCTGGCGTAAGCCCAGTCAACCTCGCCGGTCGACATTGCCGCATAGAGCTGCGACGTCTCCTTGTAGGGCACGTGCATCATCTCGACGCCCAATGCATGCGCAAGGCGGGCCGAGCCCAGGTGGATCGGCCCGCCCACCGCGTTCGAGCCGTAGCTCAGCACGGTGGACTTGCTGCCGGCCGCCTGAAGAAGATCCTTGAGCGTCTTGTAGGGACTGTTCGCGCCCACAGCGACGAAGAAGGCAGTCTTGTAGAGCAGCGCCACCGGCACCAAGTCCTTCTCGGGCTCGTAGGCCAGCTTCTTGAAGATCAGCGGGTTGATCGCCAGGTTGCCGACGTCGGCCACGACGAGATCGTTGCCGGTCGGCGGCGCACCTTTCACCGCATTGATCGCGACCACGCCCGCACCGCCCGGCTTCGGGTCGACGACGACGGGGCGATCCCATTTCGCCTGCAGCCTCTCCGCCACCACGCGCGCGATGGTGTCCGGGCCGCTGCCGGCCGGCAGCGTACTGGTGATGCGCACCGGACCTGCGCTCAGGCCCGCGGGCGCCTGGGCGTGCGCCAGTGGCGAGAGCGCGAGGGCGGCGAGAGTGGCTGCGGTGGCCACGATGATTCTTCTGTTCATGCGTTGTCTCCTGCGGGGGCCATGCGGCTCAGGCTTCGTCGACGATCGAGTTGCGAAGAACGCCGAGGCCCTCGATCTCCACTTCGCACACGTCGCCCGGCTTCATCCAGACTTGCGGCTTGCGCGCCAGGCCCACGCCCGAGGGCGTGCCCGTGATGATGATGTCGCCGGGTTGCAGCGCCATCGCTTCGGAGCATGCCGACACCAGCGTGGCCACGTCGAAGATCATGTCGCGCGTGTTGGCGTCCTGCAGCACCTTGCCATTGAGTCGGCAGGTGAGTTGAAGGCCCGATGCACCGGCAGGCACTTCGTCGGCGGTGACGAACTCCGGGCCGAAGGAGCCGCTGTTGTCGAAGTTCTTGCCCAGCGTCCACTGGTTGGTGCGCAACTGGTAGTCGCGGATCGAGCCGTCGTTGAACAGCGAGTAACCGGCCACGTGATCGAGCGCCTCTTCCTTCGGGATGTAGCGCCCGCCCTTGCCGATCACCGCGACCAGTTCGGCCTCGTAGTCGAACTGCGTCGACACCTTGGGACGTTGCAGCGGCTCCTCGTGGCCGACCCACGAAGACACGTAGCGCTGGAACACCACCGGGTGCTTCGGCGGATCGAAGTTGCTTTCCGCGGCATGGTCGATGTAGTTCAGGCCGATGGCGAAGGCCTTGGCCGGGTTGAGCACCGGCGGCAGGTACTGGAGGCCGGCGATGGGGCGGCGCACGGTGGCACTTGCAATCGCGTCGCGCGCGGCCTGCATCCCGGCTTCGCCCTGGCGCAGCAGCTCGTCGAGCGATGCGGGCAGCCCGAGGGCGGTGAGGTCGACCAGTTCCTGGCCGATGCGGGCGCCCAGCGCCGGCTGGCCCTGGTCGTTGGTGAATGCGATGAATCTCATGAGGGGGCTCCTGGAACGGGTTCGTGGTTGGTGATGAAGTCGCCGGGGACCGGCGGCCCCCAGACGTAGAGCGAGTCGTGCGGCGGATGGTCGGCCGCGGGCCATTCGAGGTCGTGAGGCACGAAGTCGATGTCGTGCGAGTACTCGGCAAAGCTGCCCCAGGGATCGCGCACGTAGTGGAAGTAGTTCGAGCCCAGCACGTGGCGACCCACGCCCCAGCCCTGGTCGTGGCCGGCAGCGCGCATCTGCTCGGCGCCGCTGCCGACCTCGTCGATGCTGCCGACGTCCCAACTCGAATGGTGCAGGCCCGGCGCATGCGATTTCGCGAACGCCACCAGGTGGTGGTCGCTGCCGTGCGGCCCATGCATGAACGCGATCACATCGCCCGAATGGTCGGACATGCGAAGGCCCAGCACCCTGGACGAGAACTCGACCATGCGCTGCACGTCGGGCGTGAAGAACAACGCGTGCGAAAGATGGCGGGGGCGCACCTGCCGCACGACGCTGCGTGTCGGCGCGGCGCCCTGCCCTGGCGCGGCATCGCTGCGTGCCGTGGCCTGCGATTTCTCACTCGGCGAGACCTTCGGAGCGACGACCAGTTGCAGCGGCGTGCCGTCCGGGTTGCGCAGCCACAGGCCGCCGCCTTTGGACAGCCGGTGCGCGGGGCCGGCGATGCCATGGCGATCGATGCGCTCGCGCCATGCAGGCAGGTCGGCCTCGTCGATGCCGTAGCTCAGGTATTCGAGGCGCTTGGCTGCGCCGCTTTCGAAGACCGAGCCCCAGGCGTGCGGATGGCCCCAGGTGTGGAGGTCGATGCGATCGGCGATGCGCCGGACATCGAGCCCGAAGGCAAGGTAGAAGCGCTCGGCTTCGTCGAGGTCGGGCACCGAGAACACGAAGCGGTTCAGCGAATGGACGGCGACGACGCCGGCGCGGCGATGCAGGTGGGGTTCGGTCATCGGGGCGTTCCTTCAGCCGGCTTGGCCGGCGACGTGCTTCAACAGGGCTTGATCCTCGACGGGCCACGCATCCGCGCGCCATGCCACGTGCTGATCGGGGCGGATCAACGTGTAGCGCGCGCCGTACAACTGCTTGAGCACGCGCTCCTGCGGCTGGGTCACGGTCAGTGGAATGCCCGCCGCGCGGGCCGCCTTCTGCGCCTGCGCGAGTGCTGCCGCGTCTGCGTCGTGCGAGGCCAGCAGCGTGAAGCCGCGACCGAACTGGTCATACAGCGAGCTGCCGTCGTGCAGCCAGGCATGCGGCGCCAGCGCCCCGGGTCGGGCGGTCGGCACGTAATTGAGGAAGTCGTGCGCGGGCGCCTCGGTGCCGTCCGGCACGATCACCGGCGAGCCGTCGTAGCGGTAGCCGAGCACCACGCCCAGCGTGTTGAACTCGCGCAACTTGGCGACCTCGATGCGCTTGCCGACTTCGCTGCGCATCCGTGTGCCGGCATCGCTCGCATCTTCCAGGCCTTCCTGCCAGAGCTGGTTGCCCAGCACCGAATGATTGGCCACCGCCTCGTCCATGACGGAGTCGTGCACCGGCCGGCGTTCCTGCTCGTAGCTGTCGAGCAGTGCCTGCCCGCCCCAGCCCTGCAGCACGGCCGCGATCTTCCAGCCCAGGTCGACACCGTCGGCCACGCCCATGTTCATGCCATAGCCGCCGAAGGGCGGGTGCAGGTGGCAGGCGTCGCCGATGAGGAAGGCGCGCCGGTCGCTGTACTTGTCGGCGATGAGGCGGCTCGCGACCCATTCGTCGGTGCTCAGCACCTCGATCTCCTGGTCGGCCAGGCCGGTGGCCTTGCGGATCAGCGCGGCCGCTTCGTCGTTGTCGAGCTTCTGGTCCTGGGTCATTTGCGTGGGCATGAAGAACCACTTGTCGCCACTGTCCATCGGCCCGATCAGGCTCGGCGCGTCGCCGTTGATCTGCCAGTACATGATGGCCGGGCCATGCGCGTGGGCCTGCGCCAGGCCCGGCGCGCGGAACACCACGTTGTAGTTGCGCGAGAGCCCGTAGGTGCCGTGCATCCTGGCGCCGATGGCGGTGCGCACCGTGCTGCGCGCACCGTCGGCGCCGACGAGGTAGTTGCATGCGACTTCGAAGCTCGTTCCGTCCAAGAGGTTCTTCAACTGCGCCACTACGCCGTCGTCGTCCGGCGTGAAGCTCAGCAAATCGGTGCTGAAGCGCAGTTCCACGCAAGGCAGCGTTTGCACATGCGCCCGCATGACTTCTTCCACCGAATACTGTGGAATCCACTGCGCATGCTCGGAGTACAGGGGGTTCTTGCCCGGCGCGCAGTACATCGCGTTCTCGATGCGCGCGAGGGCCGGGCCATTCAGGCGGGTGCAGAAGACGATGTTCGACGGGTAGTCGACCCCCAGCGGCGACGCGGCGCGCAGCTTGTCGGCAATGCCCCAGCGGCGCAGGTGCTCGCGGGTGCGCACGTTCGTCGTCTTGGCGCGGGGCGCATAGCCGACGCGGTCGTTGCGCTCGATGAGCAGGCAGGGGATGTCGCGCTGGCCGAGTTCGATGGCCAGCGCCAGGCCGGCCGGGCCGGCGCCGACGATCAGGACTTGCGGCTGCGTCTTTGTTTCCAGGTTCATTCTTGTCTCCTTCGCCGTGGACATTGGGCATCCACGGCCGCTGTTGGGGAGAGATCGTAGAAAGGCCAGTCAAATAACAAAAGATGGCAGAATCGTCGAACCGATACCTCCTTCGCATCAGTCGCTTTTCATGAAGTTGCACCACCTGCGTGATCTGTTGGCTGTCGCGGACCATGGCAGCCTGCGCGGCGCCGCCCGCGAGATCGGGATCGCCCAGCCGGCGATGACCCGCAGCATCCAGGAACTCGAAAAGGAACTGGGCGTCGCCTTGTTCGAACGACGATCCCGCGGCATCGTGCCCACCGCGATCGGCGAGGCCTTCATCCGGCGGGCGCGCAGCGTCGACAACGAGTTGGTGCGTGCGCGCGACGAGGTCGCGCAGTTGCGTGGCCTGACCCACGGCAGCGTGCGCGTGGCGCTGTCGATGGTGCCGCACATGGCCCTGCTGCCCGAGGTGCTGCGTCCCTTCCGCCAGCGCTTTCCGGATGTGCGGCTCGACATCCTCGACGCCGTGTTTCCGACGGTGGCGGCCGAGTTGCAGGACGGCAGGATCGACTGCTATATCGGCCCCCCGCCCGAGCAGTTGCCCGAGGGCCTGATCGTCGAGAAGCTCTTCGACAACACCCGCGTGATCGTCGGGCGCAAGGGCCATCCACTGGCCCAGGCCAAGTCATTGAGCGAACTCGCGGAGGCGGAATGGCTCACGACCTCGATCACCGCCCAGGCAGAACACGAACTCGGCCCCTTGTTCGCGCAACATGGCCTGCCGCCGCCCACGCTGGTCATGCAGGCGCATTCCGCCCTGACGCTGATCGTGGCCTTGCTCTATTCGGACCTGCTCAGCATGTTGCCTACGCAATGGATGCGTTTTCCGTTGACGCGCGATGTGCTGCAGGCCTTCGACATCTCGGAGCCGCTGGCAGCGCCCCCGATCTCCATCATCCAACGCGCCGGCCTGCCGCTGACGCCGGCGGCGGAGCACCTGTGCGACCTGCTGCGGCGCGCGGCTGCGCACATGGAAAGCGGGAACCTGGGCGAAGCGGTCCGCTTGCCCTGACCCCGCGCACGCTGCGAGCCTGCGATTCGTTTCAGGCATCGCCAGCTCGTTTCTCGCATCTTTTGCGCTCGCTCGCTCCCAACTAGCATTCGCGGCGGCGACGGCAATCCTGCCCCGCTGCCGAACGAAGGAGACAAGAGATGACAGCAGCCGTAGCGGCGCAAACCCGGACATTCCGACAGCTGATCGCAGGCCAGTGGGTCGAGGCAGAAGGTGGCCGGACCTTCGACGACATGAACCCCTTCAGCGGGGAAGTCTTTGCCGCGGTTCCGGCCTCCAGCGCCGCCGATGCGCAGCGCGCCATCGATGCGGCGGACCGGGCATTTCCCGCCTGGGCCGCGATGGGTGCGCGTGCGCGTCAAGCGCTGTTCCTCAAGGCCGCCGACATCCTCGAACGCCGGGCGGATGAGATCGTGTTGCTGATGGCGCAGGAGACCGGTTCGGCCAATGCGTTCTCACGTTTCCAGGTCCAGTGGGCGGTCGGGCTGCTTCGCCAGGCGGCCGGCTACCCCTACCTGCCCGGTGGCGAGATCGTCCAGTCGGATACGCCGGGCGTGTTCGCAATGGCGGTGCGCAAGCCGCTCGGCGTCATTGGCGGCATCTCGCCGTGGAACGGATCGCTGGCCCTCGGGTTTCGCACGGTGGTGGCGCCGCTCGCCTGTGGCAACACCGTGGTCCTCAAGCCCTCGGAGGACGCGCCCTTCTGCGCCGGCCTGCTGATGGGCGAAGTCATGACCGAGGCCGGCTTCCCGCCCGGCGTGGTCAACGTGATCACGCACGCGCCCGGCGAGGTCGGCCCGATCGCCGACCGGCTGTTCGAGAGCCGGCAGGTCCGTGCCTACAACTTCACCGGCTCTTCCGCGACCGGCGCACGGCTGGCGGCGCGCGCCGGCCAGCACCTCAAGCGCATCTCGCTCGAGCTGGGCGGCTACAACCCGATGATCGTGCTGAAGGACGCCGACCTCGACTATTCGGTCGACACCGCGATCTTCGCGGCCTTCTTCCATCAGGGCCAGATCTGCATGAACACGCGCAAGATCCTGGTGCAGCGGCCGTTGTTCGACGCCTTCCTCGAGCGCTTCGTGGCGCGCGCCAAGGCGCTCAAGGCCGGGGACCCATCCAACCCCGCCAACAAGATCGGACCGCTAATCAACAACCGTGCTGTGGCCAGCGTCGCGAAGGGCGTCGAGCAGGCGGTGGCCGCCGGCGCGCGCGTGCTCGCGGGTGGCGAATACACCGGGCGCTGCTTTGAGCCCACCGTGCTCGTCGACGTGCCGCCGGAAGCGCCGATCTACCGCGAGGAGATCTTCGGCCCGGTCGTGATCGTGGAGCCCTTCGACAGCGAGCAGGAGGCGATCGACAAGGCCAACGTCACCGACTTCGGCCTGTCGGCGTCGGTGATGACCGCCGACGTCTGGAAGGGCATCACGATCGGCGGGCAGATCCAGTCGGGCATGGTCAACGTCAATGGGCCGACCATGGGCGGCGAGCCGCAGATTCCGTTCGGCGGCGTGAAAGACAGCGGCTGGGCGCGCTTCGGCCGCTGGGCCATCGACATGTTCACCGACCTCAATCTCGTCACGGTGAGCCAGAACAAGCGGCAATACCCGCTGTAAGGCGCGGTCCTCATCACCCAGAAAGAGACACATGAAAAAGATAGACATCTACAACCACCTCCTGCCGCCGGCCTATTTCGAGCTGGTCAAGACGCATTCGAAGGACGCCGGCATCGTCAAGCGCATGGCCGGCCTGCCGATGCTATGGGACCTCGAAGCCCGCGCGAAGATGCTGGTGGAGAAGTTCCCCGACGTCGTGCAGGTGCTGACCCTGAGCGCGCCCGCGCCCGAGTACCTCGGCGGCCCCGACCAGTCGCCCGCGTTCGCCCGCGTCGCCAATGACGGCATGGCCGAGATCTGCAAGCGCTGGCCCGACCAGTTTCCGGTCTTCGTGGCCTCGTTGCCGATGAACAACGTGCCCGAGGCATTGAAGGAGATGGACCGCGCGATCGACCAATTGGGCGCCCGCGGTGTCCAGATCATCACCAACGTCAACGGCCGCCCGCTCGACGACCCGGAGTTCTTTCCGATCTTCGAGCGCATGGCCAACAAGCACGAACTGCCGATCTGGATGCATCCATTCCGTCCCGGCACGACGGCCGACTACAAGGGCGAGGAGCGCTCCAAGTACGAGATCTGGCAAGTACTAGGCTGGCCCTTCGAGACGTCGGTAGCGATGTCGCGCATGGTGTTCTCGGGCCTGCTGGAAAAACTCCCGAGCCTGAGGATCATCACGCACCACTGCGGCGGGATGCTGCCCTACTTCGCCGGCCGGGCCGAATCGCTGTGGGCACAATTGGGCAGCCGCAGCGCGGACGGCAGCGAAGCCGACGTGCTCAAGCGGCTATCGAAGGCGCCGATCGAATACTTCAAAATGTTCTACGGCGACACGGTGCTCGGCGGCTCCAGGGCAGCCTTGCGCTGTGGCCTCGATTTCTTCGGCGTCGACCATGTGGTCTTCGCATCGGATTGCCCGTTCGACCCTGAAGGCGGGCCGATGTTCATTCGCGAAGGCATACGCTCCATCGCGGAACTTGGCTTGAGCGACGAGGACCAGGAGAAGCTCTACCTGGGCAACGCGCTTCGCCTGATGCGCATGCCGCGCATCGGCCGCTGACGATCAAACCCCGAGGACATTCGAAATGATCAAGGCCATCCGAATCCTGGGCGCCGCCATGGTGGCGCTCGCCTTCATGCCGTCGCTGACGGCGCAGGCGCAGCCCGCAGCGACGTTCCCAGGCAAGCCCATCACGCTGGTCGTGCCATTCACGTCCAGCAGCGGCAGCGACATCATCGCCCGCATCGTCGCGCCGAAGCTCGCAGCGCGCTGGGGCCAGCCCGTCGTGGTCGACAACCGGCCCGGCGCGAGCGGCAACCTCGGTGCCCAGCAGGTAGCGATGGCCGCCCCGGATGGGCATACGCTGCTGATGGCGATCAACACCTTCACGATGACGCCGTCGATCTACAAAAAGTTGCCGTTCGATCCCGTGGCCGACTTTGCACCCGTGGCCCCGCTCGCCGAGGCGAGCTTCGTGTTCGCGGTGAACCCCGGCGTGCCGGCGACCGACATGAAGTCGCTGGTGGCGTATGCCAAGCAGAATCCCGGCAAGCTCAACTACGCCACGCCGGGCAACGGAACGCCGCAGCACCTGGCCATGGAACTGCTCAAGTCGAAGACCGGCATCGACGTCGTGCACGTGCCCTACAAAGGCATCGCAGGTGCGATCACCGACCTTCTGGGTGGCCAGGTCCAGATGATGATCGCCAGCCTGCACTCGATGCGCCCGCACGCAGAGGCCGGCAAGTTGCGCCTGCTGGCGGTCACGGGCCAGGCGCGCAGCGCGTTCGCGCCGGACGTGCCGACCTTCAAGGAGCAGGGTATTGACGTCATGGACGGCGTCGATGCCTGGTACGCGGTCATGGCGCCGGCTCGAACGCCGCCGGAGCTTGTGGCGCGGCTGAACAAAGACTTCGTTGCGGTGTTGAATTCCAGCGAAGTGAAGGAAAGTCTCGGCAAGCAAGGGCTGGTGGTGCGAACCGGATCGCCGGGTGAACTGGCTGCGCTCGTCAAGAGCGACATGACGCGCTGGAAAAAGGTCGTCACTGACGCCAGGATCACCCTGGACTGACGACGTCTCCCTCGCCCCCGGATGCATTCATGCGATGCATCCGAGGGGTCACGGACCTGGATCAAGACCGGACTATCTTCATCTCCCTCAGGCCGCTCGCTGAGCACGGAATCTCCATCGAGAACTTTGTCCGATTCCACCGGGATGAGCGACTGCTCCTCGATCAAGCCGCCCCGGCCATACCAGCGTTCGACCACGGCGACGTCCTTGAAGTCGCCTTGGTTGAGCACTCATCCTTCCAGCACGTTCATGCAAGCGCCTTCCGCGCAGCGTGGACGATGCTCGCGGCATCCACCCCGAAGAAATGGCGCAATGCCGCCCGCGTGTCGCTGCGGCCGAAGCCATCGGTGCCGAGGGTGAGGTAGCGGCGGCCTGCGGGCAGGTAGGCGCGCACGCTTTCCGACACGGCGCGCACGTAGTCGGTGGCGGCGATGATGGGGCCACCGCCATCGGCAAGCTGCTGCGCGATGTAGGGGGTGCCGGCTGCCTCGCCGCGCAGATCAGCTTGCTCGCAGGCCGCGCCATCGCGCGCCAGTTCGCTCCAGCTGGTCACGCTGATGACCTCGGCGGCGATTCCTTCCGCCGCCAGTTGCTGAGCCGCCTTGATGACTTCGGTGAGGATCGCGCCGGAGCCCATCAGCGTCACCTGCGTCGCCGACGCATCCGCAGGAAAGCGCCCGAAGCGATAGCAACCGCGCAATACATCGCCATGCACTTCCGGTGGCAGGCTGGGCTGCGCGTAGTTCTCGTTCATCAGCGTGACATAGTAGAAAACGTCCTGCTGCTCGACCATCATTTCGCGGATGCCGGCATCGATGATCACGGCCATCTCGCCCGCGAAGGCCGGGTCGTACGCTTTGCAATTGGGGATGGTCGCGGCGACCAGGTGACTGGTGCCGTCCTGGTGCTGCAGGCCTTCGCCGCCGAGCGTGGTGCGGCCGGAGGTGGCGCCCAGCAGGAAGCCGCGCGAGCGTTGGTCCGCTGCGGCCCAGATCGCATCGCCGACGCGCTGGAAGCCGAACATCGAGTAGTAGATGTAGAAGGGCAACATCGCCAGCCCATGCACGCTGTAGCTCGTGGCCGCAGCGGTCCAGCTCGCGATGGCGCCGGCCTCGCTGATGCCTTCCTCGAGGATCTGGCCGTCGGTGATTTCTCGATAGCTCAGGATGGTGTCGATGTCTTCCGGCGCATAGCGCTGGCCCACGCTCGAATAGATGCCGACCTGCTTGAACAGGTTGGCCATGCCGAAGGTGCGCGCCTCGTCGGCCACGATGGGCACCACGCGCGGGCCGATCTGCTTGTCCTTCAGCAGGTTGCCGAGCATGCGCACGAAGGCCATCGTGGTGCTCATGTCCTTGCCTTCGGCCTCGATGGCGAACTTGGCATACGCGGCCAGGTCCGGCTTGGGCACCACGTCGCACGCCGTCTCGCGCCGCGGCATCGCGCCGCCGAGCGCTTGGCGATGCGACTTCAGGTACTGCATCTCCGCGCTGTCATCAGCCGGCTTGTAGAAGGCCAGCGAGGTCGCCTGCTCATCGGTCAGCGGCAGGTTGAAGCGGTTGCGGAAGCCGATGAGGTCCGCGCTCTCGAACTTCTTGTGCGAGTGCGTGGTCATCTTGCCCTGCCCCGCGCCCATGCCGTAGCCCTTCTTGGTGTGGGCCAGGATCACGGTCGGCTGGCCCTGGTGCGCGGCGGCTGCGGCATAGGCGGCGTGGATCTTCACGAGGTCATGACCGCCGCGCTTGAGGCGATCGATCTGCTCGTCGGTCATGCCTTGGGCGAGGCGCGCGAGTTCCTCGTTCTGGCCGAAGAAGGTGTCTCGGTTGAAGCGGCCATCCTTCGCGGCGAAGGTCTGCATCTGGCCGTCGACGGTGTTGGCGAAGGCGCGGGCCAGTGCGCCCGTGGTGTCGCGTGCGAAAAGGCCATCCCAGTCGCTGCCCCACACCAGCTTGATGACGTTCCAGCCGGCACCGGCGAAGAGCTTTTCCAGCTCGTCGATGATGCGGCCGTTGCCGCGCACCGGGCCGTCGAGGCGCTGCAGGTTGCAGTTGACCACCCACACCAGGTTGTCGAGCTTCTCGCGGGCGGCCAGGGTCAGGGCGCTCATCGATTCGGGCTCGTCCATCTCGCCGTCGCCGAACACGCCCCACACTTTTCGAGCGCCACAGTCGAGCAGGTGGCGGTGCGTGAGATAGCGCATGAAGCGCGCGTGGTAGATCGAGCTGATCGGACCGATCCCCATTGAGCCGGTGGGGAACTGCCAGAAGTCGGGCATCAGGTACGGATGCGGATAGCTGCTCAGGCCGCGTGCGCCCTCACCCACGTTGAGTTCTTGGCGATAGTGCGCGAGGTCATCTTCGCTCAGGCGGCCTTCAAGGAACGCTCGCGCATAGACACCTGGCGCGCTGTGGGGCTGGAAGAACACGAGGTCGCCGCCGTGTCCGACGTCCTTCGCGTGGAAAAAGTGATTGAAGCCCGTCTCAAACAGGTCCGCCGCGCTCGCATAGCTGGCGATGTGCCCGCCCAGTTCGCCGTACGAATGATTGGCCCGCACCACCATCGCCAGCGCGTTCCAGCGCATCAGCGATGCCAACCGTTCCTCTACCGCCAAGTCACCCGGGAAGGCGGGCTGCGCCTCAACGGGGATGGTATTGACGTACGGCGTCGACAGCTCGGGCTGCCAGCCCACGCGGCCTTCGCGCGCAATGCGGGCGAGCTCATCGAGCATCCAGCGCGCGCGTTCGGGTCCATGCGCCTGTACCAGCGATTGGAAGGCCTCGCGCCATTCGGCCGTCTCGATGGGGTCGGAGTCGTGCGAGGCCATTTCCAGCATGCCGCGCAATTGGTGTGGGGACAGAGGTGCGTTCATCTTTCGAACTTTAGGCTGCGTCGATCGAAATGTGCTGCTGGAAAGGCATGTGAATGATGCATTCAGCAGCATAAGATGCCGCCAACCACCTACCTTCTGAGAACATGAAGCTCGACGCCCTCGACCTGCGCATCCTGGACGAACTGCAACGGGATGGCGCCCTGTCCAACGTGGAACTGGCACGCCGGGTGCAGCTCTCTCCGTCGCCCTGCCTGGCGCGTGTGAAGGCGCTCGAAGCCGCCGGCGTTATCGCTCGCTACGTGGCAATCGCAAACCCGACGGCCCTCGGTCTGGGCCTGAACGTCTTCACTCCATCAGCCTCACAACGCAAAGCAAGGCGTCGCTCGCCACGTTCGAAGAGCGCATCGCCGAGCATGACGAAGTGATGGAGTGCTACCTGATGTCCGGCGACAGCGACTACCTGATCCGCGTGCAACTGGCCGACATCGGTGCGCTGGAGAAGTTCATCCTGGAACAGCTCACGCCCATCCCGGGCATCGAGAAGATCCGCTCGAGCTTTGCGCTCAAGCAGGTGCGGTACAAGACCGCCCTGCCCCTGCCGTCGGTCCGGCTTTGAAAGCTGTTTGAACCGCAGGGCTCGTCTGTCAAGAGCGGTCGTCGAAGCATCTAAGAGGGTGTTTCGTCCGTATCGTGGTCCTCGCGACCGGACCCTGCCAGCGGCGTCCAAGCCAGCCGCTGCCCGCTGATCCATTCGTCCAGGTGTCGCCGCGAGAACTCGACACCACGTTCGCGCAGTTCGGCGCTGCAACCCAGTGACTGGAGCGCCAACCTGACCGAATTGTCCATGTAGGCATGCGGATCCGCCACACCGCTGCGCACGCCCTGGATGCCTCCGGCCGACGCGCCCATCAGGAAGTCGCAGGCCATCTGCGCATCATCGATCTGGAACTGCCCGAGTACCCTGCCGCGTTCCAGGTCGCGCGCCATGTAGGTGGCCACCAGCGAGTCGCGCGGCCATGCATCCATGCGCGTGACGAAGGCCGCCCAGTCGGGGTCCTGCCAGGCGCGAATGAGGAACAGGCGAAAGCCGACCGCCGCGCGCTGCCACGGCTCGTTCAGGCAGTCGTAGAGCGGAAGTATCTCCGCGATCATGCGTTCGTTCATCCCGGTGCTGGCGGCCAGAAGCGCATCGTCGAGCGAAGGAAAGTGCTGGTAGAACGTGCCGCGCGAGATCCCTGCCTCGCGCACCACATCCTCGATGACGGGCATGTCGTCGCCTCGACGCACGAACACCTGGATGGTCGCCTCGAGGATGCGTTTGCGGGTGCGCTCGCGCTTGCGCAGCGCGCTCTGCACGCGGTGATCGTTGTCGCCGGTTCCAGGATGCGGCACTGCGGACGTTGATTGCATGGGGCGTGTCTCCCGACTTCGATGGCGCGCTGACATCTTGACGATTTGGCATTCTGACTTGCGGAAAGCAGGCATGGAAGCGCCGACGGCAAAGATCAAGAATTCGCCCATGGCCTTCACACATGCAACCCGGAGCAACGCACGATGACCTCCATCGAACCCAGCCTCTTCCGCTCGATCATGGGGCGTTTCGCCACCGGCGTGACCGTGGTGAGTTATCACCGGGAAGGCCAGCCGGCGGGAATGACCGCCAATGCCTTCCTGTCGGTGTCCCTCGAGCCTCCCCTGGTGCTTGTGTCCGTCCGCAAGAACTCCCAGTTCACAGCCCATGTGCTGCACGGCAGCCGCTATGGCGTGAACCTCTTGGCCGAGAGCCAGCAGGACCTGAGCTCGCACTTCGGCGGCCGGCCCGTCGAGGGCATGCCGATCCCGTTCGTGCACGCCTCTGACACACCGCTGATCGATGGCAGCCTGGCACACATCGTGGCGCGCGTCGTCGACATCCATGCGGCCGGCGACCACCTGCTCTACATCGGCGAAATCGAACATCTGAGCCATGGCACCGACGCCAGCCCGCTCATCTTCTACGGCGGCAACTATCGCCAAGTGCATACCCACAAGAAGCCCTTTGTCCAATGGCAATCCACCGACGGCTGGTAACCGCCGCCCGACTTCACCTCGACCTTCACTTCCAAGGAAAGCACCATGTCCCATCCACGCCCCGACCCGCAGATTGAAATCGCCGAACGCGCACAACTCGTAGCACGCGCTCGCGCCTTGAAGCCGCTGCTGCAGAAGAATGCCGCGCAAACTGAAAAGGACCGCCGCGTCGCGGAGGAAAACATCCGGGCAATGACCGAGGCCGGATTGTTCCGCACATTGCAGCCGCGCCGCCATGGCGGCTACGAAGCCGGGCTTCGCACGCACCTGGATGTGACGGCCGCACTGGCGGAAGGCTGCCCGTCTAGCGCCTGGGTGGTCAACCTGATCGTCGTGTGCTCGTGGTTCGCCTCGCTGCTGCCGGGCCGCGCGCAGGACGAGATCTTCGGCGCCAACCCCGATGCGCGCGTCGCCGGCGTGTTCACGCCCAGCTCGCAGACGCATCGCAAGGAAGTCGAGGGCGGCCTCGTCGTGTCGGGCAAGTGGTACTACGCCTCGGGTTGCCTGCACGCCGACTGGGGCTTGATCGGCCTCACCGAGCAGAACGACAAGGGCGAGGTCACCGATCAATACCTCGCCTACGTGCCGATGAGCGAGCTGACGATCGAAGACACCTGGTACACGGTCGGCATGAAGGGCAGCGGCAGCAACTGCCTGGTCGCCAACGAGATCTTCGTGCCAGACCACCGGATGTATTCGATCCAGCGCGCCATCGGCGGCGACTATGCGACCGAGTTCAAGGACGAGCCGCTGTACCGCAGCGCCTTCGTGCCGGTTGCTGCGTTGATCCTGGTGGGTCCGCAGCTGGGTATGGGGACGGCCGCGCTGAAGTACGTCATCGACATGGCCAGCAAGCGCAATATCGCGTACACGGTGTATGGCAAGCAGTCGGAGTCGGTGGCTTTCCAGATGCAGATTGCCGAAGCGGCCATGAAGATCGACACGGCGCATTTGCATGCCTACCGGGCCGCCGAGGACATCGAGCGTTTCGCGACCGAGGGTAGCTATCCTGATTTCGTCGCGAGGGCGAGGGTGCGCGCGGACACGGGCCATGCCATTACGCAGATCGTCGACGCACTCAACATCCTCGTCACGGCACACGGCGCGGGATCCTTTGCGGAATCCAGCCCGATGCAGCGCTTCTGGCGCGATGCCAACACCGGCGCGCGGCATGCCGTGGCATCGCCCCTGATCGCCGCCGAGGTGTACGGCAAGGCATTGCTTGGTGTCGACACCTTCGTCACGCCACTGGTATGAGCCAGACCACAAAGAGGATCAACATGGCTATCCGACCCACCAGCTTCGCGCATGTCGTCTACCGCACCTACCGCTTCCAGCAGATGCTGGCGTGGTACGTGAAGGTGTTCGACGGCAAGGTGCAATATCAGAGTCCGGTCATCGCCTTCGTCACCTACGACGACGAGCACCACCGTGTGGCCCTGCTCAACATGGGCATCATCGTCGGGGAGTCCGACGCCCGCTCGCCACGCGGCCAGCCCGGGATGGACCACGTGGCCTACGGCTACCGATCGCTCACCGAACTGTTCGAGAAGTACGCTGAGCTGAAGGCGACAGGCGTGCTCCCGTACTGGTGCATCCACCACGGCATCACGGTCTCGCTCTACTACGCCGACCCGGACGGCAACCAGATGGAGTTCCAGGCGGACTGCTACACCTCGAACGACGAAGCCAACGCATTCATGTACGGCCCGAATTTCGAACTCAATCCGATCGGTGTCGAGTTCGATCCGGAAGTCTTCCTGGCCCGCTTGCGCGCCGGCGAAAGCGAAGCGGCGCTGCTGCGGCGGACCGAGCATCTGCCGGTGTCGGAAGTTCGCGGTTCGATGATGGGCTGAGAGGCCGGGCAAACGAATACCCGAAGTCTTCATGAACGCTTTTCCCTGGCTGCTCGCCGCCGGCCTGACATTGATCGGCCAGGGCGCCGCCGCTCTTGCCTCACCGGCCAGGCCGCCCGACATCCTCGTCGTCCTGGCCGACGACCTGGGATTCAACGATACCCGGCCGTTCGGCCAGACCGTCATCCAGACGCCGACGCTCAGCGCCCTGGCCCGCGAAGGCATGCGTTTCACCAACTTCCACGTGCATGCGACCTGCTCGCCAACGCGCGCCCAGTTGCTGACCGGCGTGGACAACCACCGCGCCGGCATGGGAGCTATGGGCGAGTACCACACGCCTGCAATGGACCAGTTACCCGGCAGCTACATCGGTGCCCTCAACGATCGCGTGACGACCTTCGCCGAAGTGCTGAAGCGCCGCGGCTACGCAACCTTCATGGCCGGGAAGTGGCACCTCGGTGGCAAGGAAAGCCAACTGCCACCGGCACGCGGCTTCGACCGCTCGTTCGTGCTGCTCGGCGGCGGCGCCAGCCACTGGAACGACCAGGGCCTGCTCGGCATCGCACCGAAGGCCCGCTTTGCCGAGGACGGCAAGCCAGTGGCGCGCGATACCGGGCAGTTCTCGTCCGATCTCTACACTGACAAGCTGCTGTCGTACCTGAAGGAGGCCCAGGCGGCGAAAAAGCCCTCCTCGGGTACCTCGCGTTCCAGGCGGTGCACGATCCGTTGCACGCGCCGCCCGAATTCACCGCCAGGTACAAGGGCAAGTTCGCGGGCGGCTACGACGCCGCGCGCAAGGAACTGTTCGCCAACATGCGGCGTCTCGGGGCGAGCACGCGCATGGGCCCTGCGGCGCCCTTGTTCAAGCCTTGGGCTGAACTGTCGGCCGACGAACGCGTGACGCAGGAACGCTTGATGGAGGTCTACGCCGGCATGGTCGAGAACCTCGACATGAACATCGGCCGGGTGGTGTCGGCACTGAAGAAATCCGGCGCCTACGACAACACGGTGATCCTGTTCTTCTCCGACAACGGGCCGTCGGCCGCCTACATGGGCCTGTACCAGGGCAACGCCGATGGCGAGTACGTACGCAAAAACTTCGACACCTCGCTGGCCAACCTCGGCGCGCCGCGCTCTTTCGCCGGCCTCGGGCCCGGCTGGGCCTACGCGAGTTCGGCACCGTTCAAGTCCTTCAAGATGTTCGTGACCGAGGGCGGCACGCTCTCGCCGCTGATCGTCAAGGGGCCCATGGTGCGCAAGCCCGGCACGATGAACGACGCGTTCCTCGGCGTGGAGGACGTCTTCCCGACCGTTCTCGACATCGCCAAGGCCCAGCGGGGCAAGACGGCGAACGGCCAAACGCTGGAGCCACTCAAGGGCTTGTCGTTCTTGCCGATGCTGACCGGCCAGTCGCCATCCGTGCGCGCCGATGACTTCGAACGCGGCGAGGAACTGTTCGGCAACAAGGCCTGGCGTCAAGGTCGCTGGAAGATCAGCTGGCTGCCCAAGCCCTATGGCGAGGCGCGCTGGCAATTGTTCGACACCCAAGCCGACCGCGGCGAAACGCGCGACCTCGCGGCCGAGCAGCCCGCCCGTCTCGCGGCGATGGCCGCGCGCTACGACCGCTGGGCACGCGAGAACAGCGTGGTGGACTGGGACTACGCCTACCTGGGCCGCGAACTGTTCGACTATTTCGATTGGCGCAAGGGCATCCCCGTGCAGATCGAGAACCGTGATTGAGGGTGGCCTCGACAAGAATTTCCCGGAACAAGTTTTGAGAAAGCCCATGCAATGAGCAGCAATACAAGCCAGCCAACCCGCACCGAGGACGAGGCCGCCTGTGCGCGCCTGTGCGTCGACTTCGCGAACCACCTCGACGCACGTCGCTATGCCGAGGTGCTCGACCTGTTCACACCCAACGGCACGCTGGACCGCATGGGCACGGTGTTCACCGGCCGCACCGCGATCGAGAGCTTTCTCAATGGACGACCAACGGGCATGGTGACCCGGCATCTGTGCACCAACATCCGCGTGCTCTTCGAAAGCGCCGACGAAGCCACCGGCCAGTGCTACGTCCTGTTCTTTCAGGGCAGCGCGGAACCCGACGGCGCGTCCCTCGCAAAGGGACCACCTTCGGTGGTCGAATACCACGACCGCTTCAGGCGCACGGCATCGGGCTGGCGCATCCAGGAGCGGCGCATCCGCATGGCGATCCAAGGCTAATCATTCGATCAAGGAGACTTGCATGCTCTTCACCCTGTATTGCATCGACCATCCCGGCAGCACCGAGCGCAGGCTGGCGCTGCGTCCCATTCATCGCGCGCATGTCGCCACGGTGGCGGAAAGACTCGCGGCGGCAGGACCGTTGTTTGCGGACGATGGCGAGACGATGGTCGGCAGCTTGCTGATCGTCGATTTCGAGGATCGCGCGGCGCTCGACGCGTGGCTGAAGGACGAGCCTTATACGCAGCAGGGCGTCTACGAGAGCGTCACCGTGCGGCCCTTCCTCAACGTGTGGCCCCAACGCACTGGTTCGCCACCGCAGGACATGTCGAAGCTGAGCGCGTTCTCGCGCTGACGCTATCGCCCGGCCCATCCTGCGACAACGTCCTTGACGGGCTGCGCATGGGCGACTCGTCCAGGCCGCGTCGCCGTGCGCCTGCGTGGCCAATGCACACGATGCCTAATCGTCGCGCCCCATGTGGAACGGCCGGTTGGTGGAGTTCCCCCCTCAGCCGAGGTCGAATGCCAGCCAACGCGCCGCGTTCCGCCATCGCAGCATCTCCGCAGCTTCGTCGTCCAGATTGAGTGACAGCAGCCGCTGAGCAGGTTCCCGATCCATGATCGCAAACGGGTAGTCAGTGCCGACCATCACCTGCCCTGCGCCGACCAACTCGATCAGCGCGCGGATCGCGGCCGCGTCGTAGAGCAAGTCGTCATAGAACATCAACCGCGCCGCGGAATTCGGCGCCAACTGGATCGCATCGCGCAACCCCTGCGTTGCCTCCCACGCATACTGCAACCTCGGCACCAGCGCCTGGATCGACCCCCCGCCGTGGCTCATTGCGATACGAAGCCGAGGATGCCTGGCCAATGTGCCACCGGTGATCAGCGAAGCGGCAGCCAAGCCGATTTCTCCCGGAAAACCCACCACCTGTTCGAGCGACCGCGGCCCGACGAGGCGATCCATGCCGGCCGGACGCAACGGGTGCACGAACAATGCAGCGCCCCATTCTTCCGCCGCTGCGAAGAACGGCTCGAAGCGAGGGTCGCCGATGGCGGTGCCGTTGACATTGCTACCAATCTCCACGCCGGAGAGCTTCAGCACGTGCATGGCGTAATCGAGTTCCTTGATTGCAAGGTCCACGTCCTGCAGTGGCACCGCACCCAGCGCGCTGAAGCGCGAGGGCGCATCCGCCACCATCTGCGCCAGCGTCTCGTTGAGGTAGCGCGACAGCACGGCGCCATCTTCTGCATCCAGCCAGTAGGAGAGCAGTTCAGGCATGGGCGACAACACGTGGCGTTCGACTTCGATCCGGTCCATGTCGTCGCGGCGCAAGGCGGTGTCCCAGCTCTGGTCCGGCACGGTGCGATAGACCTTGCCGGAAATCATGACGTGCCGATGGCAGGGCTGCTGCGCCTGTGCCATCGAGGGCCACGGCACGCCGATACGCGAGCCGAGGTAAGCGGGGAAGTCGCGCGGCACGACATGCGTGTGAATGTCGATGCAGCCGCAACGCCAGCGCGGCGAAGTCTGTTCCATGTTCAAAGCTCTCCTGGTGAAGCTGCAATCCAAGGGTTTGTCCCGAGGCAAAAATTCTCGCATTTAGATTGTAAAAGCAACCATTTAGAAGTCTAATCGCTTTCAGACAAAAGGTCGCTTTTACAACCATATTGGTGCTCACCATGACTTCAGATGCAACCACCCTGGCGCGCCCGGCGCGCATCAACACCGCCATCGCCGCCAGCCTGCCCACCTTCGACGAACTCATGTCCCGTGCCACCGCCCTGGGCACCGTGGTGCGCGAGCGCGCACGCCAGACCGAGCTCGATCGCCGGGTCTCGCCCGAGGTCACCGACATGCTGCGTGATGCGGGCCTCTACCGGGCACTGCAGCCCAAGCGCTTCGGAGGTTATGAACTTTCCATCGAGGAATTGCGTGCACTTGCGTTCGAGATTGGACGCGGCTGCACGTCGACCGGTTGGTGCTACGGGCTCAGCGCTGCGATGTCGTGGGTCGTCGGCATGTTCCCCGACCAGGCCCAGCGAGATGTGTGGGAAGCGACGCCCGACGCAGTGGTCGCTTCATGCATCGCGCCGACCGGGAAAATCCGCAGCGTCGAGGGCGGCTACAAGTTTCAGGGACGCTGGAGCTTTGGCAGCAACAGCGACAACGCAAGCTGGCTGGCGCTCGGCGGCATGCTCTCGGCTGGCGAAGGCGAGCCGCCACGGCCGATGTTTCTGATGGTCCCGCAAGGCCAGTACCGCATCATCGACAACTGGCACACCGTCGGACTGGCCGGCACCGGCAGCAAGGACATCGCGATCGAAGACGAGATCTTCGTGCCCGCGCATCGTGCCGTCAGCTTTGCCGAAGTTCTCAACCAGCAATCGCCGGGCGCACTGGTGAACCCGTCCGCCCTCTACAACATCCCTTTCCTCAGCGGCTTTCCGCCATTACTGGCAAACCCCGCTGTGGCGGCACTGCGCGGCGCCATCGACGAGTTCGTCGAAAGCGTGGCCGCGCGCACCACGCGTGGCGCCTTCGCAGGCGGCGGCAACACGATCGGCAACTTCGGCCATGTGCAATCGGCCATCGCCGAGGCCGAAGCCGCGGTCGATGCCGCCCAGCTGATCCTTCAGCGCGACCTGCGTGTGGTGACTGACATGGCAGCGTGCGGCAGCAAGGCCACGACCGGGCAGCGCATCGAGTTTCGCCGCGGCCATGCCTACGCGGTCAAGCTGTGCGTGAACGCCATCAACGGCCTGTTCGACGCCGTCGGCGGCACCGGCATCAACCTGGACAACGGCGTGCAGCGCGCATGGCGCGACATCCATGCGGTGGCGCATCACATCAGCGTCAACTGGAATGCCGTCTCCACGATGGTGGGCCAGATGCGCCTGGGCCTGCCGCCGCGCGGCCAGTACTGAACGCAAAGGACTGCCCAGTGATCCGCTATCAAAAATTCGGCCGCGTCGAGATCAACGTCACCGACCTGGCGCGCTCGCGCCGCTACTACGAGGAAGTCGTGGGCCTGCAGTTTGTCGGCACCGGTGCCGACGGCGAAGTGCTGATGCGCTGCGACCAGGACCACCACAACTTCGTGCTCCATGCGGCGCAAAGCGCAGGCCTGCGTTGCGCCGGTTTCATGCTCGAGAACGTGGCGCAGTTCGAGCCACTGCTGGAGCGGTTGCGAGAGGCTGGCATCGAGCCACACGAGAGCTCGGCACAGGCCTGCCGCGAACGCATGCAAAAGCGCGCGATCCGTTTCTTCGAACCTGCCGTTGGCGCCACCATCGAGTTCTACGTTCCGGCGGACGATTCGGCGCGCCCGTTCAAGCCCACGGTCACCCGCATCCAGCGGCTCGGGCACGTCGTGTTCAACACGCCGCAGCCCGAAGCGGCGCTGCGCTTCTGGCGTGACGTGCTGAACTTCAAGGTCTCCGACTCGGTCGGCGACATGATCACTTTCCTGCGCTGCTGGCCCAACCCGTTCCACCATGGCATCGGTATCGCCAAGTTTCCCAGGCACAGTCTCCACCACGTCAATTTCATGGTGACCGAGATCGACGATGTCGGCCGCGCGCTGAGTCGACTGCGTCGCGCCGAGTCAGAGGTCGTCTTCGGCCCGGGCCGTCACCCGGCGTCCGAGAGCGTGTTCCTCTACTTCCTCGATCCGGACGGCCTGACCATGGAGTACAGCTTCGGCATGGAGGCCTTTCCCGAGACGTTTGCACGCGAACCCCGCCAGCTCCCGCTTGCCCCCAAGTGGCTGGACCAATGGGAGTCCACGCGTGATCCCCGCTGCTTCACAGGCGCGGGCCCGAATGCATCCCTTGAAACCCATGAGGTGAGCCATGAGCAACATTGAAACCGCGATCGTCGATCCGCGCGAACTGCGCAACGCATTGGGCCGCTTCGCCACTGGCGTGTGCGTGGTCACCACCGTCGGCCAGGACGGTCGTGCGGCGGGACTAACGGTGAACTCATTCAGCTCCGTGTCGCTGGACCCGCCGTTGGTGGCGTGGTGCCTGGGGCGCAAGGCGCCCAGCCTTGCCGCGTTCTCGGCATCGGCCTACTTTGCCGTGCACGTCCTGGCCGCGGACCAGCAGCACATCGCCATGCACTTCGCCCGGCCATCTGATAACAAGTTCGCCCTGCTCGAGGGCGAACTGCAGCAAGGCATCGGCAATGTGCCGGTGCTGGCCAATGCACTGGCGCGCTTCGAATGCCGGACCGCAAAGATGACCGACTGCGGCGACCACGTGATGTTCTTCGGCCAGGTCGAGCGCTTCAGCTACGCCAGCAGCGAACCGCTGGTGTTTCATGCCGGCCGGTTCGTCGAAGACCGCCGCCAGCCTGCAGCGTGATTCCGTCCTTCAAGAAAAAACAAGGAGACAAGGTGTCCATTCAACTTCGCAATCCCTGGTGGATCGTGCTTGGCTCGGTACTGGGCCTCATCGTCGGCAACGTGACCGTGCTGCAGTTCTCTGCTTCGGTGCTGATGAAGCCGATCATGGCCGAGTTCGGCTGGAACCGCAGTGTGCTGTCGGCGGCCGTCATGCTCGGTTCCTTCTGCGCCGCCGCCGCGACGCCGTTCGTCGGACGGTTGATCGACAAGCACGGCGTCAAGCCCATCACGCTGTTTGCCATCACGTTCTTCGCGCTGTCGACCGCCGCCATGTCGCTGGCGCCCGCAGTGGCGCCGGTGTTCATCGGCATGTTCTGCGTTCTCGGCGTGTTCAGCGGCGGGCAGGCGCCGCTGCCTTATGCAAAGTCGATCGCGGGCGCCTTCGACCGGCGGCGCGGCCTCGCGATGGGCATCGCGATGACTGGCGTCGGTCTCGGCACGGCGCTCATCCCCAAGCTCGCGCAGGTCTATCTCGACAACCTCGGCTGGCGCGGCGCCTACGTTGCGCTGGGCGCCACGGTGTTCCTGATTGCCTTTCCGGCGGTGGCGCTCTTTCTCAGCGAGCCGGCGGCGCGGCGCGGTGGCTCGACCCCGGGAGCGCTGCCCGGGTTGGAAGCTCGTCAGGTCGTGCGGACAAAGGAGTTCTGGATCTTGTCCTTCGTTTTTTTCTGCATTCCTGTCGTGGCGAACGGCATCATCGTGCACCTTGTTCCGCTGCTCACGGACCGTGGCATTCCGTCGCAGCAGGCGGTGGCGATCTTCTCCAGCATCGGGGCTTCGCTGATCGTGGGGCGGCTTGCGTGCGGCTACTTGCTGGATCGCTTCTTCGCGCCCCATGTGGCGATTGCCTTCATCGTGATTCCCGCGCTCGGTGTCCTCACGCTGCTTGCGAGTACGGACCCGATGCTGACCACCGTCGGCGCCGTCCTGGTGGGCATCGGCCTTGGTGCCGAGGTCGATCTGATCGGCTACCTGCAAAGCCGCTACTTCGGCCTGCGCGCTTTCGGTCAGGTCTATGGCTACCTGTTTGCCATCTTCACCGTTGGCACCGGACTCGGCCCATTCGTGATGGGTGCAACCTTCGATGCCACGGGCTCCTACCACCCGGCCTTGGTCGGCTTCGTCGTGACGCTGGTGTGCGCAGGCGCGGCGTTGCTGCGCATGCCGGGCAAATACCCCTTCCCGGTTCATCACACCGGCAACGGTGCTGCGTCGGCCAGCCCCAACGCGGCCTCGCGAATCCACCCCGCCTGAGTCACTTCTTCCTCCTTTCCCATTCCTGCTTCACCCATGAAACTCGTCACCTATCTCCACGACCACCAGACCTCTATCGGCAAGGTCGAAGGCGATCGCGTCATCGACCTGCCTGCCAATGATCCGTCGTTGCCCGCAACGATGCGAGAACTGCTTCAGGCGGGACCGGATGCCATGGCCAAGGCCAAGGCGATCCCGTTAAGCGCCGCCCACGCACTGCCGCTGGCCGACGTGAAGTTGCTGGCACCGGTTCCGAACTCTTCCAAGTTCCTGGCCATCGGCATGAACTACAGGAAGCACGTCGAAGAGGCGAGCAAGGTCGGGGTCAAGACGCCGCCCACCCAGGTCTGGTTCAACAAGCAAGTCTCCTGCGTCAATGGCCCCGACGGCGACGTGCATCTTCCCAGGGTGTCCGACAAGCTCGACTACGAAGTTGAACTGTGCGCGGTCATCGGCAAGCGCTGCCGGCATGTCAGCCGCGAGGACGCGCGTTCGGTGATCGCGGGCTACATGGTGTGTAACGACGTCTCGGTGCGCGACTGGCAGCTTGCCACGCCGACCATGACTGTCGGCAAGTCCTTCGACACCACCGGACCCACCGGGCCGTGGATCGTGACGAGCGATGAGATCGGTGACCTCGGTGCGTTCAGGTTGCGCATGTGGGTCAACGGTGATCTTCGCCAGGACGACTTCGCCAACCAGATGATCCATGACATCGATGCGCAGATCGCCTACCTGTCGGCGGCCTTCACCCTGGAGCCGGGCGACCTGCTCGCCACCGGCACGCCTTCGGGCGTCGGTGTGGCGATGGAGCCGCCCCGGTATCTGAAGGCCGGCGACGTCATGCGGGCCGAGATCGAAGGCATCGGGGCCATCGAAAATCGCGTGGTGCCCGAGCCAGTCTGACCTGGCGCCAGGCGCGCTCGGACGGCTGCGGCAGTGCGCGGCGATGAGTGGGGTTTTTCATGGTTTAAGCTATCAAAACGAAGTCGCGCCAGCCCGGCGCCGCCGCTTCGAGTTCCAAACTGCCATGCCGCGAAGCAAGCCTGAAACACCCCCTCCCGCCACGCCTGCCAAGCCCGTCGCCAAACGCGCGCGTGCGCCCGCATCAAGGTCTGCGAATCGAAACCTCCCTGCGCCAGCAGGCGGAGCGCTATTCGATGTCGAGCATTCCATCGGCTATCTCCTCAATCGAGCGGCCAATATCATCGCGGCGCGTTTCAGTGACGAACTGAAGACGCATGGCGTCAATCTGCAGACGTGGCGCGTGCTCGCTGCGCTGAGCTACCAGGACCAGCAGTCGCTGAGCGACCTGGCCAACCACACCGGCTCCGAGCTCTCGTACCTTTCGCGCTCTGTTGCCAGCGCCGAGACTCGCGGGCTGGTGGCGCGTGTCGTCTCTCCTGCCGACAAACGCGCGGTACTTCTCACACTGACGCCAGCCGGACGCGCCATGGTGAAGGAGTTGGCACCGCGCGGTGTGCGCATCGAGAAGACCTCGGTCACTGGCGTTCCGAGGGCTGACGTAGAGACCACCTTGCGCACCTTGCATGCGATCTATCACAACATGGTCGACGGCTCAGGCGATCTGACCGGCGTGAACCGCAAACTGACCATCGCACGACGGGTTCAGAAAAAACGTGCACTGGAGGAGAGCCAATAGGTTGCCTCGGAGCTACGTAGCCTGCCCATTACTTCGCGCGTGAACGCACGGCCTTTTTGACCACTGGCGCCTTGATCGGCGAGCCGCTGCCCGCGCCCAAGGGCTCGGTGTCGCCATTGCCGTGGACCTCGATGAAGCGCCGAAGGAGCCGCATCAGGTCAACCCGCTCCTGCGGCTCGAGCTTCGCGAGCAAGCCGGCATTCAGCTTCTCGACACCGCGCTGCAGGCTGCCGATGGCGCCCTGGCCTTCATCGGTCAGGTAGAGCAGGCGCTGCCGACGCAGCACCACCTGCAATTCGCGCCGCAGCAGTCCCTTGCGCTCCAGTCGCGTCGCGATCTCGGCGGTGGTCGCGTTGTCGAGGTCGAGCAGCCGGGCCAGCGTGACCTGGTCCAGGCCCGGGTGCTTGTCGACCACGCGCAGGATGCCGTATTGCAGCGGCGTGATGTCGGGACCGAGCGCGCTGTAGAAGGCCGAGATGCAGATCTGTTGCCCGCGCCGGAACAGGTGGCCGGGCGCGTCGCGCAACTCCTGCTGCAAGTGTTCGGACATCGCGACGTTCGCCGGCGGCGGACTGGTCTTCTTGACACTCTTGGCAGGGGGCATCTCGGTTCTGGGAAGTAAAAAGCCAGTCTAGCGGTCTCAGGGAAAACGCGGTCCTCGGACCGCTTGCAATTCCACTGATGCAATCTACCATTCTGTGTACTGAATGGCATCCCGCCAAACCCCTCGAAAGGGCCAGACATGGAACACCCCACCGCCGACTCACACCCCATGAATGCCGCGCGATTCCCCTCCAACCGCTGGTGGGTCGCGGGCTTCGCGTGGGAGCTCAAGGACAAGCCGCTCGCCCGCACCTTGCTCGGCCATCCGATGGTGCTGTTCCGCGGGCCGCAGGGTGTCGCGGCACTGGAAGACCGCTGCTGCCACAAGAACCTGCCCCTGTCATGCGGCAGCGTCGAAGGGCCGGGGCTGCGCTGCGGCTATCACGGGCTGCTGTTCGATGAACGCGGCGTCTGCGTCGAGATCCCCGGGCAGGCCTACATCCCCGAGCGCGCCCGTGTCGTGAGCTACCCCTTGCGCGAAGTGGACCAGATCCTCTGGGTGTGGATCGGCCAGGGCGAGCCGGCCGATGAGCCGCCACACTACCCGGTGCATGTCGACCCGCGCTTCAAGTTCGGCGGCGACAGCTTCCACTACAAGGCGCCCTACCAGCTCATCCACGACAACCTGCTGGACCTGAGCCATGTCGGCTATGTGCACCAGAAAACCATCGGCGGCAATCCGAAGCTGCACATGAGCGCGAAGTTCGACGTGACGTCAGACGCCGAGGTCGTGCGTGTCACGCGCCCCATGCCCGACAGCGTGCCGCCGCCCACCTACACGGCGGCCTGGCCCTTCGCGGGCCGGGTGGACCGCTGGCAGGAGGTCGAGTTCCACGTCTCGCACCTCGTGATCTGGACCGGCGCGATGGACGCGGGCAGCGGCGACCTGGCCGATGCCAACCGCGCCGGCTTCCACATCCACGGCTTCCACGGCGTCACGCCAGAGACCGCGACCACCTCGCACTACTTCTGGACCGTCGCCACCAATGAGCATCCGACGCGGCCCGGCGCGGCCGACGTGCTGGTGAAGCAGGTGGTCGACACCTTCCACGAGGACAAGGACATCATCGAGGCGCAGTGGGCCAACCAGGTGCGCTTCGCGGCCGACTGGCGGCAGGTCGCGATCCACGTCGACGGCGGCCCGAACCGCGCGCGGCGGATCATGACGGCACTGACCGCGCAGCAGTAGCCGTACGCTGAGGCCGAACGTTGTCGGCCACGATAAACACCTTCTGGAGATGACATGAGCGTCACCACGCGCCGACAACTTCTCGCGGCCTCGGCCGCATCGCTTTCCATCGCGGCGCTGCCACGTCTCGCGCTGGCACAGTCGACCAAGCTGTCGCGGCTGATCGTTCCCTTCCCGGCCGGCGGCGGCACCGATGCCGTCGCGCGCATGACCGCCGACAAGTTGCACTCCGACTTCCCTGCAGGCCTGGTCGTCGAGAACCGAGCCGGTGCCTCCGGCCGCATCGGTGTCGAATACGTGAAGGACGCGCAGCCTGACGGCAGCACGATGCTCTTCACGACCGACTTCGTGATGACCATCTTTCCGTACAGCTTCCGCAAACTCAACTACAACCCGCTGCAGGACTTCGCCCCGGTGGCGCTTTGTTCGAAGACGGGCTACGCACTGGCCGTCGGCCCGGGCATGCCGGCGGAGGTCACCAACCTGCAGCAGCTCGTCGCATGGTGCAAGGCGAACCCTTCACGCGCTTCGTTCGCATCGACCTCGGCCGGCGCCGCATCGCACTTCGCGGGCCTGATGCTCTCGCGCGCCATCGGCGTGGACTTGCTCCACGTGGCCTACAAGGGCGGTGCGCCGGCCCTGCAGGACTTGATGGGTGGCCAGATCCCGATGAGCATCAACCCGATCGGCGAGGTGCTGCCGCAGATGGCCAGCGGCAAGGTGCGCGTGATCGCGACCACGGGCGCGCAGCGCAGCCGCTTCCTGCCCAACGCACCCACGCTGGTCGAGTTGGGCCTGCAGGACATGGTGGTCGAGTCATGGCTTGGCTTGTTCATGCCGGCGAAGACACCGGCCGATGTCGTGACCCGCACCGCCGCGGCCTTCAACGCCGCGCTGCAGCGCAAGGACCTGCACGACGGCTATGCCGGCATCGCGATGGAAACGGTGCAGGGCACGCCGGCCAGCTTCGCCGCGGTCATCAAGGCCGACATGGAACGCTGGGAGCCCATCATCAAGGCCTCCGGTTTCACCGCGGAAGAGTGACCGCGCGTCGCGCGGGGGACTCCCCGAGCGCGCAATGGTTGCGATGTGAGGGCAGGTACGGAGTTACAAGCGGCGCGCTTGCGCCTACGCTCGGTGCACTGCTCCTGAACACACAAGACAACCAACGAAGTCGATCTCCCGATGAAGCTCAACTCCCTCCGTGATTTCATGGCCGTGGCCGAACGCGGCAGCCTGCGCGCCGCCGCGCGCCAGCTCGGCGTGACGCAACCGGCCATCACGCGCAGCATCCAGGAACTCGAGAAGGAACTGGGCGTGGTGCTGTTCGAGCGCCGCGCCAAGGGCGTCTCGCTCACGCGCATGGGCGAGGTGTTCCTGCGCCGCTCCAAGGCGGTGCGCTGCGAACTCGACCGCGCCCGCGACGAGCTCGATCAGTTGCGCGGGCAGATGAACGGCCATATCTGCGTGTGCCTCTCCGGCGTGGCACACATGGCCATGCTGCCGAGTGCGATGGCCGCCTTCCGCCAGCGCTTTCCGGACGTGCAGCTCGACATCATCGACGGCCTGCTGCCGAGCGTGGAAGCCGAGCTGAAGGACGGCATCGTCGACTGCTACATCGGACCGACGCTGGAGGAAGTGTCGAGCGAACTCAGCGCCGAGAAGCTGCTCGACAGCTACCGCGTGATCGTCGGCCGGCACGGGCATCCGTTGGCCAATGCGCGCTCGCTGCGGGAACTGGTCGATGCCGAATGGGTCACCACCTCGGTCACCTATCGCGCGGAAGAAGAACTCGCGCCGCTGTTCGCAAGCCACGGCCTGCCGCCACCACGCCTCATCGTGCAGGCACGCTCGGCCCTGACCTTCCTCTTCACCGTGGCCTACTCCGACCTGCTCATGCTGCTGCCGATCCAGTGGACGCAGACGCCGCTCTTCAGCAACGCACTGCAGCCGATCCACGTCGCCGAGCGCCTGCCCTCCCCGCCCATCTGCATCGTGCAGCGCAACAGCATGCCGCTGACGCCCGCGGCCGAATACTTCTGCGACATGATCCGCCGCGCCAGCCGCCACGTGGACACCACCATCTGCAATCCGTTCCCGGGCCAGGTCGCATCGACGCCGCGCAGGGCGGTAGCCGCGTCGCTCAACTGAGCTGAATCAAAAAACGGGCGCAGATCCATCGCAAGAAGATCTGGCCCGCGAAGACCACGGCGCATCCCCAGCGATGCGCAATGGCCGTGTTCTGGCGCACCTTCCCGCGCGCCACCTTGGATGCTTTTAAAAGGAGTGGCTCATACCCGCTTCGTAGCCCCTGGCCGAGCGCGGCGCGTAGCCGGCGAAGGCCGCGAAGGCGCCGCTCGGCTGTGGCGGCACGCCCATCACGGTGGGGTTGTTCTTGCCGTTGTGGATGCTGGTGAAGGCCGTGGTGGCATACAGCAGCGTGCGGCGTGAGAAGTTGTAGGTCAGGCCCAACGAGAACTTGGAGATCGCCGCATCGGGATTGACCAGCGACGGCACCGCCGCGTTGTCCGGCTTGTACTTCACATAGCCGTAGCTGCTCTTGATGCGCACCGGGCCGACCGGCACCGTCACGCCGACCATCGCGCCGTCGTAGTCGGCCGAGGTGGATGCGGCCGCGCCGGGCAACGTGAACTTCGAGTCGTTGGTGGCACGCGAGAGTTCGCCCGCGAGCTTCATGAAGCCGAAGTCGTAGGTGGCCGCCAGGTTGGCGGTCTTGACCTGGGTGTCGGTCAGAGGCGTCGCAGCGGGTGGCAGCGCATCGATCGCCGTGCTGACGCCGTAGCTTGCCGAGACGTCGAGCCCGCCGTTGGCATAGCCGACGCGCATGCCGAAGAACTGCCCGCGCTTGCTCGGGCTGTCGAACTGGGACGAGCTTTTCACGTTCTCGTGGAAGCTTCCCATCGCCTGAGCGAAGAAGCCGCCCAGCGTGTTAGGCGTGAAGTAGCCGATCGTGTTGTTGACGAAGATGTAGTTCGCCGGGCCGCCGGTCGGACCGGCCAGCAGGCCGCCGCCGGGCAGCGCGGTGAAGACCGCCAGGCGCGCGTTCACCATGCCGATCAGGTTGGCGCCGACACCGGTGTTGAGGAAGGGGTCGGTCACCGTGTCCGCCACGAAGGTCGGCGACACGTCGCGTCCCAGCCGGATCTCGCCGAAGCCGCCGCTGAGGCTCACCGTCGACCGGCGCGAAGACAGCGGCTGCGTGCCGTCATCGACGTTCAGCGATTGCTCCAGCCAGAAGCTCGCCGCCAGCCCGCCGCCCAGGTCTTCAGTGCCGCGAAAGCCCCACCGGCTGGGCACGTAATTGCCGCTGGTCAGCGCGGTCTGGCTGAGCGTGACGGACGCGGGCCGGGCCGCATTGATCACGCCGACGTTGTCGCTCTTCATGCTGTAGTAGCTGACGCCCGCATCGACGATGCCGAACACGGTGAGCGAGGATTGGGCCGAGGCGGCGCCTGCGAGTGCGAGGAGTGCCAGCGATACCGAGGTTTTTTTCATGGATGGTTTCTTGTCTCTGTTTCTTGTGATTCGTCGCGATCGAGGAAGGCAGGCATTCAGCCCGGGCCGACCTCGAAGTCGATGTGGCTGAACTGCCCCTCGAAGAGCGCGATCGCCTCCAGCACCTTTGGCCGGAACGCGGCACGCTCGGGCGAGGCCAGCATCGCGTCGATGTCGGCACGGCTCGCGAAGTCGACGACGATCTGGCAGCAGATGCCGGGCGGGTTGTCCTCGCGCTTGCGCGGCCACCAGGCCTTCACGCCGCGCACGCCGGGCAAGGTGCGCAGGCCGGGCACCACCGACTCGTTCATCAGCGACTCGAACTTTTCTTCCATGCCGGGCTTGGCATTGCCAACCCAGAAGGCGGAGCGTACCCACATGCCGCTTACTCCACCGCGGCCGGCTGCTTAGCCGGCACGAAAGGCGTCATGCGCAAGGCGACGCGCTTGCGCCAGTTGCCGTAGGGCTCGTAGCCTTCACTGGTCTCGCAGAGGGACTTCGTCAGCGCGACGATTTCCTCGTTGGTCTTGCTGAAGTCCAGGGGGATCAGGAAGGGCTGCGTGATGTACCAGTCGGAGTCGACGAAGAACTCGAGGTTGTTGCCCTCGGGGTCGTGCGCATAGATGCTCCAGGCGATGCCATGGTTGGCCGGGAACAGGTTGCCGCCGCCCTCGGCCTCGAGGCGCCTCTGGATGTCGCGCAGGTCATCGAGCGAACCGACCTTGAACGAGATCTGGTTGATGCTCGGGCCGAATTGCGGGTTGGCCGTGTTGGCGGGCAGTTCCTGCGGGCGACCGGTGGCCAGCACGATCTGGTGATGGTCTTCCGGGCTGCGCGAGAGGAACACCAGTTCCATGCCGCCGGCATTGCCGCGGTCGGTCACGGTGAAGCCGAGCACGTTCGTGTAGAACGCCTCCATCGGCGCGATGCGCTTCACGCTCAGGCCCATGTGGCTGAACATCAGGTTGGGGGCGGGCTTCGCCGTGGTCGTCATGGTGATCTCCTGCTTCTTGAAAGGATTGCCCGGTGCACTTTTGCATCGAGTTCGGGCGGATGCTATGGCTGCCCCTTCGTGCGGACGAGATTGAAATATTTCGTCGTTGATCAGGTTCTGGCATCGCAGGCGATGCCAGACGATCGTCGGCCCACGCGAGGCTTGCCCCACGCAGGACCGGTCGCTACTCAGCCGCGCACTGCAGCGCAAAGGCCAGCTGCTGCAACTGCAGCGCGCGCCCGATGTGGTGGAAGTCCATGCAATGCCCGGTGCCGTGCACCATAGCCGCGTCGACGCGGGACGACTTCGACAGCGCCTGCGCGAAGCTGTCGACCTCGCCTTGCCCGCAGATCCACAGACGATCGACCTCGGCCTGCCGGTAGTGCACCGGCACCGTGATGCTGCCCAGCGTGGCCGGTGCATTGGCGCTCCAGGTGCTGACGATGTCGACGAGTTCCGCCTTCGGCGCGCCGGCGCCGGCAAAGCCGGTCGAGGTGCCGGGCATGGCCGGGTCGTAGCTGCCTTCGGGGCCGAACATGAACTGGGCCTTGCCTTCGTCGGGCAACGCGATGATGGGAATGTCGGGCAGGCTTTCCCACATCGGCTTGTGCTCGGGCGGCGTGTGCATGCAGACGCCGGAGATGGCCAGGCCGATCAGCGGCAGGCCGTCGGGCTCGCTGGCGATCATTTCCGCCATCGTGCAGGCGATCGCGCCGCCGATGGAGTGGCCGATCAGCACGATGCCGCGCGTGCCGGCGCCGTAGCGTTGCCACGCATCCCTCAATGCCGCTGTGAGCGCCCTGGCCTGACCGCGCACTGTCCCTTCCGCGGGCGGCAGGATCGGGCTGTCGACATAGCCGGGACGGTCGGGCGCGATGATCGGGATGCCATTGGCTGCCGCCTGGTCGAACAGAGAAGCGCCGGGCACGTCGAAGTAGGCCGAGGTGTAGGTGCCGCCGTGAATGGCGATGACCAGCGGCGTGTTCGAAGGTAGCGTGCCGGCGGGGATGTTGTGGCGGCCCGAGAGGCCGCCGAACAGCGAGGCGGTGTGTTGTGTTGCGCTCAAGTCTTTGTCTCCTCGTTGTTGTGTGTCGATCCGCTCACGGAAGCGCTTCGGCCTGCAGCTTGTGCAGCGCAGCCGGCGAGTACCAGCCACCCGCGCGCACCACGCCCGCGATCCTGTGCAGGTTCGCCACGTCCGCGACCGGGTTCGCATCGAGCAGCACGAGGTCGGCATTCTTGCCAGCCTCCACCGTGCCCATCGTGCTTTCGCGGCCGAGATACTTCGCGCCGTTGATCGTCGCGATCTGCAGCACCTGCAGCGGCGAGAGGCCGGCCTGCGCGAACAGGTCGAAGTCCTGGTGCAGCGAGAAGCCCGGCACCACCCAGATCGAGCCGCCCGTGTCGGAGCCCGCGAGCATCGGCACGCCGGCGTCTTGCAGAAGCTTGGTGAACCGGAGTTGCAGCGTGAAGAAGCGCTTGAAGATCTCGCGGTTGCCGGCGGAGACGCGCTGCGGGAACTGCGCGCCCAGCTCGCTCCACATCTGGCGCACGGGCGGGGGCATGAAGCGGTTGTTCGGGTCGGCCTTGTAGGCCGGGTCGTCCGCGATCTCCATCGTGCGCAGGCGGATCAACGTCGGCACCTGCCACGAGTTGTCCTTGATGAGTTCGCCTGCCAACTCCTTGCACTTGCCTTCGTCGTAGCTGTCGAGCACGCGCTGCATGCTCTCGAACTGCGGCGGCTTGGTCATCATCATCGGGTTGGCGATGATGCGCACAAGCATGGCTTGCATGGCCGGCGTGGTGGGGCCGACCTGCGGCGGCTCGCCGTGCGTGTGCTGGACAAAATCGCGGATCGGCGCCTCGTCGCGCGAGCAGCCGAGCAACATCACTTCGAGCGGGCCGAGGTGCTCGATGGAACGCATCGTCTTTGCGCCCTCGCGCACATTGATGTCCATGTTCATGTGACCCGAGTACGGCAGCCCCTGCGCCTTGGCTTCCGCGCCCGCGGCGTAGAAGTTCTTCGCGGAGAGGCCGACGGTCTTGATGAAGTCTGCCCCTTGCTGCTTCTGTTTGCGCACCTCCGCGACTGCGGCATCGGGTGTGGGCGTGAGCGAATCGGTCAGGATGGTGCCGGGGAGCGCCAGCAGCTCCGGCGCCTGCGGATAGGCAAGCTTGCCGTCGCGGCGCGCCTGCAGCAGCTCGGGCGAGCTCGACATCTGGCGGTAACCGGTGACGCCGTTGGACAGCATGAGCTTGAGCGCAGGCCGCGGGTCCGGTGCGTTGAGCGGATGGGCATGCATGTCGAGGTAGCCGGGCACGATGAACTTGCCGCGCGCGTCCACCGCATGGGCCTCGCCGCGCGCGACGATGGCGGATGCACGGGCGATCCTGGCGATCTTTCCGTTCTCGATGACCACGCTCATCTCGGGCGACAGGCTGCCGTCCTTCACGTTGACCACGGTCACGCCCTCGATGACAAGGCCCTTGTCGACCACGGTCTTCAGCGCTGTCGCGGCGGTGGCTTGCAGGCCGAGGGTGGCCATGAGCAGCGCCAGCAAGGCGTGAGGCAGGCGGGCGCCCGACCGGATGTCATGATGTTTCTCGCAATGCAATGCGGGTCTCCTGATGGTTTTGCCGCGCGATACTACGGAGCCGGCTGCCAGCCGGACAGATAGGAAAAGCGCGCTGGCGATGCCTATCCGCTATCGGCTCGTGTCAGCCCGGGAGGCAGGCGGACCAGCCGGTCATGACCTGACGCGCCTATTCCGTTGCCCGCGTCACCGCTCCCCGCATCAACGTACAAAAGTACTCCCCCACCGGCGTCAACGGCAACGCCACCCTGCGCACGATGCAGATCGGCAGCGCGCTCAGTTCCTCCTTCACCTCGATCCGCTGCAAGCTGTCGCTGAACAGCGGCGCGCGCGCCCACTGCACCGGCAGCATCGCGAGCATGTCCGACTGCACGATCGAAAAGAAGAAGGTGAAGGCCGAGTGGCCGCGCACCACCAGGCGGGGCAGCGGCAATCCGTGGCGCAGGAAGACGGGGCACAGTTCGTCCTCGGCGCGGTAGGTGGCCGAGGTGGTCACCCACTCGGTGCCGACGAGTTCGGCCAGCGACATCGCATCCGACAGCGGATGCCCGATGCGCCCGAATATGGCGCGATGGTTGTCGAACAGCTTCTCGACCTCGAGCCGCGGCGACAGGTCCAGCGGCGCGGGTCCGATGTAAAGGTCCATCGCGCCGTCGAGCAGTTCCGCCTCCACGCTCGGCACGACGCCGTCGATGATCTCCAGCCGCACGTCGGGATAGCGTTCGTGGAACGGGCGCAGCGCGCCGGGCAGCAGCGCCATGTGCGCGACGCTGCTGAGACACATGCGGATCTGGCCGTGCATCGCGCCACGCGCCTGGGCAATTTCGTCCTGCGCCCGCCGCAGTTCGCTTCGCACGGCACGCGTGCGTCGCAAGAACAGTTCACCCATCGACGTGAGCGAGACACCCTTGGCACGGCGCTCGAACAGCGTCACGCCAAGCTCCTTCTCCAGCTCCTGGATGCTGCGGCTCATCGCCGGCTGTGCGACACCCAGTTGACGCGCCGCCGCGCGCAGGCTGCCGCGCTCGGCGACGGCCTGGAAATCGCGCAGGGCGTTGAGCTTCATCTAAGCCTTGCTTCTCGCTTCCGCATCTTCCATGAACTGGGCCAGCACCTGGTTGAACTCGTCCGACACCAGTTGCGGAAAGTGGTGCGGCGACGCGATGTTCAACCGTCGGCCGTTGCCGATCTCCGCCACGGTGTCGCACACCGCGTCGAAGGCCGGGCTCCATCCGCCGGAGATCACCAGCAACGGAATGCCGGCGCGCTTCACCGCTTCGAGCTCGCTCTGCAGCGCATCCTTCGATGGCAGCCGCAGCTTGCGGATGGCCACGCCCATGCGCTTCAATTCGGCAGGGTCCGCGCCGCCGCGCAGTTCGGGCGGGATGTTGACGAGCTTGATGAAGCGCAGGATGCGCGTGGTTGGCGAGAAGCTCAGGAACAGGGCCTTGACCATGCCGAAGACGAAGCGCTTCACCACAGGCTTGTGGATCGCCAGCGCGGCCATGGCGGGCTCGATGATGGTGAGCGAACGGACGGCGCCAGGTCGCTTCGCGGCGGCGGCGAGCGCCACGCATCCGCCGAAGGAATGACCCACCAGGTGCGCGCCGTCGCCCAGCAGGTCGGCCACCAGGGCGCCATCCAGATCGGCATCGTCGGGACGACCCGGATCGGGGGTGCGGCCGTGGCCGGGGCGGTCAGGCACGATGAGCTGCCAGCCACGACCCGCCAGGCTTTGCTGCGTGGAGAAGTGCGTCGAGCCACCCACGACGCTGCCTTGCGCGCTGCCATGCACCAGCACGACCTTCGGACCGGCGTCACCCCATCGCGTGATGTGCATTGCGTCCTTCCCGCTCATGACAGCTTGCCTTGATTGCCAATGGCAGCGGTGACCAGGATCATCTTGATTTCCTTCTTTGATTTACTTTGCCTACATGCCGACGTATTCGCGCAGCAACTCGGGCTGTGCGCGCAGTTCTTCGGAGCGCCCTTGCCAGACGACGCGCCCCTTCTCGACGATGAAGTGCCGGTCGGCCAGCCGCAGCAGCGGGGCGATGTTCTTGTCGATGACGATGAGCGACAGGCCCTCGGCCTTGAGGCGGGCGAGGCAGTTCCAGATCTCGCTGCGCACCAGCGGCGCGAGGCCCTCGGTGGCTTCGTCGAGGATCAGCAGCGTGGGGTTGGTCATCAGCGCGCGGCCGATGGCCAGCATCTGCTGCTCGCCGCCGGAGAGGTTGCAGCCCAGGTTGCGCTCGCGCTCCTCGAGGCGCGGGAACATGTCGTAGACGCGCTGCAGGGTCCACGGGGGCTGGCGGCCGCGGCGGTTCTCCGCGGTGGCGACGAGGTTCTCGCGCACCGTGAGGTTCGGAAAGATGCGACGGCCTTCGGGCACCAGGCCGATGCCGGTGCGTGCGACGCGGTGCGCGGGCTGCCCGGTGATGTCTGCGCCGCCGATGTGCACGGAGCCCTTGCGCGGCGCGAGCATGCCCATCACCGTCTTCACAGTCGTCGACTTGCCCATGCCGTTGCGGCCGATCAGCGTCACGACCTCGCTGGAGCGCACGTCGAAGGACAGGCCGAACAGCGCCTGGCTGGCGCCGTAGTGGGTCTCGATGCCGTCGACTTCAAGCAATGCGCTCATGGCGAATCTCCCACGCCCGGCACTTCGTGTCGCGGCGCTGCGCTCATATCACCTCCAGGGGATCACCAAGGTACGCGAGCCGCACCTCGGCATCGTTGCGAATGTCCTCGGCCGTGCCGCACGCGATCGGCCGGCCGTAGACCATCACCGTGATGCGATCCGCCAGTGCGAACACCGCGTCCATGTCGTGCTCGACCAGCACGATGCTGTAGCGGCCCTTGAGCCTTTCCAGCAGCGCGACCATGTCCTGCGATTCCTGGTGGCTCATGCCAGCCATCGGTTCATCGAGTAGCATCACCTGCGGCTTCAGCGCCATCGTCATCGCGAGCTCAAGCTGCCGTCGCGCGCCATGCGCCATCTCCGACACGCGCGTCTTCGACTGGCTGCCCAGTCCCACTTGATGCAGCAGGAGCTGCGCAGGCCGCACCAGCGTCAGGTCTTTCGCCACCGCCTTCCAGAACGCGAAGCTGCCGCCGCTCGCGCCCTGCACCGCCAGCATCACGTTCTGCAGCGCGGTGAACTCCGGGAACACGGAAGTGATCTGGTAGCTGCGCGCGATGCCCATGCGCGCACGGCGCTGGACCGACTCGTGCGCCAGCTCCCTGCCATGCAGCTGGATGCTGCCCTCATCGGGCAGCAACTCGCCGGAGAGCTGGTTGATCAGCGTGGTCTTGCCCGCGCCGTTCGGGCCGATCACGGCGTGGATCTCGCCCGGGTTGACATCGAGGTCGAGGCGGTCGGTCGCGACCAATCCGCCGAAGCGCTTGACCAGCCCGCGCACACGCAGTACCGGCGTCACGGTGTTCATCATCATTCGCGCCCCTTGTCGCGCGCAGCGATGGCGCCGTAAATGCCGTCCTTGAGCTTCAGCGCGACCAGCACCGCCAGCACGCCGAGCACACCGAGCCAGTGGTTGCGCACCAGTTCATCGAGCGCGCCCCAACCACTGTGAAACGAGGCAAAGGCTTCCTCCAGCCACAGCCACAGCACGGCGCCTAGCAGCGGCCCGATCAGCGTGCCCAGCCCGCCCAGCACCACGATGACGACGAGGTCACCCGACACCGTCCACTGCATGTACGAGGGCGAGACGAAGCGCGTCATGTTGGCCAGCAGCACCCCGGCCAAGACGCACACCAGGGCGGAGAGCACGTAGGCCGCGAGCTTGACCTGCAGCGTCGGAAAGCCCAGCGCCAGCATGCGCCGCTCGTTCGACTTGCAGCCGCGCAGCACCATGCCGAAGCGCGCATGCACCAGCCGATGAAAGCAGAAAAGCACGGCCATCAGCAGCCCGAAGATCAGGTAGTACAGCACCACGTTGTCGTTCAGGTCGACAAAGCCGAAGTCGCTGCGCGCAGCGAGGCTGAAGCCATCGTCGCCGCCGTACTGCTTGAGGCTGATCGCGAGAAAGTAGTACATCTGGGCGAAGGCCAGCGTGATCATGATGAAGCCCACGCCCTTCGCCCGCAGGCAGACGAGGCCGATGACCGCTGCCAGCAACGCACCCGCGCCGAGCGCTACGCCCAGATGCACCCAGCCGTTGCCGATGCCATGGAACGAAAGCATGCCGACCGCGTAGGCTCCGATGCCGATGTAGAGCGCATGACCGAAGCTCACCATCGCGCCATAACCCATGACGAGGTTGAGGCCCGTCGCGGCCAGCGCGAAGATCATCATTCGCGAGACCAGCGTGACGTAGAAGCTTTGACCCATGAAGTGCGAGAGCACAGGCACCACCGCGAGCAACGCGATGAGCGCGCCCGCGATAGAGAGGCGCAGGCTTGTTCGGGGGACACCGTGGAACCGGCTTCGCCGGGCCACCGGTGTCGCCCCCGGCGAGGGGGTTGGCGGAGCGACACGCAGTGCGCGAAGCCTGGGGGAGAGCTTTGAGCTATCCATGCTTCACCGGGAACAGCCCCGCCGGTTTGACCGCAAGCACGATCGCCATCAGCAGGTAGATCAGCATCGACGCGATCGCCGGCCCGGCCGCCTGCGCCAGCGAGCGCTCCACGATCTCGCGCATCAGCCCCGGGAGAAACGCTCGCCCGATCGTGTCGACGATGCCCACGATCAGCGCGCCATAGAACGCGCCGCGAATCGACCCGATGCCACCCGTCACCAGCACCACCAGCGCCAGGATCAGGATCGGCTCACCCATGCCCGGCTGCACCGAGAGGATCGGCCCCGCCATGAGCCCCGCCAGGCCGGCCAGCCCGGCGCCCGCAGCGAACACCAGCGCATTGAGCTGCCCGATGTTCACACCCAGCGCCGCCACCATGCCCGCGTCCGACGCACCCGCGCGGATCAGCATGCCGATGCGCGTGGCGTGCACCACCCAGTACATGCCCGCGCCGACCACCAGCCCCACGCCGATGATCGCGAGCCGATACGCCGGGTACGAGAAGCCGGCCACATCGACCGTGCCTGCCAGGAACTCCGGCACCGGAATGAAGATCGGCGACGGCCCCCAGCCGAAGCGCGCGACCTCGTTGAGGAACAGGATCACGCCGAAGGTCGCCAGCACCTGGTAGAGATGGTCGCGCTCGTACAGCTTCGACACCACGATCCGCTCCAGCACCAGCCCCAGCACCAAGCTGCCCGCGACAGCAGCCACGGCCGCGAGCAGGAACGACCCGCTCCATCCATGCACGGTGGCCGCGATGTACGCCCCCATCATGAACAGCGAGCCATGTGCGAGGTTGATCACATGCATGATGCCCAGCACCAACGTCAGCCCGGCCGAGAGCAGGAACAGCAGCACGCCGAGCTGAAACCCGTTGAGCAACTGCGTGAACAGCAGCGAGGCCGTCATGCCGCTCGCCTCACTTCATCGCGCACTGCGCGTGGTATGAATCCTGGTAGTCCTTCAGCGGCGTCGCGATGGTCTTCAGGCTGATGCGGCCCTTTCCATCCTTCGCCACTTCGAGCGCGTACCAGTCGTTGATCGGGAAGTTGTTGTTGCCGAACTTCAGCTCGCCGCGCGTCGACTTCGGGATGCCGGCCTTCAACGCGGCCTGCAGCGCCGGCTTGTCGGCCACGTTGCCCTTGACCTTGCCGATCGCCGTGTCGAGCAGCAGTGCCGCGTCATAGCCCTGCGCCGCGAACAACGAGGGGATGCGGTTGTACTTCTTCTCGAAGGCGTCGACGAACTCGCGGTTCACCGGGTTGGGCAGGTCGGGGCCCCAATAGTGTGTGGTGACGAGACCCAGCGCGGCATCCTTCAGGGCCGGCAGCGTGGTCGCATCCAGCATCGCCGAGGACTGCAGCGGAATCGTCTTGTTCAACCCTGCCTGCTGGTACTGCCGCACGAAGTTGACGGCCAGCGCGCCGGGGAAGAAGGCATACACCGCATCGGGCTTGGCCGCGGCGATCTGCGCGATCTCGGCAGAGAAGTCCGGCTGCGACATGCCGGGCAACAGCTCGTCGAGCACCGTGCCCTTGAACTGCCGCTTGAAACCTTGCAGCGCGTCCTTGCCCGCCTGGTAGTTCGGCGCGATCAACACCATGCGCTTGAAGCCCTTGTCGTTGGCGTACTTGCCCGCGGCCTCGGCATGCAGGTCGTTCTGCCAGGAGACGATGAACTGGTAGGGCGAGCACTGCGCACCCGCCATCGCAGACGGGCCGGCATTGGTGCCGATCAGGAACACCTGCTTCTCGGTGATGGGCCGCTGTATCGCCATCATCACGTTGGAGCCGATCACGCCGACGATGATCGGCGTCTGCTCCTTCTCGATGAACTTCTGCGCGATCTGCAGGCCGACGTCGGGCTTGAACTGGTCGTCTTCCTTCAGCACCTGCACCGGCACGTTGCCGAGCTTGCCGCCGCGCTGCTCGATGCCGAGCATGAAGCCGTCGTAGTTGTCCTGGCCGATCGCGCCGATCGGGCCGGAGAAGGTGCCGAGGTAGCCGATCTTGATGGGTGCCTGCGCATGCGCGGGCATGAGCGTCGCGGCGCAGATAGCCATGACGGCGGCGACGACGGTGGTCTTGAAATTCAGCATGCGCTTGTCTCCGTTTTCTTGTGTTCGATTCAGTGCGTCAGGGCCTGCGCCGTGGCTTGGCCGGTCACCTGCCGCATCACGCCGGCGCCGTCCTGCGGCCATGTGTCGCCACGCCATGCGACGTGCTGGTCGGGGCGGATCAGGGTGAGGCGCGAGCGATAGAGGCCCGGCAGTCCTGGCTCGCTCGGTTGGATCACCTGCAACGGCACGCCAGCCGCCTGCGCCGCCTTGCGCGCGGCCGCGATCTCGTCCGGGTTGGCCTTGCCGCTGTCGAGCAGGGTGAAGCCCTGGCCGAAGTGGTCGTAGAGCGAGGTGCCGTCATGCAGCCACGCATGCGGCGCCAGATGGCCGGGCCGCGACGAAGGCACGTAGTTGAGGAAGTCCGGCGGCGGCGCCTCGGTGCCGTCGCCCGCGATCACCGGCGAGTTCTCGTAGCGGTAACCCAGCACCACGCCCAGCGTGTTGAACTCGCGCAGCTTGGCGGATGCCACGCGCGCACCGACGGCGGCACGCAACTTCTCGCCGCATGCGTTGTCGTCCTCCAGGCCGTCCTGCCAGAGCTGATGACCCAGCGTGCCGTGGTTGGCAACAGCTTCATTGATGACGTAGCGGTGCAAGGGCGCGCGTTCGGCCGCGTAGCTGTCGAGCAGCCTGGGGCCACCCCAGCCTTGCACCATCGCCGCCAGCTTCCAGCCGAGGTCCACCCCGTCCGCCACGCCCATGTTCATGCCGTAGCCACCCATCGGCGGATGCAGGTGGCAGGCATCGCCGGCGAGGAACACGCGACGGTCGCGGTAGGTGTCGGCCACCAGGCTGCTGGCCACCCATTCGTCGGAGCTCAGCACTTCATAGGGCAGGTCGATGCCGGTCGCCTTCCGGATCAGGTCGGGCGCGGCATTGACGTCGAAGTTCGCGTCCTTCGGCACCGCGGTGGGCATGAAGAACCACTTCTCGCCGCGGTCCATCGGGCCGATGATGCTGGGCACATCGGCATTCACCTGCCAGTACATGATCGCCGGGCCATGCCTGTGCGCCTGCGCGAGGCCCGGTGCATGGAACACCACGTTGTAGTTGCGCGAGAGGCCGTAGTTGCCTTCCATCTTCGCGCCGATGGCGTCGCGCACGAAACTGCGTGCGCCGTCCGCGCCCACCATGTAGTCGCTGCGCACAGTGAAGTCCTTGCCGGCCGCCGTGTCACGTATCCGTGAGATGACTCGCGAGCCGTCCTGCTCGAAGCCCTGCAGTTCGCAGTTGAAGCGGATCTCGACGCCCGGCAGCGTCTGCGCGTGCGCGCGCATCACTTCTTCCAAGGTGTACTGCGGGATCCATTGCGAATGCTCGGAATAGAGCGGGTTCTTGCCCGGTGCGCAGTAGAGCGCGTTCTCGAAGCGGGCCAGCTCGTGGCCCGCCAGCCGCGTCACGAACAGCACGTTGGACGGGTAGTCGATGCCCAGCGGCGATTGCGCCTTGAGCTTGTCGGCGATGCCCCAGCGGCGCATGTGCTCGCGGGTGCGCAGGTTCGTGGTCTTGGCGCGCGGCGCAAAGCCCACGCGCGGATTGCGCTCGACCAGCAGGCAAGGAATGGAACGGTGCCCCAGCTCGATGGCCAGAGCCAACCCGGTCGGCCCCGCGCCGACGATCAATACCCGCCTGTCGACTGCATCGCTCACGTTGTCCCCATCTCTCGGTTTTTGAGTGTGGGGCGATCGTAGGGACACCGGAGTGAGGCCAGAAGATACAAAAAGCCGGGGACTGATCAGCGGATGGCATCGCTGGCAGCATGGATCAAGATTCGGCGCCATGCACAAAAGGCCCGCAGGAGCGCAAGTGGCATACCACTTGAACAACATCGGTACTTTCCTGCCGCGCGTCACGCGCGTGCGCATGCGGGAAGGCATCGAGACCTACATGGCGCGCAAGCAGCCACTCATCATCATTGCCGGTGCCGACTACGGGCAAGGGTCGTCGCGCGACTGGGCTGCCAAGGGTGTTCGGCTCGCGGGCGTCGAGGGGAAAGCGTTCACATCACGCGCTTGCCGGCGGCTGCGCGCCGGTCGTCCTTGCAATGCAATGCGCGAAGAACGCAGCCGCTGGCGTGAGTGGCGTGTCGGCGCGCGTGAGCATCGCGAGTTCGAGGTCGAAGGGGTCGATCCTGCAGTCCTCGATCGCGACGATGTCGCGCGTCTCGGCATTGCCCAACAGCGGCTCCGGCATGAGGCTGACCGCGTCGGAATTGCGTTGCAGCGCGAAGGCCTGCAGCGCATCGCAGATCAGGTGGCGCTTCGGCGGCTCGACGCCGCTGCGGCCGAACATCTCCGTCATGCGCGATTGCCGGGCTTCGTCGAGCCGCCGTGTGTAGATCCACTCGCACTCGACGAGCGCCTGCGGCGTTGGCGCCGCCAGCGCCGGGTGGCCCCGGCGTACCACCACGCGCTGGCGAATGCGCCGAAGGTGCTCGATGCGAAACTCGTCGCCCTGCAGCTCGCCCGCGTCGGCTGCGACCAATGCCAGGTCGAGCGTTCCGTCGCGCAGGCGGGGCAGGACCCGCTGTATGAGGCCGTCGCTGAACTCGATGTCCACCTTCTGATAGCGCTGCCGGAACCACCTGAACGCGTCGCCCAGAGCCGTCAGCGTGACGATCGGATTCAGCGCAACCTGCAGCGTGCCGGCGTCGTCCCCGCCCGCTTGCCGCAGTTCCTCATAGGCCAGATCGACCTGCCGGGTGACCAGCCGCGCACGCGCGAGCAGGCGTTCGCCGGCCTCGGTCAGGTGAATCCCGCGCGAGCCCCGGATCAGCAGCGGCACACCGGCATCCTCCTCCAGCAGATGCATCGCCTTCGTGACCGCCGACTGCGACAGGTGCAGGCGGCGCGCGGCGGCGCGGATGCTGCCGTGCGTCACCACGGCGACCAGCGCCCTGAGCTGCTGCATGGTCATGGGTTCAGCGACCTCCAAAGGTGTTCACGAAGCCGATTTTGACTCTTCCGGAGGTCAGTCGTGGTGCATAGCATCCTCCGAATCACATCCCATTGCCCCAAGGAGTACACATGCTGACCCGACGCCATCTGATTGCCGCCAGCGGCACATTGCCTATTGCGATGTTTGCGCCCGCCTGGGCCGCCACCGCCTGGCCCGCCAAGCCGATCCGCATCGTCGTGCCTTCGCCGGCCGGTTCGCCGGTGGACGCAATTGCTCGCAAGCTCGGCGAGTTGTTGGGCAAGAGTCTGGGTACCCCGGTCGTTGTCGACAACAAGCCGGGCGCGATCGGAACCATCGGCGCGGGCGAGGTTGCACGCTCTGCGGCGGACGGCTACGCCTTCCTGTTCACCACCAGCGATCCACTGGTGGCGGCGAGCGTGATGGTCAAGAAGCTGCCCTACGATCCTCGCAGCGGCTTCCTGCCGATCAGCAAGGTAGCCAACAGTGCGCCCGCACTGGTCGCGCACCCGCGGGTCAAGGCCAACAGCGTTTCAGAACTCATCGCCGAGATGAAGGCACAGGGCAACAGCCCAAGCTACGGATCGTGGGGGCCGGGCACGATCCCTGTGCAGGTGATGGAATCGGTGGCCCGCCAAGCCGGCGTGCGCTTTGGCGAAGTTCCGTACCGCGGTTCGCCACCGGCCTTGCAGGACCTGCTCGGCGGGACGGTGGACCTGACCTTTGCGGCACCGTTCGTGGCCGCGCCGATGATCGCGGAAGGCAAGATGAAGGCGCTCGCCCTGGTCGGCGCAAAGCGTTCGGCCGTGCTCCCCAATGTGCAGACCTTTGCCGAGGCCGGCTTCAGCTCATACGTCTTCACCAACGAGATATGGGTCGGACTTCTGGCACCGGCCGGACTGGATGCAGCGATCCAGCAAAAGGTCGCCTTGGCAGTGCGCGCCGCCGTGCAAGGCGCCGACTTGAGCGGCTTCCTGGCCAACATCGGCTTCACTCCCGTGGGCAATGCGCCAGCGGAGTTCGAACGGGAGCTGCTCGCCGAGGCCGCAGCCATTCCTGCGTTGCTTCGGGACCTGGGCATCCAGCCGCTGTAGTTTCATTCACCAACCGAAAGACGAGCATGCCGACCATCCATCTTCCAGACACCAGCCTGTACTACGAGAAGCAAGGCGAGGGCCACCCCGTTTTCTTCATTCACGGCGGCGGAGGCAACTCCATGGCCTTCTACCAGCAGGTGCCCTTCTTCCGCGATCGCTATCAGGTGATCACGGTCGACCTGCGCGGATTCAAGCATTCGCGTTGCGCGCCCGAAGCGGTCCATCCGCGGCACTTCCCCGATGACATTCGCGCGATCATGGATGCCGAGGGCATAGCACGCGCAGCCTTCGTCTGCCAGTCGCTCGGCGCCTGGGCGGGCCTTCCCATTGCAGTGCGAACGCCCGAGCGCGTGTCGTGTCTGTTCATCAACGGCTCGCCGACGCCAGCCTATTCGACGCAGAACTGGAAGGTGATCCAGCGTGCCAACGGGATCTTCCTCGGGCCGGATTTCTCCCGCGGCGCCGGGGTCGGTTGGAACCGCGAGACGCTGAAGGCGCGGCCCGACCTGATCTTCCTGTATTCGCAGATCAAGGCGCTGAACCCTCCGTTCGATTCATCGACCATGATGGACGACAGCATCAAGCTTTACCCCGCCGATTTCGACAACTACAGCGTGCCGACCGTCGTCGCCGGCGGATCGCACGACGACTTTCTCAATTCCGAGAGTCACTTCCATGCCGCGAGCCTGATCCCAGGTGCAGAACCCTATACCTTCGAGGATTCGGGCCACTCGGCGTACTTCGAACATGCGACCGAATTCAACACGGTGGTCGACCGGTTCCTGCAGCTGCACGCGCCGTCACGCGCGGGCAACTGATGCGCGGCCGACCGGTTGGACGCGCGGCCGGCAAACCGATCATTGAAAATGATCGATCGCTAAGGAATGCTTATTTGTTCAAATCGATGAGAAGGCGCATGCTGTGCATTGCATCGAATCAACAACTTGCCTTCTTAACGCAGGGAAATCAAACATGTCATCCAAGGCACTCGGCGAAGCCAATCCCTCATTGCTGGCGCAATGCCCCGTTCATCCAGTTCCCGCCAATGCGGCGGACTTGCCCGTTCACATCACAGAGTGCGGAGTCAAGGGCCCGCCGGTATTGTTTGTCCATGGGGGCGTACAAGGGGGTATTGGCGGCGGTCCGGTCAACTGGAAAGGGCAGCTTCCACTGGCCGACATGGGCTGGAAGCTCAGGCTGATCGATCGCCCGGGGTTCGGCGAAAGCCCGTCCCGGGGACCCGATGACATGCACGCGGATGCGGCGTTGATTGCCGAACGGCTGGGCCAGAGCAGTCACCTGATCGGGCATTCCTTTGGTGGCGCCGAATCACTGCTGGCAGCGGCGCTGCGGCCGGAAGCGGTGCGTTCGCTCATCCTCGTAGAACCGGCATTGCAGATGATGTTGTCCACCGATCCGCAAAGCGCGGCGGACCCTGCGACGAAAGGAGCGGCCGAGATCATCATGAAGTACCTGCTGTCTGGAAAGACACCCGCAGACTACGCCATTGGATTCGTCGGCTCGCTGGGTTCAAGCGACGGCGCCGACAACGTGGCTGTGGCAGGACTCAAGGCAGATCCGGATCGCGCCACGGCCATGGGCTGCTCATTGCTGCGTGCCCACATGGCTTCGGCAACAGAGCAGCGCGCAGCCGCCGACAAGGTCGCCGCCGCCGGCATTCCGGTGCTGATCATTTCCGGCGGATACAGCGCGTCCCAGGGCGCCACCGGCGAGGCTCTCGCGCGTTTGACTGGCGGACGGCATACCGTCCTTCAGGAAGCTCCGAGCCATTTCCTGCAACAGGATTGTCCGGATGCCTTTAACAGGGTGGTCGACGCTTTCCTGCGCGACGCAGAAGCCAAGCACAGTCAGGCAGCCTGAATCGAACTGGCCCGACCATCCCTTCAAAAGGATGTCGGGCCATTCCCAGAAAGTGACTGACGACAGAAATCAAGCGGACAGCCACGCCTGGCCGTCGGCCTTCATGGACTGCTCGAGCTTGCTGCCTCGCGTGGCGAACACTCGCCCGAGCGGAAAGCCGCTCTTCTCCAGCACATAGGCCAGCGCCGCGTATTCGCGCGGGTAGCGCGCAACCATCGCGGGGTCTATGTCCCTTGGCCCTGCCGGAAAGGTGAAGCTGCCCATGTCGTACACGCTCTGGCGGCGCAACAGCTTCCACACGCCATCGCGTCTTTCGGCCATGTCGTAGAAGCGGTTGTGCACGGCGCAACCAAGCTGCAGCTTGACGTTCTCGCCGACGATCACGGCATTGGTCTCGACGATGGCCTTGCCGCCGTTGAGCGTGGCAACGGGCGTGCCGATGAGGTGCTTGGTCTGCAGGTCGGATGCGCCCATGCGGATCGAGCCGTCGACGAACTCGCCGAACGAGCCTTCGAACCAGGTCACTTCGATGGTGCCGTCAGGGTGGAAAAGTTCGCGCAGTGCATCCCAATCACCCAGATCACGATGGATCCAGCCGGTGATTAGGTCATTGAGCGCGAGTCGGTCTTCGAGGTAGGTGTTCATGATGCCGTGAAGCATCGCTCTTTCCGGCGATCAAATCCAATACGTTGTTCTCACTGATTGATCAATAGAATTGATTCATTCAAATCGAGCCGCTGTCAGGAATACGAGGATCCCATGACCCAATCTGGGTGAATTGGACAACATGCGCATGCATCGATTCACCTGAACCAGGAAGGCTTAAATCGTGGAACTGCGTCACCTCCGGTATTTCATGGCGGTCGCTGAAGAAGCCCATTTCGGCCGCGCCGCCGAGCGCCTGCACATCGTCCAGCCCGCGCTGAGCATGCAGATCCGGGCGCTGGAAGAAGAGTTGGGCGGGCCCTTGTTCATTCGCACCAGTCGCCGTGTGACGCTGACGGAGGCCGGCACCCTGTTCATGGCAGAGGCCCGGCGCACGCTGGACCAGGCCGAGCACGCCCGCGAGACTGTGCGACGCGCCCTGCGCGGCGAAACCGGGCGCGTGCGCGTCGGCTTTGCCGGCAACGCGGTCTTCAGCGGCAAGCTCATGAGCGACTTGCGGGAGTTTCGCAAAGTGCATCCCGGTGCCGAACTCGTCGTGCAGGAAATGGCGCCCGATCTGCAGGCCGATGCAATCCGTACAGGTCAGCTCGACATCGGCTATGCGCCCGTAGAAGGCCTGGCCTGCGACGGCGTCGAATCGGTGCGAATCGGCTCGTGGCCCTTCGTCGTGGCCATGCCTGCGGACCATTCCTTGGCAACGCGCAAGCGACTCACGCCAAAGTCCATCGCGACGCAGCCTCTCATCGTCTACGCCATGGGAAAGGCCGACGAAGACCTGCTGACTGCCCTCCAGGTCTTGATAGGCCGGCCGCCCGAGGTCGCCTATCGCGTCGGCAGCACGCTGACGGTGCTCGCGCTGGTGGCAGCCGGTCTCGGCATTGCCGTCGTGCCGGCGCCGGTGGCCGACGTGCCCGTACCTACGCTGGTCTATCGGCCGATCGATGCGTTGGGACAAGTGGCCGGGCTGTTGCTGCTGAGTCGCGTGGAAGAAACGACGGGCGCAGTCATCGCGTTCCGGGAATTGGCGCGACGCAAAGTGAAACCTTGAAGGGCTTCGCGATTCAGGCCATCAGTACAGATGATCAATTGATTGAAATCTAATATTAGTGTTGATCGTTGAATGGGAACATCCTTGCGGGCATCCATTCACCGAGAAGCACATCATGAAGATCATCTGCATTGAAGAGCACACCGTCGATGCCGACCTCGCCAGGGCCGGCATGGCCAACCTGAAAGCCGAAGCACCCTACATGGCCGATTGGGGCAGCCGCGTCGAAGACCGGCCCGAAAGCTTCAACGACCACCGCCCGCACTTGGTCGCACCGCCGGTGTCGCTGGAGCGGGCCGGCGACGTCGGGTCCAAACGCATCGCCGACATGGATGCGCACGGCATCGACATGCAGATCGTGTCTTACAGCAATTCGGTGCAGATGGTGCCGGCTGCGCAGGCCACCGACCTCGCCCGTGCCGCCAACGACCGACTGGCCAAGGCCGTTCAGGCCCATCCGACGCGATTCGGCGGCTTTGCCGCCTTGCCGTGGCAGCACCCGGAGGCCGCGGCGGCGGAGTTGGAGCGTGCGGTGAAGCAATTGGGCTTCAAGGGCACCCTGCTGGTGGGCCGCCCCGGCGAGACCTTCCTGGACGACCCGCGCTACGAGCCGGTGCTGGCCAAGCTGGACGAACTGCAGGTACCGGTCTACGTCCACCCCGGCGTGCCGTTGCCTCAGGTGCGGGAGCCCTACTACGGTGGGCTGGACAAGGAAGTCAGCGCGCGTCTCTCGATCTTCGGCTGGGGCTGGCACCACGACGCCGGCACCCAGGTCATCCGGATGATGCTGGCCGGCGTGTTCGACAAGTTTCCCAAGCTGCAGGTCATCAGCGGGCATTGGGGCGAGATGGTGCCTTTCTACCTGCACCGGATGGACGACACGCTGCCGCGCGAAGTGACCGGCCTGTCACGCACGATCTCTGACACCTACCGCCAGCACGTCTACGTGACGCCCAGTGGCATGCTGAACCTGCCGCACTTCGAGTTCGTCCACAAGGTGGTCGGTGCAGACCGGCTGATCTACGCGGTGGACTATCCCTACCTCACGAACACCGGTGCACGGGAGTTTCTGGAAGCTTTGCCCATCAGCCAGGACGACAAGGAAAAGTTCGCGCACAGGAATGCGGAAGCGTTGTTTCGCCTGTAAGGCTTGGAGACACGGGGGGCCGTTCCTGCCGAGTTGGGCGGTCTTCGATGCATGACTCCAAAGTATTGGGGGCTTTGCATCTTGAGGAGCGCTTCCCGTGCAGGTCAAGCCCGCAAACTCCGAAGTGGCGCTAACGGATCTGCAGGTCCCGCGGCGAACCGGCGAAGGTCGATCCATCCCCTCACCACCGCCGGACGCCAGATGCAAAGCCATCTTGTCGAACAGGAGTTTGACTCGCGTCAGCTTCAACCGGGCTGAGGGCACCATGATCTTCACCCACCGTTCCACCAACGGGAATTGCTCCAGCACAGGGACGAGTTGCCCGGCCTGCAGGGCGTCGGCAACACTCGGCCGCGCAAGCTGGACGATCCCTTGCCCGCCGCATGCGGCGGCGCACAGGTAGTCGGCGTCATTGGTGATGAGGACGGGCCGCACGTCCACTTCCACGCGCCCTTCCGCCGAGCTGAATCCCCAGATCGTCCGGCAATCGAAAACGCGAGGCACGGGTGATCGATCAGGTCGCGGGGATGCAGAGGCGCCTCGCGCCGGGCGAGATAGGAAGGGGCTGCGCAAAGGAGTCGGGGAAAGGCGCGGATGACCTGCTCGATGACGTCTGGAAAGGACATCTGGTGCATCCCGACCGCGATGTCGAAGCCCTCCGTCGCCGGATTGCCACCCCTGTCGGACGCGATGATCTCGAGCTGGACGAGCGGGTTCTCTGCGCGGTAGGCGGCGAACAGATCACCCAGGCCGCGCCTGACAAAAACCGCTGGGGCCTTGATCCTGATCGGACCCTCGATGCTGCCGGGGTTCAGGATCGCGCCGCTGACCATGTCGTTGTACGACCGGATCATCTGGCGCGCATGTGTGAGGTAGCTTTGCCCTGTGTCCGTCAGCGTCAACCGCCGGGTCGATCGTTCGAAGAGCGTCGTCTTCAGATCCCACTCGAGCGCGTCGACCCGCTTCATGATGACCGAAGGCGAGACGTACGAGTTGCGCGCGGCTTCGGAGAAATTGCCGGCGTCCGCAGTCGCGATGAAAGCCTTCAGCTTCGACAACAGATCCATCGTGGAATGTTCAGGATGAAGTCAGGGCCTCGGATTCGATGGCACGACGGATTTCGGCTTTCGACCACAGGCGATCGTGGTGCGCCTGGCAACTCGGACCCAATGATCCGATGCCGTTGACGACAGACCAGTGCTCGAGATAGAAGAGCGCGAAATCAGCGATGGTCATTTTGTCGAAGAGCCAGTCCTTGCCGTTGATCTGCCGTTCTGCCCGATCGAGCCCGGCCTGGAATATCCCGAGACCGAATGCCTTGACCGCTGCGTGATCGGACTCGCTCGGCGCAAATTTCTCGGGCCGGCGAACACGAGTGTAGCCCTGCATGTGCACGGTGAAGACGAGATGCTCGGTCATCTCCATCACGCGGATCTCGCCTTCGATGTCTGTCGGGATCAAGCCCCGTGCGGCATGGGTGCGGGCCAGATAGAGCGCGATCACAGGGAACTCGGTGAGCAGCGATCCGTCATCACGAATCAGTGCAGGCACCTTCCCTTTGGGATTGATCTGCTTGTACGCCTCGAACTCGGGCGTTCCGGAACGCGCCGCCTTCTCGATCTCGAACGGCTGGCCGAGCTCGGCGAGCAAGGCATGTATTCCGATAGAGCAGGCACCGGGCAAAAAATAAAGCTTCATTCAGCACTCCAATGTGAGGGGGAAGGTGGCGGCGACTTGCGTTGAGGCGGCACGGCGGTGTGCCGATTGGGTGACCCCGCGGCCTATCGCAAGCGCCTGCATTCTTGTCGTCTATACGATGAACGTTTCCAGCACGCCGATGCTGTCCACACCCGCCTCGACCCGGTCACCGGGCTTCAGGTACCAGGCGCGCGAATCCGGCTTGTGATGCAAGGCCACGCCTTCGGGCGTACCGGTGCTGATCATGTCCCCGGGGACGAGGCCGAAGCGCGACCAGAACGCGACCATCTGCTCGAAGCCGAAGATCAGGTCGCGGCAGTCCGAATGCTGGCGCAGCTCGCTGTTGACCTTCAGCCAAAGGACCAGGCCGTTGGGGTCGGGGACTTCATCCGCGGTGAGGATGTAAGGGCCGATGGGTCCGAAGCCTGGGAAATTCTTGCCCAGCATGATCATGCCGTTGTCCATCTCGCGGAGCTGCCATTCGCGTGCCGACAAGTCGTTGAAGATGGTGTAACCGAAGATGGCGCTGGCTGGGTCGACGTCGCTGTCCGCATCGATGGCCTTGCCCAGTACCAGCACGATCTCCACTTCGTAGTCTAAATCGAGAACGTCCTTCGGTCGCTTCACCTGGCTCTTGTGCGGGACCATCGTGCGCCCCAGTTTCACGAAGCCCGTGGGGAAGTCACTGTGCAGCTTGCTGGCGCTGGCAGCACTGCCCTTCATCGACTCCATCTTGTGGCGCCCGAAGTTGCGGCCGGCGCTGAACATGGACTTGGGCGGCACTGGGGTCAGCCACTGCACCTGGTCCGGGTCGTCCATCCAGAAGGGATCGTTGCGATGCGTGGCCCAGGTAAGCAACTCGCGCGTGGCATCCATCGCCGGCGCACGCCCACGATCAACTCCATCACCGAGGCTGGCGCGCTGGGTCCACCGCGGGCAGCAGCAGCTTTCGCGACATCGACCAGCAGTTCACTGCCCGATGACGACGTGACAACACCGAGCCGCTCGGTACCGGCAGCAGATTGGTAGCGTGCAATTCTCATGTGGTTCAGTCGGCGCTGGCACCGGTGCGCTTGACGATGGCCTCATAGGTCACTGTGTCGCGATCGATCAACTTCGCGAGCGCGGCAGGCGTCATCGGATCCGGCACGTAACCGAAGGTCGCGAATTTCTCGGCGACTTCAGCCTGTTTGAGCGCCTCGTTCAAGCTCTGGTTCAGCGTGGCGATCACGGCAGCCGGCGTGCCCTTGGGCGCCATCAACGCAACCCAACTGCGCGCCTGCACGCCCTTGGGACCACCCGCCTCCTCCAGCGTCGGGACACTTGGCAAACTGGCCGACCGGGTGTCATCCGCAATGGCGAGGAAGCGAACCTTGCCGCCCTTGAGCAGCGCGCCGGAACTGGCCAGGCTGCCCATGGTCCAGTCGACCTCGCCGTTCGACACCGCAATGTTGAGCTGCGAGATCTCCTTGTAAGGCACATGCGTCATCCGGGTTCCACTGGCCGCTTCGACTTCCGCCGCGCCCAGGTGCGGCGGGCCACCGACCGAGGTGGAGCCGTAGGTGATCTTGCCCGGCGCGGCGGCGGCTGCGGCCAGCAGATCCTTGACGGTGCGATAGGGGCTGTTGGCCCCCACCACGATAAAGAACGATGTGTGAAGCAAGCCACCCACCGGCACGAAGTCGTTCTTCGGGTCGTAGGGCAGCTTCTTGAACAAGGAGGGGTTGATGGCCAGATGGCCCACGTCGGCCAGGAAAAGGTCGTAGCCCGTCGGCGGCGCCTGCTTCGCCACGTTGGCAGCAAGGAAGCCACTGCCGCCTGGCCGGGGATCGATGACGACGCCCTGCTTCCAGTTGGCGCCGAGTTTTTCCGCAACGACCCTGATCGCCGCATCGGGTCCGCTGCCCGAGGAAAAAGGGGAAATGATACGCACCGGCTTCGTCGGGAAGGACTGCGCATCGGACTGTGCCGAGGCAAGCGGGGCGACCAGGCCGAGGCCAATGCCTGCGGCCAGAAAAGCGAAGGACCGTCGTTTCATTTCTTGTCTCCAGACTTATTTTGATATGCGGCGCGATGAGCCCGCGTCGCGGTGGGACCGCTCAATTCGATGTCACTGCATGGGCGGGGTGTTCGAGCCGAGCCAGAAGGTGCTTGAGCAATTGAACTTCGCTCGGGTCCAGGTTGCCCTGCACATCGGCCTCGCTCGACTTTCGTATCGCGATGAGCTTCATGACCGCAAGGCGGCCTTCGGTGGTCAACCTGACCCTCGCCTCACCGTCTGCCGAGTCGACCTTGTGAAGCAAGCCAAGCCCGATGAGCTTCTGGACGATCGCGGTTGAGATCGCCTGCCCGCGAACCTTCTCGCTGCGCGCCACGATCTCCGGCACGCACAGCCCGTCTTCCCGGCCAATGATGCTGAGGACGGCGTACTCCTCCGATGTCCATCCATGGTGCTCGAGTTCGTTGATCACGGCCTGCCGTGTCCGGAAGTAGGCGTTCGAGACCTGGTACAGCAGATCGTCCGCCGACAGGTTGCTGAGCTCGTCCACCGGTTGCGCCGATGCATTGCCTTGCTTGGGCAGCAACATGCCATAGCGCCCACCATGGAAGACCAGCGGCTTGCGCGCGGAATGGCTGAAATCAAGAATCTCGCCGACGAAGATGACGTGATCGCCGCCCTCGTACTGGTAGGCCACCTTGCAGGCGAAGCGGGCCATGCAGTCCGGCAAAAGCGGGATGCCGGCCGGCCCGCGTTCGATGGCAACGCCCTCGAAGCGGTCTGCGATCTTGCTCGCGAAGCGCGAGGAAAGCGCCTCCTGATCGGCAGACAGGATGTGCACGGCGAAATGCGTGCCGTTGCGGAAAGCGTCGAGATTGGCGGACGTTCGCGCGAGGCTCCACAGCACCATCGGTGGGTCGAGCGACACGGAGGAGAAGCTGTTGGCCGTCAAGCCGATGTCCGAGCCGGCCGGGCCCGACGTGGTGACGATCGTCACACCCGTTGCGAAGGAGCCGAAGGCGTTGCGCAAGGTGCGCGGATCTGGTGGGGTCAATACCGGGCTGTTCATCCTGAGTCTCCAATCTTGGGGGCGATGCCTGAGCAAGGGCGGGGCTACGGATGCAGCCCCGCTCAGGATCAAGCGCCAGCCTTGGCGGCGCGTGTTTTTGCCTTGTCCGCCAGGTAACGCTCGAGCGTTGCCAGAGGCGGCCGGCTCCCGTCCAGTTCCGCGACCGGCACGCCCGAGAAGTGAGTCGCTTCGGTGAACCAGCACTCCTGCGGCGGCAGGCCCCAGCGCAAGGTCAGGCCGGGCACTTTCACATCCCAGCGCACCGGCTCGACCTCGCTGTCGATCAGCAGGTAGTGATCGCAGAACAGTTCCACCCGGTGGCCATCGGGGTCGCGCAAGTAGACGAACAACACGCCCGCCGGACCATGTCGTCCGGGGCCGCGTTCCACCACGTCGCCCATGCCCATGTTGCCGGCGACGTCACAAGCACGCAGGATGCTGTGCGAATCCGACACCGTGTAGGCGAAGTGATGCAGGCGCGGGCCGGGATTCTCGAGAAACACGATGTCCTGCGTGCCGGGCTTGCGGAACATGAAGGTCAACCCGATCCGGCCTTGTGGGACGTTGCTGTGCGCAGTTGCGGCTACATCCAGTCGCGACAGGCAGTCAGCAATGCGCTGACGACAATGATCGCTTGAT
>NZ_JAAVVD010000027.1:0-114036 GCF_018449755.1 Variovorax sp. dw_954 | reverse complement strand
GCGCCGGCCCCCGCGCCTGCACCCGGTGCACCCGGCGCTGCCGGCGCCAAGGGCGGCGGCCTGGACGACGAGGCCAAGGCCGAAGCCGACTTCCTGAAGAAGCGCACGACACCGGCCGTGCTGTTCGGCAAGCAGATCACCGGCACCGGCGACCAGGTGCAGAAAGACATCGGCACGCGCGCGACGGGCATCACCCACGCCTTCGCCGGAGGCTTCGCGGGCACCGTGGACGAGACCGGCGTGGTGGCCGCCGTGCGCGGCGTCAGCGCGGCGCGCGGCCTGGCGCTGGAGTTCGACGCCTATCCCACCTTCGGCCGCGTACTGGAGCCCGACCTGGTCAAGAACCTGGGCGAGAAGAGCACCGAATACGCCGCCACGCGCGCCTGGCTGCGCGGCGACGCGGTCGAGGCCGCGCGGCTGGAACTGAAGGACTCGCTCGGCTTCTTCAACGACGACGAGGCCCGCGTCGAAGCCGTGATGCGCGCACTGACCCCGGCGCAGGCCGCGGCGCTCGGGGCGCAGCATGGCGATGTCGTCGCCGAGGTCAGCGCGGCGCTGGACGGCACCGACAGCAAGGTCTTCGACGCCCTGAAGACCGGCGACCAGGTCACCGCCGACGCCTTGCGCCTGAAGGACGAGGTCGACGATGCGCGCCGCGAGAACGACAAGGCCGCACTGAACCGCGCGATCGAGGCGCGCACCACCATGGGCGCCGACTCCGACGCGCGCGCGCTGCTGGACGATGACCCGGACGCGCGCCGCAAGGCCGTCGTGGCCGCGCTCGGCGGACTGGTGGCCGAGACCGACTGGGCCAAGGCCGACACCACCGGCAAGATCGCGAACATGAGCGCCGAAGCGCGCGCCGTGGACTACGTGACGCGCGACATCCAGGTCCATATCGACGATGGCGCCGGCGTCACCTACAGCGACGGCCCGGCCCAAACCGGCGGCCAGAACTACACGCTCACGCTCAAGGACGCGGACAAGGACCTCTCCGTCGCGCTCCTGACCGAGAAAGGCGGCGCCGACAGCGTCGCCGCGCGCGCGGCCCGCGTCGGCATCGCCCTGCAGAGCGACAAGGACTTCGACCCGGAGAGCTTCGACAAGGCCACCTTCGACGCCGGCTTCTCCGCCGACTGGTCGAAGGCCAGCCTCGAGGAGCGCGCCGCGCACCGGCAGGCTGCCGAGAAGCGTGCCGCCGTCGTGCTGCTGGCCGCGCAGAAGTACGCGCCCGAACCACCCGGCACGCCCGCCCCGGCAGCCGATGCCAAGCCCGGTGCCCCGGTCGATCCGGCAGCCGCCGCCGCGAAGGCCAACGACCCGACCACGCCGATGACCGACCCGAAGGTCATCGCCGCGCGCGACCGCGTCATCGCCCGCCTCAACGACAAGCTCGGCGCCGGCTCGCTCGACGCGAAGCTGGCCGTCGGGCTGATCACCGACGCACGCCCCACGCCGGAGACCTGCGCCATCGCGATGGACCACGCGATGCACGCGCACTGGGGCACCAACGAGGAATTGCTGTTCCGCTTCACCGAACGCATGGACCGCGACGAGATCGCGAAGATGCGCGCCGCGTACAAGGTCCAGACCGGCAAGTCGCTCGACGCCGAACTCGGTGTCTACGGCGAGGGCGGCGACTTCAACGAACTCTCCGGCGACGACCGGCTGCGCATGGAACGCGCGATGAAGGGCGTGGCGCGCAACGACCGCGAGAAGCTCGAGAACGCGGCCTTCGCCATCGCGCAGCAGCGCAGCGAATCGGGCGGGCTCGGCAGCATGCTCGCCGACGGCACCTATGCCGACCAGGCCATGACCGCCACCTCGAAGCGACTCGAGGCACTGGCCGGCGGCCCGATCGCGCTGAACCGGCGCGGCGAGCTGATCTCAAGCCTGCCCAACTTCAAGGGCGACGACTACCAGGGCGCCGACCGCGCCACCTTCGAGGCCACCACCGCCATCGCGCAAGCGGTGGCCGAGAACTACTCGTCGCGCATCGACGCGTTCGCCGACATCGCGACCACCGGCATCGCGATCCTCGGGGCCATCGCCGCCGCGGTGATCACCGTCGCCACCGGCGGTGCGGCAGCCCCGTTGATCGCCGCCGCCGTGGTCACCGGCCTCGCCTCGATGAGCGCCAACTACGCGATCAAGGGCGGCCGCTACGGTTGGGAACAGGCCGGCATCGACCTCGCGATGACAGCGGTGCAGGCGATCACGGCGGGCGTCGGCGCGCAACTCGGCAAGGCGGCACAGGTGGCCTCGAAGGCGGCGCAGGCGGCACAGACCGCGTCCCGCTCGCTGGTCACGCTGGCCAAGATCTTCACGGGCAACCCGGTCGTGGACCAGATCATCATCGGCGCGATCACCGGCGGCATCGGCGGGCTCGGCAACGCGGCGCTGGACGAGAAGACCTGGAAAGGCAGCAGCGGCGATTCGGTGATGGCGCTGTTCGGCGGCCTCATCAAGGGCGGGCTGGCCGGTGCGGCGACGGCGAGCGTGACGCAATCGATCGAGGCGCTGGGCCGCAATGCCCCGGCCCTGCGCGCGCAGGCCGAGAAGCTGGCAGCGGGCGGCGCGCTGAGCCGCGTCGCGGGCGTGGGGCTCAAGGGCGTGTCGAAGGTCGGCGGCGCCATCGGCGCGGGCATGAACGCCTCCAGCGAAGGCGGGCTGGTCAAGGGCGGCCTCGGCATGGCCGGGCGCGGGCTCACCAAGGCGAGCATCTCGGCCGCGGGCGGCATGGCCGGCAAGGCGACCGAGCTGGCCGTGGACAGCGGCACCGGCAAGTTCAAGGGCGACATGGGCGCGGCGCTGGTCGAGATCGGCCATGCGGGGCTGCATTCGTTCGTGCAGGGCTTCGGCGAAGGCGCCGCGGAATCCGTGGGCCAGGGCATCCAGAACCGCAGCCAGAAGGCCAGCGGCGCGCGCATCAATTCGGAGCGCGAACGCATGGGCCTGAAGCCGCTGCAGGGGGATGCGCTCCATGCGGCGGTCGAAGACCTGCAGTTCCTCGACACGCATGGCCGCAATGGCAACGATGCGTTGGGCCGCGCCATCAACCTCGACCACATCGCGACACATGGCGGTTTGATCGAGGCACCGGTTGCCGCACCGGCAGCCGGACGCGCGACACCGCACGCCACCGAAGCGGAGGGTGCAACACCCCGCACAGCCCCGGCGGACAGCGACGCCACGCCGCCGCCTCGCGCAACCGGCGGCAGCGAAGAACCGTCGACAGTCCGTCCGGCGCCTACCGAGGAACCGGCGCCGCGCCCCGTTGCCACCGCGGAGGAAGCCCAGCCACCCAAGCCGGCTGCGACTGCCGAAGCCGACCAGCGCCTGCTCCCGCACCTCAGCGACGCCGAAATCGGCCATGCCATCGACCATGCCGAGGCCGGCCCCGCGATGCGCATCGGCGCAGAGCAACCCGGCGCCGACACGCGCGCCCTGCCCCCGGCAAGTCCGGAAGCCACGCTGCTGCAACGCCAGGCCGCAGGCGCCCTGCACGAGCAGGCCGACGCGCTGATGAAGCGCGCCAACGGCCTGCTCGACAAGGCCATCGCGAAGGACGCGGAAGCGGCCGTGGCCGACACCCACAACCCGCGTCGCGCCGCCGCATTGCGCGAGGAATCCGGCCGCCTGCTCAACGAGGCCATCGCACTCGAAGCGCAGGCCGTGCAGCACCGCGCCGAGGCTGCCGAATTCGCCAGCGGTCGTAAGTCCGCCACCGCCGACCTGCCCGGCCCGGAAGACGTCGACGCGATGTTCGCCAACCTCACCAGCGAAAAGCCGGGACGGGTGCAAGTGCCGCTGTCCGATGTCGAGCGGAATCCCGACCTGCTGCCCCGCCTGATCCGGCCCTTGCTCGAAGGCGAAGGCGGCGGCCGCCTGGTGTTCCGTGTCGAGAGCGAACGCAGCCGTTCGCTGGTGCATGTCGATGCGCAAGGCAACGTCCACGTCGAAGGCGGCGCGTCGGCGCACCTGAACTTCGGCTCCTTCGAGCGCGCCGTCGAGTTCGTGATGAACAACAGCCAGGGCAAGGCCCGCATCATCGCCTTCGAGGTGGATGAAGGCTGGGTCCGCGCGATGCGCTCGGCGGCCATCCCGGAGCACGGCACCGCCGACCTGCACGGCCAGCCGCGCCTGGTCGACGTGCGCTTTGCCGACGACCAGATGGAAGTCCCGGCCGGCCTCATCGGCGAACTGAACCGCATGATCAAGCCCGGCAGCGGACGTGTGCACGAGATCGATGCGCCCTCCGGCCCCGCGGGAGGTCCCAATCCATTGCTGCCGCATGACGGCACAGCCTCGCCCGTCGCCGGCTCGCGCATGCAGCTGGCGACGGAGCCGGTCATCACGCACCCGCTCAATGCGCTGAATGCCGCCATCGGCGAAGCCTTCGGCCTCAGCAGCGTCGGCCCGCTGACGACCCATGGCGCCAGCGAAGGCGCGCTGCACCTGTCGATGACCGATGCCGAAGGCCGGCCGATGAAAGTCAAGGTCGAGGTCGGCGACACCGAGCACGGCGCCATCGCCAGCTTCCGCCGCAACCCCGATGGCGACGATCCGATGTACTTCGTGCGGCTGTCGCCGAACGCGCCGCTCGAAACGCATGGCCGCGCGATCGCGCACGAACTGACGGAGGTGCGCCATCACCGCACCGAAGCCGGTGCTGCCCCTGACGCATTGCGGCCCGGTGCAGCCGTAGGTGATCGCTTGTCGGCGCATGACCGCGGCCGACTCGGCGAACTCGAGGTCCTCGCCAACCGCCTGGCCGCTGTGCCGGAAGCCGACAACGCCGCCCGCGCGCAAGTCCACGCCGACATCGAAGCCCTGGCCGCGCACCTCGGCCTGCTGCACGCCGACGTCGCCGACCCTCGCCTCAAGCTCGCACTCGACGCGCTGCCCGAGCACTCGCCCGCCCGCGCCGCGCTGGCCGACGCACAGCAACGTTCACGCACCACCGACACCGCCGGCGACCTGCTCCAGCCCGGCCACGCACCCGCCGAAGGCGCACAGCCCAGCGCCGCCGACCACCGCAAGCTCGCCGAACTCGAAGCCATGCTGCGCAACCTGCCGCCCAAGCCGGCCGACGGCAGCGCCGAGCCCGCCGCGCTGCTGGCCCTGCGCCATGTCGCCGAAGCCAAGGCAGCGGAACTCGGCCTCGCCTTCGGCCAGCATGCGCCCAGGCGCGCCGGCCTCGCCGAGACGCTGCTCGGCGAGCCACACCTGATCGCGCGCCTGGCCGAAGTGCGCACCGGCGCCATGGACAACCCGTTCATGAAGCCGCTGAGCGGCACGCCCGCCGACGTGCCGACGCTGCTGAAGCAGCTCCAAGTCGCCGCTGCGATGGGCAACCGCGCCCAGGCCGCCGAGCTGGCGCAGATCGTTGGATTGCACCTCGCGCAAAGCGGCCAGCTTGGCAGTCCGCTCGCCACGCTACACCCTGAAATGACATCGCCCACCCTGCGCGCGGTGCTCGCCGATGTGGTCGAGCGCCACGCCGCGCGCTTGAAGGAGCCCACGTTGCGCGCCGAGGCCGCAGCCCTGCAGCAACGACTCGACATCGTGCCGAGCGGTCGCTCGAAGGGCGTGCAGGCGCAGCGCGCCGAACTGGAAGCGCGCATCCGCACCCTCACGGCGCAAGCCGATGCCGAAGGCCGCGTCGCCCTGCGCGAGCACGGCATCTCCGCCGCCGAAGCCCGCCGCGATGCCGCGACCCGCCAGGGCCAGCGCGTCGACAAGGTGCCTGATGTGCTCAACCACATCGCCAACGGCAAGCTCGTCGCGCAGTTGTTCGCCGATTCCCCGAACTTCCGGAAACTCGGCGAATACATGGCCATGCGGCGCAACCTCAACGAAGGCCGCCAGTTCACCGACATCAGCGCAGGCCGCACCGACAAGGGCCTGGACGTGTTGACCCTCCGCCGCGTCGCAAGCATGGAGATCGCACTGCTGCGCTGGATCACCGGCCACTACACCAACCCGCAGACCGGAAAGTTCAACCAACTCGGCGACCTGCTGTTCCTCAAGCCGGCCGGCGGTACTTCGCCGACCTTCGCGGGCGCCCATCCCGCGCTGTTGGCCACGGACCTGGTCGAGGTCGCCATCCGCGCCGCGGGTCCGTTGCGGCCCGGCGAGGAACCTGTGAGGCACATCGTCGACATGACACCCGACGAAGCCGCCGCGCACCGCAACGACTTGCTGGCCCGCCGCGACGCGCTGGACCTGGAATTGGCCAGCCATCCCAAGGGCAGCCCTGCGTACAACGAGGCCGAGGCGAACTGGTCGCGCGTGGTCGGCGACCTCAACCTCACTTCCAAAGGCCTGGGCGAGGCGGCCGGCCGCAAGGTGGCCGTGGGCCTCGACGGCGGCCCGATGACGCCGTTGCCGATACCGCATGCCGGTTCCGGCGTGCCCGACCTGGCCTACCGCGACGCCAGCGGCGCGCTCGTCATCATCGAATGCAAGGGCCCGCACGCCGGCCTGGGCAACCGCCCCGCCGAACAAGGCAGCGTGCCGGTGCGCGCCCAGCAAGGCACTCCCGAATACATGACGAGCCTCGGTCGCTCGATGGCAAACTCGTCCGACCCGCAGATCAAGGCACTCGGCCTTGCGATCCTGGCCGAGATGCCGAACATCCGCTACTTCCTCGCGCAGCAGACGGCCGACAACGCCGGCAAGCTGGGCAGCATCGTGGTGAAGGCCTACGACATGAAGGAGCCCGGGCGATGAATGCGCCTTCTGCCGAAGATGCATTGGACCAGGCGCTGCAGCAGGCGCGGCTTGCGCATGCCGCCGCCGACATGGTCCGGCGAGATGCCGCGCTGGCCGATGCGGCCACCTGGGGACGCGTGCTGGCGGTCGCATTGATGGCGCCGCCCGCCGCTACCCTGTCATGGCGCGAACCGGCGCAGCGATTCGAGCTTTCCGAAATGCGGGCCAGCCCTGCCGCATTGCTGCCGACGCTTGCAGCGGCGCTGCTGGCCGGCGACCGCCATGCCTTGCGTGCGCTGCTGATGCCCGGGGTATTCGCCGCGGCGCAGGCCAGCGGCCAAGGTCTCGCGCATGCGCCCTGCTGGACGCACCTCGGCAACCTGCTGGGGCATGCGATTCTCGGAGGCAGACAGACGCAGGACGCCCGTGAATCCTGCGATCGGGCCATTGCCGAAACCGCTCGAACAGCACTCGACCCGGACGCCGGCAACGAACTGCTCCGGCCGCTGGCCGCCCTTCTGGAGGCACTGTCGCGCCAGGACGCAGCGGCCGTGCCGGCATTGCTGCTCGATGCCTTCGAGCGCCACCGCGCCTTCTACGCCGAACCCGCGCGCAGCGGCCTCACCCTCGGCATGGCGGCATGGGAGCTGAGCGCATGCGCCGCACTCGCACAGCAACGATTCGCCATCGACTTGGCGCCGCTGCGTCGATTCCCGGCGCTGTGCGAACACGTCGCACCCGCGCCGCGCGTCACGCTGTCCCTCAGCTTGCCGACGCGCACCGTGCCCGACGCCCGCCAAGCCGCATGGCAGGCCGACGTCGACGGCATTCCCCGGCTGACGCGCCAGAGGCACACCACCGCGAGCGGCGTGCAGATCACGGCCACGGGCAGCTTCGGCATCGACGAGTGGCAGGCAGAGTTCTCGCTCGACGCATCGGCGCCCAGCCTGCCGGTGGACACCCTGCTCGCTGCCTCGGACCTCCTGGCCCGACAACTCGACGACACCCCTCCCGACGACCCGCAGGAGCGTGCGTGGCATGCCCTGCTACTCGCCGAAGCGCTGGCCACCCTCGACGCCGCGCTCATTGCGCCCGCTTCGCAATCGCTCGACCGCGAACGCCTGCTCGCCCGCCGCGCCGCCTACGTCGGCTTGCTGGCCCTGCACGCGGGCGTTCCCGAGGTCGATGCGCGTCAGCAGGCGCTGGCGATGGCCGACGCCATCAAGGCCCAGGTGCAGCCGCTGCTCGAGGCCCTGGCCAGCAACCCCGGCGGCACGCTGTTGCAGACCCTGCGCCCGCGCCCGGGCGATGCGGCCCTCGCGTTCACGCCGACGCACGCGGCGGCCTTCGCCGAAGCCGCGGAACGCATGTGGACGGCCGGCCCGCGCCTGGCCGCCGCCACACCCGGCAGCCGCGTCGTCTGCCACGTGGCCCCCGCCGGCATGCTGGCCGAGGACAACGAACTCTCCCGCCACTTCCCGGGCGGCTACCGCACGCTGGCGAGCGAACTGCAGCCGCAGCGCGTATGGGTCGCGTGGAAGGTGATCGCGGCCGGCGCCAGGGACGGCATGGCCTACGACGGGCTTGTCTGGCTCGATGACCACTGGGCCTGGTTTCCGAAGCCTTTTCGGTGGTTGAAGACCTGAGTGTGGGCAGAATCGACGCTCCACTCCCCTATTGACGAATGGATTCGCCGACCTTCCTCAAGGCTCCGACCGAAGCATCGGGCGAGCGAGGCTTTGTCGTGTGCCATCACCCGCGCGATCTCGACTGGGCCGCCTTCATCGAGGGGGCGGTGCACGATCTCGGCTACGCGACGCAACTGGACGAATATGACGTCGCCGCCGGCGACAACTTCGTCCGCGCCCGGCATGAGGCGCTCAAGCGCCTCGGCGGCGCGCTCGTCGTGACGTCCCGTTCGTTCCTGGCCGATTCGCTGGCGGATTCGCTGGACGATGTATGGACCGCCGCACTGGCCGGCGGCTCCCGCGTCGTTCCGGTCGTCATCGATGACGCTGCTCTCCCCGGCCTGTTGGCGGCGCGCGCCCCGATTCGCCTGCACGGCCTTGACGAGAGGCAATGCATCGCCCGGCTGCGGGAGCGGCTGGCGCCGCGACGGCCCGACACCGCCCCTGCGTTCCCGGTGACTGCCGGCAACGCGCTTCTGCTGACGCCGCCGAACCCGTGGCGCCGCCTGCTCGAACACACGGCGCCACGGCTTCACGCCTTCTTCACGCGTGTCGGACTGCTCGCCGAACCGCCCGAACTGGCCGACCTGCGCGACTACCTGGCTCGCCTGCGGTCGGGCCTCGCGCAGGAGCTTCGCGAGCGCAGCTACGTGCCGCAGGAGGGGCGCGACGTGCCCTCGCCGTCTGCCGTGCCCTTGCCGGGCGGCGACCCTTTCGAGCGTCCGGTTCACCACCTGATCCGCCAAGTGATGGGCACCGCGCGGGGCGGCGATGGTGCGACGGCCCAGATCAGCGCCGTCAGCCGGCGCAGCAAGGTGGTGCGCGACATCGCGAACTCGATCGTGCACAGCGACGAACCCCTGGTGCTGCTCGGCGACCCGGGCAGCGGAAAGACGATGACGCTGCAGCATGCAGTGCTGAACGTGATCGATGCGCAGCGATGGCGCGTCTATCCGACGCTGCCGGTCTACATCCGGCTCGGCGACTTCCATGTTGCAAGCGCGCGCCCGGTCGATGGCGATGTCGATGCCCACGTGCTCAAGGGCCTGGACGCGCGGATCGCCGCGCGCTACGAGGCCCTTCACCGCGCCGGTCGGCTGATCATCTTCTTCGACGGCATGGACGAGATGAGCCGGGAACGCTACGGCGCGCACGTCGAGGCGCTGAGCCAGTTCGCCGCGAGCCGGCACCCCCAGACGCGCAGCCTCTTCTCGTGCCGCATCAACGACTTCAGTCCGGAGTTCCTGCACCGGCGCATGGTCCTGCTCCCGTTCGGGCGCGACCAGGTGCGCGAGTTCCTGTCGCTCTACGTGCCTGCCTGGCCATTGAGGATTTCTGGCGAGAACTACTCGCTCAAGACGCTCACCGATCGGCTGTGGTCGGGCGGGCTGCCGGTCGACGTGCGCAACCCCTTCGTGCTCTGGTTGCTGCGCTACTACATCCTCGCAACCCACGAGTGGCCGGCCAGCCGCCCGGGGCTGATCGCGTTCTATTGCCGGCGCGTCTACCGCCGCAAACGCGCCGACCCCGGCAGCCAGGCGGTGCTTGCCAGGCTACCACGCCCGTTCACCGAGCTGGGCCGGCTGGCCTTCGTCCTCATGGACCGGAACCAGGGCACGTCGGCTTCACTCGTCGACCTGCGACCGGCACTGCCCGGCGTCGACGTCGACGCGCTGGCGCAGGTCGGCATGCGCTGCGGACTGCTCAGCGGCAGCTCCGGTGCGGGGTCGATGCGGCTGCGCTTCGCCCACCATCGGCTGCAGGAGTTCTTCGCGGCGCGGCACATCCGACGTTCGGGCGTCGACGTCCACTGGCAGACCGCCATCGAGGCGCCGCGCTGGCAGGAGACGCTGGTCAACTACGTGCTGATGCGCGGGCGCTCGGAGCCGGTCGAGCAACTGGGTTCGGCGATCTCAGGCTTCGTGGCCGAGGTCGAGCGCCGCGTCGTGGCGCGCACCCCCAAGGAGGACGACGACCTGTTGCTCGATGATGTGGAGACAGACGAAGCTTCGGCGCCCGTCGCCGACGCCACCTCCGCAGCGGCAGAGGCGCCGGAAGTACCGTGGCCCGACACGGGCCCGCTGATGACGGACGACGAGGAAGGCTTCGCCGCCGACCGCGTCGAGCTGCTGTCGCGCCTGTTGCACCAGGGCGCGGGCTCGATGGCGCAGACGCAGGTCCAGACCTTCAGCCGCGCGGTCACGGTGCTGGTCGAGCACGGCAATCCGAGCACCCAGGTCAAGATGCTCTGGGCCTGCGAGAACGTGCCCGACGCCGACGTCGGCAATGCGATGGTGCGCCTGCTGGAGTCGCGCATTGGCTGGGTGCGCAACCAGGCGCTCATGCTATTGGCGAGCCCTGCCGCGAGCAGTGCCCGGATCGGCACCGACCTGACGGCGCAGATCGGCTTCGACCTCGCCCGGGGTGAACTGCTGCATCGGCTCGTCGGCCACGCGAAAGCCGCGGCCGCGTCGACGGCGCCGCGGCGCTGGTGGCATCTCGCGCTCGGCGTGCTTTGCATGCTGGTGCTGGGGCTTGGCATCGCGGCCCTGGTGCCGCTGATTTACTGGGCGGCCGTGACCTGGCTGCCGCCGAAGGACGGTGTCGATCCGGGCGTGAACATCGAGGCGTTCCTGACACCCGGTCGCTACGCTGCCGTCGTGGGCATCATGGCGCTGATCGGGTTCGTCCGAAAGTCCGCGCTCTTGTGGCTCTACGTACTGGGCGCCGCCGCCGCAGTGCCCGTGGCATTGGGCTATGCACCTCTGCTCTGGTCCACATCCCTCTTCCCGTTCCTGGGAATGCTTGTGACGGCCCCGTTCGCAATCTACTTCGCCGCAGTGCTGCTGTCGGTGCCGGCATTTTTGGTGCACTACGCCATCCTCGCGGCTTTCGCGCTCTGCACGTTGCCGCTGTCGCAACTGCGGTCGGGCGTCCGCAACGCGTCCGCCATTGCCAGGGCGCATTGCAGCTACGGGCTTGGCGTGCCGGCCGGGGCGCTGGCGCTGATTTCGGTAATCGGGGCAGTCCTCTACGGGCTGGGATGGCTGCAGGCCTGGCTTGGACGGATCTTGCTGCCGCCCGTGCGCGAGATCTGGTCGCACCTGAACGGACCGCAGTCGCTTGAAGGCCGCCTTTTGCTGGGCACCGCTGCGATCTGCGCACTGGTCGTGCTCGGCTACTTTGTGCGCCGGTCGTGGCGCAAGGATCCGCGGGAATGGTACGGGTTCCTGCTCGTGGTCGCAGGGGCGGCCGCGGCCGGGGTCCTGGTCGCGGCCGTGTACGGCCTGTGCGCGCTCTATGAACTCGTCGCGCCGACACTGTCGGCCCTGTTCGACCCGCTGCTCCAGCCCGTGATGCTGTGGCTCGACCGGGTCGCGCCCGGCCGCTACGTGGTGCGCGCGTTGCTCGTGGTGCTGGCGGTCGGCGCGCTGCTGGTGTTGGCTGTGTTGCTGCGCGCCGCGCTGCGTGAAAGCCTGACGTGGGTGGCACCCTGGCGCACGCCGTTCGCGCCCAACGAACTGACGCCACAGGCCTGGCGCGCGAAGCTGGAGACCGCTGACGCCGTGGGGCAGGACATCATCCTCCAGCGCAGCAGCCAGCAGGCGCTCGGACTGGATGCGCCGGCGTTCCTGGAGTTGCTCGTCGAACTGCAGACGACCTTCAAGGAAGATCCGGCACTGGGCACCTACTGGCGCATGCGCCACGAGTTGCGCAATGTGATCCAGCAGGAACAACAGGGGCACATCGGCGGAATATGAAGCACTACTTCGTCAGCTACAACCTGGCGGACAAGGCCTGGGCCGAATGGGTGAGCCAGCAGGTCGAGGCGCTCGGCATGTCCGTTGTCATGCAGGCCTGGGACTTCGAGGCCGGCGACAACTTCGTCGCGCGCATGCACGCCGCGCTGCAGCAGTGCGAGCGCATGCTGTTGATCCTGTCGCGCCACTCGCTCGACGCGCGCTTCACCAACGAGGAATGGCAGGCGGCGTTCGCCCTCGGCCAGCGCATCGTCCCGGTGCGTGTCGACGATTGCCGTCCACCCGGCCTGCTGGCGCCGATCGCCTACATCGACCTGTCGGCGCTGGACGAGGCCGCCGCGGCACAGGCACTGAAGGCAGGGCTGCAACCGCCCCGCCGGCCGAATACTCCGGTGCCATTTCCGGGTCGGCGCGCGAGCTGAACCAACGCTGAATACAAGAGCGATTGCATTCATCGAGCGTCGGTCTAAGATACTTTCGATGCGAATTGGCCCGGCTATGCGGTGGTCACCTGGACGACGAATCCTCGTCGTCGTGATGCTGCTCGCGTTCGCATTCAGCCACCTCGCCGCCGTCTTCAACCTCCCCGCTCCCCCTTGGGTTCCCTCGGAAGCGCAGCATGCGCTGCTCCATTGGCAAGGGACACCCCATCATCACCACGACGATGGCTCCATCGGAACCGATCATTCCGTCGAGTCCAGTCAGCACGTCAGCCTCGATGGATGCCTGAACGCCATCGCAGTTCAATGCGACGTGGCAGTTGATTTCAGTCCGCATCCTGCGGTACCACCCGCTCGCCGCGATGAGCTTGGAAAGCCGTGGCCGTATCTCGACGGGCTGATGCGTCCGCCCTCCCTCCCACCTGAAGATCACAGTCCCCGCCAGACGACGTGATTGCATGCTCACGCCGCATGGCGGGCGGCCATGAAGACGGCCGGGCTTGGCAGCTTTGCGCGCCCTCGCCTCTCGTTGCAACGCGAAGCGAACCAGCAGCGCCGCGCACGCGAACCGCAAGCCGTCCTTTTTATCCATGCCGACGAAAACTCCGCACTCCGGTGCGGAACTCGTTGAGGTGAAGATCGAATCCAACGAGAGCGATCAACGCGGCGAGGCCTGACGTTCCGTATCGCACTTCGCCTTTCCATCCGGGGTTTTGCAATGAAGGTTCACTACGACGATCCAGGCTTTTGGCGCTCATCCGGAGCGGCCACTTTGCTGGTCGGGGTGCTTGCCGGTGCTTTCTTCCTGTACACGGAGGACAGGGCAAGCCGGTTCGGGCTGCTCCCGTTCCTGCTTGCCGTAGCCTGTCCGTTGATGCACGAAGTCATGCACTCCAGCCACCGGCGGCGGCGAAGCCGGCTCGATCCCTACCCATCGGAAGACGATCGGTGAACGGTGTCGGCGACGGCCATGGCCTGTGGAGCCTGGTCCTGCTGAACACATGCGTGTTCGTCGGTTTCGCCTACAGCTTCTTCAAACCGACCACGTCGCGGGACTGGAAGGTCTTCGGCGCGTACAGCACATTCATCGCGGCCCTGTTTGCCGAGGTCTACGGCTATCCGCTCACGATGCTTCTGTTCCACGGATGGCTCGCCGCCAGGGTCGAGGACGCCGACCTGTTCGGCCATGAGGCCCGCCACTTCTGGTCGCTGTTGATGCGCAACCACTCCAACCCCGACCCGCACACGGGGGCGCTTCGTTTCCTCAGCTTCGCCACCGTGCTTGCAGGCTTCGTGCTCCTGGCGATGGCATGGCATGTCCTGCATCTCGCGCAGCGGCGGGACAGGGTTGCGGCGACGGGCCCGTATCGCAGCATCCGGCATCCTCAATATGTCGCACTCGCGCTCATCATGCTCGGCTTGCTGCTTCACTGGCCGACGCTGCCCACCCTGTCGGGGCTCCCGCTGCTGCTTGCGATGTACCTCAGGCTCGCCATTTCCGAGGAGCGCGAATTGACGCGCGAGTTCGGAGAGGCCTGGCGAGACTACGCGGCGATGACACCCCGCTTCATTCCGGCACTGCGCGGCGATCATCGCCGGCATGCCGAGTGAACCTTACCTGGCGGGGCCCTTCGTCACGTTCACCGCCCCTTTCATCCCCGCGTCGTAGTGACCGGGTTGGAGGCATGCGAAGTCGACCTTGCCGGCCTTGGTGAACTGCCAGACGATCTCGCCGCTCTTGCCTGGCGCAAGCGTCACCATGTTCGGGTCGGCATGTTCCATCCCGGGGTTCTTCTTCATGGCTTCGTAGTGCGCCTTGAGTTCCTGCTCGGTGCCGAACACCAGTTCATGTTTCAGCGCGCCCGAGTTCTTGACGACGAAGCGAACCGTCTCGTTTTGCTGGACGCTGATGTCGGCGGGCGTGAAGCGCATGGTGTCCTTCATGTCGACGTTGACCGTGCGGGTGGCCTTGGCGGCGACGCCCGGCCTGCCGACTTCGGCATCGGCATCGGCCTCGGCAACGTGGCCATGGCCTCCTTCGTGCGTGCCGTTGGCAAAGCCGCTGCCGCTGGCAAGCAGGGCCAGCACGAGGATTGCGCTTGAACGAATCGAGTTCATGAGGGTTCGACGTGGTTGGGGTTGATGGAGTGGTCGCAAGTTTGAACCTTGCCACCATGGCAAGGTCAAGCCCCTCGATGTCGAATGCGCAGCGCCGTCAATGCGGCGGACCCTTGGCCGCGTCGAGCTCGAACGCCTCCGCCAGGATCGCCTTGGCCCATTGCGGCACCTGCTTCAACGCCACATGCGTCACGATGCGCCCCGCCTCCATGTGCAGCAGCAGCACCGGCTTCGGCGCCTTGCCGGCCTTGGGGTCGCCCTCCGCGCTGTTGTCGTAGACGCGCAGGCTGGCCAGGTGCGGCAGCAGCTTGACGAGGTTGGCGCGGCTGCTGACGTAGCGCTCGCGGATCTTGTGCTCGGGGATGGCATGGCCGCCGGCCGTGACGCGGTCCTTCACGCGCTGGATGTGCCGCTCCGGCGAATTCAGCCCCGCATACCAGACATGGACCTGTGCCCCGGCCCGCGCGCCGGCCAGCAGCATGTCGGGAATGGTGTTGGCGCCGAGCGTGGTTTCGAAGGCGTAGTTGCCGCCCTCCTTCAGCGCACGCTCCAGGCCCTTGCGGCCGTATTCCCATGCATGGCCGTTGGCGGCTTCCGGGGAGAGATTGGAGTTGGCGTCCTGCAGCGCGCGCGCCGCCAGGTCGGGATTGAAATACGGAACCTTGCGGGCCTGCAATGCGGCGCCGCCGATGCTGCTCTTGCCGGCGCCGTTGACGCCGGCCAGGACGAAGATGTTTGCTGGCACTCGATCCTCCCGCCTGTCGGCGAACCCGACAGGACTTCTTCTTCAACGAGCCGGCCCTATCGCGCCGCGCGAACCGCCGCCTTGCCAAGTTCCGCCGGCGTCATCGCAAAGGCATCGGCCATGCCCTCGGCGGCCTCGGCGCCCTGCATGCGGGCGAACATGTCGTCGAACTTTTGCGTGAGCGCATCGAGATTGGGCTCGGCCGCCTGTTCGAGCTTGAGGTAGCGGTCGACCGACATCAGCACCATGGTGGGCTGGTCGTGCCGGGTGATGACGACGGCGCCTTCGGCCATCACCGTGCTGGTGACTTTCTGCATGCCGCCGGCCAGATGGGTGGCGGTAAAGGTCGGCATGTTGCGCGCCAGGCGGTCCAGCGCTTCAGGACGGGAGCTCAGGGCTTGGGCCAAGGTGTTCTCCGGAGAATGTCGAAGTCTGTATTTTAGACATTTTCTGGATTTTGGGGATTATCCGGCCCACCATTCGGGCCAGTGTAGGTATTGGCCGGCGCAATCGTTCGCCTGCCGCCGATGGGCCTGCCACACGGCGCCACCGACGATCTCGCGCATGCCCCGGCAACTCGTGAGTCGATGTGGTCTGCCATCTCGACTCGATCCCCCTCGTGGGGCGGGTCGGGCGCAACCCGGCCTTGGGGCTGGAGTATGCGACGCCGGCCCACAACCCTGACCGTGAGCCCCACCATGCATGCCCTCTTCTCCCTGCAGAGTCCGCCCGATGTCCAGGCCAGCGTGCTGCCGGCTGGTTGCGTCGTCGCGCTGACGGCCGACCACCGGCACTTCGACAGCGAACATGAGCACGCCACCCGTGCCGAGGCCGCCCGGCGGCTGGCCATGCTCAAGGGCGTGGGCTTCCGCGGCGAATTCAAGCGCACGCTGCCCTGCGAGGCGCCCACGTACTTCGTGCCCAGCGACACCCTCACCGGCGATGCGGCCGACGCGCTCGGCATCACCGACGAACACGATCTCTTCGGCGGCGTGGTGCCGCATCCCTTCGTCGGCACCAAGGTAATCACGCACCCGCTGGTCTACCAGTCGGCCGCCAAGCCCAAAGGCTGGAACCCCGCCTTCGCCAAGCGCGTCGCCGGCAGCGTGCTACGCGGCTACAGCGCGTTCTCGCAGGACGAGGCACTCATCGCCGGCAAGCGCGTGCTGGACCACGGCAATGCGCGCGTCAAGCCGGCCTGCGCCACTGGCGGCCGGGGGCAGACCGTGGTGCGCAACGTCGCCGCGCTGGAACACTGCATCGGCCAGATGCGCGAGGAGGAATTGCGCACGCATGGCGTGGTCATCGAGGAAAACCTCGGCGAGCCGGTGGTCACGCTGAGCGTCGGCCAGGTCCATGTGGCCGGGCTGCGGGCGAGCTACCACGGCGTGCAGCGCATGACCCGCAACAACCACGGCCACATGGTCTACGGCGGCAGCGACCTGACGCTGGTGCGCGGCGGCTTCGATGCGCTGCTGGCGCTCGACCTGGCGCCGAACGTCCGGCTCGCCATCGAGCAATCGCGCACCTACCACGAGGCGGCCGAGGAGTGCTTCCCCGGCTTCTACGCCTCGCGCATCAACTACGACGTGGCCCAGGGCCTGTCCCCCGGCGGCGAGCCGCGCTCCGGCGTGCTGGAGCAGTCATGGCGCTTAGGCGGAGCCACCGGCGCGGAGATCGCCGGGCTCGAAAGCTTCCGCGACCGACCCGACTGCCGCCAGGTCTGGGCCTCCTGCTTCGAGGTCCATGGCACGCAGCAGGCGCCCCCGGGCGCAACGGTGTACTTTCGGGGAAACGACAAGGTGGCTGGCGAACTCGTCAAGTACACCGTCGTCAGCGAAATGAGGACGGATGCCCACGCGTCATAGCGCCATCGACATCGCCGTTGCCGGCCATCACATCGCGGGCACGCTGGTCGCGCCCTCGGCGGCGATTCCGGGCGTGCTGCTGGTGCATGGCTGGGACGGCAGCCAGGCGCAATACCTGGCCCGCGCACACGAGATCGCAGCGCTCGGCTGCATCTGCCTGACCATCGACTTGCGCGGGCACGCGCGGCATCACGACCTGCGCGAGGCCGTCACGCGGGAAGACAACCTGCAGGACGTCCTGGCCGGCTACGACACGCTGGTGGGCCACCCGGCGGTGGACCCGCAATCGATCGCCATCGTCGGCAGCAGCTACGGCGGCTATCTGGCGGCGCTCGTGAGCGCGCTGCGACCGGTGCGCTGGCTGGCCTTGCGCGCGCCGGCGATCTACCGCGACGAGCAATGGGACACGCCCAAGGGCAAGCTCGGCCGGGAAGACCTGATGATCTACCGCCACTCCACCATCGTGCCCGCCGACAACAGGGCGCTCGCCGCCTGTTCGACGTTCAAGGGCGATGCGCTGATCGTCGAGTCGGAGATCGACAAGACGATTCCGCATCCGGTCATCGAGAACTACCTGAGCGCCTTCAAGCGGGTGCGCTCGGTCACGTACCGGGTCATTTCCGGCGCGGACCATGCGCTGTCGTCAGAGGCTTCACGCCAGGCCTACGGGATGCTGCTGGTGAGCTGGATGACGGAGATGGTGCTGGGCGCGAAGGCCGCAACGGGATTGCTGCGACCGGCGCCGCACAGCCCGGCTTGAAGACCCCTGCCCCGATGCGCCTGCGAAGTGCCCAGCGAACATGCGTTGCTGCGCTCGCACTGGCACTTCAGGCGGTGACGGGGGCGGAAGCGAGCCAGCGGCCGAAAGTCGAGCCCAGCGCCGGTGAGCCTTGTACGCCACGCGCGCCCGTCAAACAAACCTGCCCGCTGCGCGTCTCGCGCGGGCTGTAGCCGAACTTGGCGCGGAAGGCGCGGCTGAAGTGCGTCGCGCTCTTGAAGCCGTTGTCGGCCGCGATGCGGCCCAGGTAGCTGCGCTGCGTCGGCGAGGCCAGCAGGCCGTGGATGCGAACCAGCCTTCTGTCCTGCAGGTAATTGAGCACCCCGCCCTCGGCCTCGAACAACCGGTACAGCGTGGAGCGCGAAATGCGGAAGTGCCCGCAGATGCTGTCGGCGCCGAGGTCTTCCTCGCCCAGGTGGTCTTCCATGTACTGGCGGATCTGGCGCATCAGCGTGCCCTCGACCGCCGGGCGCGCCAGGCCGAGCATGTCGATCGTCGGCGCGAGGCTGGCGGCCAGCAGCTGCAGCGTCGCGACCATGGCATCGGGCGCCTCCTTGCGCGTGATGCGCGGCAGCAGCGTGGAAAGGGACTGCAAGTGGCTGGCCAGGATGGTGCTGCAGGCGCCAGTCGGCACCACGCCGTGCAGGTCGAGCTGCCGCGGCATCAGCGCATCCAGCGACGCGCGTGGGATGAAGACCGACAGCACGTCGCCCTCGCAAGACACCGAGCGCGGCTGCGCGAAATCGCTCACCAGCAGTTGCCGGGGGCCGACGCTGATGCGGCGGCCATTGGCATCGAGGTGCATCGCGTGCGGCGACTGGTTGAGGTGCAGCACGTAGTGGTCTAGCTTGTCGCCGACCACGCTGCTCGCGCGGCGCGTGAGCGTCTGCGGGTCGTAGTGGCCGCGCACGACCATCACGCCGCCGAGGTTCCAGCCGGTCGTGCGGGTGCTCCAGTCGCGCGGCATGCGGTCGGCGTCCACGCTGACGTCCAACGCAGGGCCCACGCAATCGCGCCATCGCGCGAGCTGGTCCGGCAGCGCGCCGGCCCCGGGCTCGAAGCTTTCCGCGGGAATCAACAGTTCGTCATCGCACAAGAGGTTCATGCCGGGCTCCGGTCGATTCAGGTCCGCAGGCCATGCCGCTGCGGGAGAAAGTGTCGACACTTTAAGAACGAAGAGGCACTTTGTCCACGTTTTTTACAAACCTTTCACTACACTGTCGACACTGAATATCAAAAACAATCCGAGATGAATCAGATCCAGGCCAGCGACGACATCACCGTCGACACCATCGTCGAATCCCTGCGCGGCAGCATCATCCGGGGCGAATTGGCGCCCGGCGCGATCATCAATTCGGTGGACATCGCCAACCAGTTCGGCACCAGCCGCACGCCGGTGCGCGAGGCCCTGCTGATCCTCAACCAGTACGGCCTCATCACGCTTACCGCGCGTCGGCGCCCGCAGGTGGCCCCCGTCTCGGCGCAGGCGATCCGCGACCTGTATGCGCTGCGGGCGGCGCTGCACGGCTTGATGTCGGACGCCATCGTGGCCCATGCATCCGACGAGGCGCTGAGCAACCTCCATGCGCACGCCCAGGTGCTGGCAACGGCCGAAGCCCAGGGCGGCGAGCCTTTCATGTCGCTCATCGAGTCCTACCTCGAGGAGGAAGCGAACCTGTGCGGCAACGCGCTGGTGATCAGCGTGCTCGACTCGCTCAAGTGGAAGATGAGCTGGTTCCGCCGCATCGGCATGATGAGCGAGACGCAGATGGAGTCGCTCTCGGGCGACCGGGTGCGCGTCGCCCATGCCTACCTCGACCGCGACGCCCCGCTCGCCAACGCGCTCAACCGCTCGATGCTGCGCAAGGCCGGGGACTATTGCGAGAAGAACTTCCTGGCGATGCAGGCGGCGCATCCGCCGCCAGCGGGAAAGTGATGCGCGCGTCCCACGCCACCCACAGGTGCTCCCGCCCGCGGAACGAGGTGTTGAACGAGGTGTATTGGGCAGGTAGCTGAAGCGCTGCCGGGCGAGCCGCATGAACGGCAGGGGGCGCGTGAACTCCCCCAGCCGCACACGCGTCTCCAGGCGCGACTCAATACCCCCACCACGGGCGGCAGTGCAGGCCGCCGTAAGGGCCGCGCCAGCAACGGCCGGATGCGTAGGGGCCGGGCACGGGCACAGGCACTGCCACCGGCCCGCCGACGTACACGCCGCCGCGCCATCCACCGCGTAAGCCCCCGTGCCAGCCGGGGCCGTACCACCAGTCGATGAACACACTGATCTGCTTGCCGGCCGTGGGCAATGTGCCTTCCAGCAGCTTGATGTCGTAGGTGAGCGTGTCGCCGGAGACGCGCGGGTTGAGCAACTCGACCACGGTGAGGTCGGTCTTGTCGTCGATCGAGGTGGAGATGGTGGCGTTGGGCGGGTCCTTCTGGAAGTCGTCCTTGCCCTGGTTCCAGAACTCGGCGAACTTGGACGTGAGCACGTCGCCGGTCATGCGCTCGGGGCGGTCGGAGAACATCAGGGTCTGCGGTGCGACGCCACGGATGGTGAGTGTCTTGCCGTCCGAGGTGAACGAGGTGCCGGTCTGGACGAACAGCCAGTTGGCCGCGGGCATGGGCACGACGTTGCCGGCCGCCGCGTCGGCTGGGGCCGCTTGCGGGGTGACTTGCGGCTGGGCCATGGCGCTGCCGCCAGCGAGCAGCGCGGCCGCAGCCACGCCAAGGAGAACGCGCAGCGGTCGCGCGGTGGATGAACCCGTGATCGGGGCAAGCTTGAACATGCTGGAATCCTTGCGAATTGAAAGTGAAGGACCGGTTCTCAAGTGAAGTGATTGCCGCGATCACCGGTCTTCGATCGCGATGAAGCGATTGTTCGATTCGCGGTCGCTCGCATGTTGGCGATGCGTCCCAGTTGTTGACCGGGCATCCCGCTCCCGCGTGCTCGCCTGGGCGCAAGCAGACCGACATCCGCGCAGGAGATGCGCCTACATGCAGGCGCGCGCGGCAGCGGGCGAAGGGGTGCGCGCGCGATATTAGATTCATCCACCCCATTGGAAAAAAGTGAACGCAACCGCGGTCCCCATGATGAGTCAACGCCCACCCTCCGTCCTGCCGATCCTGCAACCCACCGGCATTCCGGGCCTCGACGAAGTGCTGGCGGGCGGGTTGCCCGCCGGCCACCTCTACCTCGTCGAAGGGACGCCGGGTGCGGGCAAGACCACGCTCGGATTGCAGTTCCTTCTGCAGGGCCGGACGCTGGGCCAGAAGAGCCTCTACGTGACCTTGTCGGAGACCTCCGACGAGTTGGCGCAAGGCGCCCTTTCGCACGGCTGGGACCTGCACAACGTCGAGATATTCGACCTGGTGAGCGACGAGGGCCTGAGTGCTGACGCCGAGCAGAGCATCCTCAACCCCTCCGACTTCGAGTTGGGCGAAACGATCCGCGGCGTCATGGCCCTGGTCGAGCGCGTGCGGCCCGAGCGAGTGGTTTTCGACAGCCTCTCGGAGCTGCGCCTGCTGTCCCAGAACCCGCTGCGGTACCGGCGCCAGATACTGGCGCTGAAGCGCTTCTTCCTGACGCAAGGGTGCACGGTGCTCATGCTCGACGACAAGTCCGCGAGCGCGGGCGACATGCACCTGCACAGCATTGCGCACGGCGTGATCCACCTCGAGCAGAACACCGGCACCTACGGTCCCGACAAGCGCCGGCTGCGCGTGGTGAAGCTGCGTGGCGTGAGTTTTCGGGAAGGCGAGCACGACTTCAACCTGGACCGGGGTGGACTGCGGGTATTTCCGCGCCTGGTGGCGAGCGAGCACGGACGCGCGCACGCAAGCGAGACCGTCAGCGCCGGTAATGCAGAGCTCGACCGGCTCTTGGGCGGCGGCCTGACGCCAGGCACGAACCTGTTGTTCGCCGGGCCGGCCGGCGTCGGCAAGACGACGACCGCCGTGTGCTGCGCGCGCGCCACCATGGAACGCGGCGGCAAGGCGGCCATCTTCCTGTTCGACGAAGGCATCAAGACGCTGGTGACGCGGTCGCGCGCACTTGGACTGGATATCGAGCACTACATCCCGGCAGGCCAGCTGATCCTGCACGCAATCGACCCGGCCGAGATCTCCGCCGGACATTTTTCGCACCATGTCCGCGATGCGGTCGAGCGCCAGGGTGTCACCACCGTGGTGATCGACACGCTGAACGCCTACCTGGTCGCCATGCCCGGCAGCAACTTCCTCATGCTGCAGATGCACGAACTCCTCACATACCTCAACCTTCAGGGCGTGACGACCATCCTGGTGCTTTCCCAGCACGGTATTGCCACCGACGTGCCCAACGACGTCGACCTGAGCTACCTGAGCGATTCGATGCTGCAGTTCCGCTACTTCGAGGCCCGGGGACAACTCCTCAAGGCCATGGCGGTGATCAAGAGCCGCGCGAGCGCGCACGCATCGACGATCCATCAATTCCGGCTTGGCCCGGGCGGCCTTGAGATCGGTGAAGCACTCACGGACTTCAGGGGTGTCATGGCGGGCCTCCCGCGCTACCGGGGCGGGACGTCGCTGCTCGGCGACGCCGAACAGGCGTGACAGCGTGGAAAATCGAGTCCTCGTCCTGGCGCCGTTCGGGCGCGACGCGCGCGTCATCAGCGAAGTGCTGGGCGCGCGGCACATCAACGTCCATGTCTGCCCTGATGCCCACGCCCTGATCGCCGCCATTGACCAGGAATCGGCCGCGACGATCGTCACCGAAGAGTCGCTCTGCGAGGACCTGGTGGAGGCGCTGCGCACGATGCTCGCGCGGCAGCCTCCGTGGTCCGACTACCCGTTTGTCGTGCTCGCGGCGCGGCAGACCATCCGCCGTTCGGACCGTGCGCGGTCGGCGCTGCAGGAGCTCAGCAACCTGGTGCTGATCGAGCGCCCCGTCAACCCCGACACGCTGGCCAGTGCGGCGCACTCGGCCTTGCGCGCACGCCAACGCCAGTACCTGACGCGCAGGCATCTTGCCGAATTGCAGTCTTCAAAGCTGAGCGTCGAGCAGCTCAACGATCAGCTCGAAACGCGCATCGCCGAGCGCACCGCCGACCTTGCCAGTGCCAACGATCGGCTGATGCACGAGATCCTCGAACGCGAGCGCGTCGAGGGCTCGCTGGTCCAGAACCAGAAGATGGAAGCGCTCGGTCGCCTGACCGGTGGCATCGCGCACGACTTCAACAACCTGCTGCATGCCGTCAACCTGAACCTCCAGTTGATCGAGCGATTGAAGGTCGACGAAGACCGCGTACGCGACTACGCACGCCGAGCCAAGGAAGCCGTGAATCGCGGCTCTCGCCTGACCGGGCAACTCCTTTCGTTTGCGCGCACGCAAAGCCTGGTGCCCAAGCTGCACGACGTGAATGAGCTGGTGCACAACATGGCGGAACTCATATCGATTTCGGTGGGGGCGCACGTGAGGCTGTCGCTGGCGTTGTGTCCCGAGCCTGCCTGGCTGATCGTCGACGCGGCGCAGATGGAAATGGCCCTGCTCAATCTCTCCGTCAACGCGCGCGACGCCATGCCCCAGGGCGGCATCCTGGAGATACACACGGTGATCGCTGCGGCTGGCGCCCAAACCGGGCCCGGCGATCCCGCGTACCCACGGGGCACGGTCAGCGTCGTGGTGCGCGATACCGGCACGGGGATCGCGGCCAATCTGCTGGGCAAGGTCTTCGACCCTTTCTTCACCACCAAGCCGCATGCCGGCACCGGGCTGGGCCTGAGCCAGGTCTACGGCTTCACGCGGCAGTCGGGCGGGGAAGCAACGCTGGAGAGCCAGGTCGGCGCAGGAACGACGGTGAGGCTGAGCTTTCCGCTGGCGCCCGCGCCGCAGGACGCTGCAGCAGAGGCTGCGGCCGTGCAGGACGCCGCGCTGGCGGTGCAGGCGGAGATCCTCGTCGTGGAAGACGATCCAGGCGTGCGCCGAAGCATGGTCGAGTGCCTCCAGGTGCTTGGCTACCGCGTCCGGCAAGCGGCCGATGGTGCTGCGGGGCTGATCGAACTGAAGATGGCCAGGCCGGACCTGCTGCTGGTCGACTACCTGATGCCGCGCATGAATGGCGCGGAACTGATCGCGCAAGCGCACAAGATGTACGACGAGCTGCCCATCCTGCTGGCGACGGGCTATGCGGACATGAAAGCCGTCGAGCGCCTCATCGGCCCGCAGCTGGTGTTGGCCAAGCCCTTTGATCTCGACACCCTGGGCAAGGCGGTGTCGACGGAGCTTCGGCGCAAACGCTCGGCATGACTTCGTGATACGAGAAGGCAAGCAGCGGGAGGTGACGAGCGCGCTGCGGTGCGAGCGCCTTCGGGCGGCCGGGCGGCGCTCATGGCCTCTGATCCTCTTCCTGCAGCAGCAGCACGATCAGCACCAGCATCGCGCAGGTCAGGAACATGACGGCCTTGGCCTGCCCGTTCCAGATCTCCGACTGCCACATGCAGAACCATTCGCCGCCTACCACGACGAAGCCGACGAAGTACATCAGGAAGACCAGCACCAGCCCGCAGGCCGCCAGCGGCTTGGCCGCGATGAAGTCGAGCCGGTTGCGGCGCGCGCGGAACAAGCCCCAGGCGCCCGTGAGGCACAGCGCGCCCATCACCCATTCGGTCGCGATGATCATCCAGTAGCCCAGCGCCTGGATCTTCGGATCGGTGATCGCGCGGTACTTCAAGGCGTTGTCGGGGAACACCGTGTCCATCGACAGCACGTGCTGGACGAAGTGCCAGTTCGAGTCGTAGTCGAGGATGTTGTCGGCGGCGATGAGCAGCGCCCAGAGTCCGACGGCGAACACCATCGATGTCTTCAGCAGGCGGATGGTCATGACAGTTTCTCCGTGGCGCTTTGCGTCCTGATTGAGGGAACTCCAGTGCGGGCGGTGGGGGTGCGTGTCGAGGCCACTGGGTATTCCCCTCCGCGAATGTCCCCCGCCTTCGGCTCCTCCTCTATTTCGCTGCGGGGAACACCCAGCACCCTCGACACGGGTGGCGCCGCGTCGTGCGGGCGGATCAACCCTTGCGTGTCTGGAGCACGTCGATGGTGTGCTCTGCGCAGCGAAACAAAGGAGGAGCCGGTAGCCGAAGGTTGACGGCGGGGGACATTCGCGGAGCAGAGTACGCCGTCGGCATGATCGCGCCCCAAGTTCACCCTGCAGCAGCGAACGTCAACGTGCTCCCGTCGTTGCATGTCAGAAGGTCGCCTGGAAAGGCACCCCACCCGCGACCTGGCATTCGCCACTGCCGCCGCCGGACATGCCGGCGTCTGGTTGCTGAAGCTGCAATCTGCAGCGCATGGCACGGCCGGCCGGGCTCTTCAGATTGGCGATCACCTTGCCGCTGTAGGCCGTGGTGAACTGGACCGTGTCGTAGCCGCCGACGCCGGTCCACGCGCCGTAAGGCCAGTCCGGCCAGCCCATCGGCCACGCATCCCACATCGGCGCGAGCGCCTCGGTCACGGTCTGCTGCGTGACCTGCATGAAGCGGCCCTGGTAGGTCGCGTCGGGTGTGGTGGCCGTCATGCTGCCGTCGATGGAGCCGTCGCGGCTTCGCCATGAGAACAGGACCGGCTGCACCGGCTTGCCCTCCTGCACGATGTCGCCGCCGCCCATGCCGCTGCTGGCGCAGCCTCCGAGCAACGAGAGGGACGCTGCCATGGCGCTTGCCACCAGCAGCGGTGTGATCTTGAAGGTCATGATGTGCTCTGCAGGTGAAGTGGTTGAAGCTGCACGCATCGTATTTTTTGCAGCCGCGCAAGTGTTGTCCGCGCGTCCCGCTTCTTGCGCGTGCAGGTCATGACATCGAAGCCGCGCCGCACACGCAGGCCGCAAGCACCAGCGCGCCGGCAAGGTCGGTGAGCATCGCGAAGTTCTCGCGCGCATTGCGATGGGGCTGCATCGCGTGGTTGACGCCGGCCAGGCCGAGGAACACGACACCCGCGAATGCAGCGGGCGCGGCCCATGCAGGCCACCACAGGCTCAGGATGCCGATGGCGCCGAAGGCCGTGTTGGCGAAGCCGAGTTCGCGCACCAGGATCAGCGCCTCGCCGCCCTCGATGCCCAGGATGTGGCGCGCGGTGAACGCCGGGTTCAGCATCTGCCGCAGGCCGGCGCTGCCGAGTCGCGCACCGACTATCCAGAACGCGAACCAGCGCAGCGCAAGCGCCCAGTCCAGCGCCGCATGGTGCGCGATCACCGGGAAGGCGACGCATGCCGCCGGAGCAAGGAACATCAGGATGGTGACGAGGATGAAGTAGCTCATGGTGTTTTTTCGATCGATGAGTCTTTCGCGAGCCCCGGCAGCGCCCGCAACGGAAAGCAGAAACTGGAAGCGAAAAGCCCGAGCACGCCGCCCCGCAGCGTCTCCCACAACCTCGCGGACAGCAGCAGCACCGAATGCTCGCCGCTGGCCGCGCACGTGACCACCAGCGTGAAGGCGTAGGTGCTGCAGGCCGCGTCAATAGCGCTCGGGCAGCGCCACCGCATGGACGACCATCGCTACCACCGCGGCGGCCCGCATCACGACGGCCATGTGTGCGATGCCTCGTCCCTACCAGCGACGGCCCTGGTGGAACTCGTCGGCGATCGAGATCTCGGTCTGTGCCTGCTGGAGGAGTTCGATCGCACGGCCTGCGTGGCCGCCGAAGGTCGGGCCGTTCACATCCTGCGCCGATCGGATGTGGTTGATGGCGGCCTGCATCGCGTTCTCGGCTTGCTGGAAGTTGGGATGCGACAGGCCATAGGCCGCAGCACAGGCGCTCAGGGATGCGACGCACAAGGCGCCAAAGGCAAAGGCCTTGATGTGGTTCTTCGGCAGGTTCATTTCGGGGTCCTCGTTGGTGGGTGATGAATGGATGAATACGTCGCCGACGTATGCCGTTGAATTTAGGAGCGACGGTCGATGCGAAGTGGCGCGTGCATCCCAATTCGTGCCTCTGCGTCTCCGTGTACTTCGTGATGCCGGCCGCATGAAACGCTGGGGCATGAATTGGGATGCCGCGGCCACACGCAGGTCGTGTCGATTCCTAACATTTCTCACCGCATCGAATGCACTTGCAAGCGTGCGGCACACCTTTCCAACCCAACCCGCGGGCACTGCCCGTCACCGAAGGAATCTCGACATGAATCCCGTTCCCGCTCCCCTCCTCCAGCCGGCCCGGCGCGACCGCTGGCAACCCTTCGCCGTCATGACCGACGTGGTGTCGCAGGGCCCGTTCCCGGTGGCGCGCCTGCAACCGGGCCGCTACGACGTGCAGGCCACGCTCGCCGGCCGCACGCTGAACCAGCGCATCACCGTGCGCGGCAATGCGCCGACGCACAGCGTGTTCGTCTGGCCGGCCGGCACCGACGTGAGCGTGGGTTCCTGAGGTGCCCGTCGAGGTGATCGTCAGCACGGCGCGGCCGAAGCGGGAGGAGCCGATCATCCGCATTCCCGCACTCGGGCTCACCGTCCGCGTGCGCTTTCCGTTCGAGCCCGAGAAGGCCCAGTCCACGGTGATCGAGACCACGAACGCCGCGGGCTTCGGCCCGCCGCTGTACCGGCGCGCCGAGTCCGAGACCTTCGAGATCGTGACCGGCCGCTACCTCTTCGAGGTCGACGGCAGGCGCTTCGTCGCGCGGCGCGGCGACCTGGTGCGCGTGCCTGCAGGCGCGGCGCGGGCCTTCGTCAACGTGACGGGCACGGGTGCGCGGCAGCAAGTCATCATCGAACCCGGTATAGACGCCGTGCGGTTCTTTGGCGAAGTGGCCGCGCTGCTCGATGGCAAGTCCGTGGACCGCGCCGCGCTACGCCGCTTCGGCCGACGCTGGGGCGTGGTGCTGCTCGGGCCATCGCTGAAGGTGGCGCGCTCCGAATTCGAAGGCGACGCGGCGTGACCGGGTGAGTCTTGCTGCATGTCCCGGCCCTGGTCGGCGGCATCGGCAGCGACCGGGTGCCGGGCGTGTTCCGCCGCCATCCGGAGGTTGCAGGGGCCCGCCGCAAATCGGAAAAGCAAGGCCGCCGAAGCAACCAGCGGTTCAGTGGCAAAGGGAATTGAGCCAGCGGTCGAAACGCTCTTCAGCGTTGCCACCAGAAGGCAGGCGGGCCGGTTCAACCGCGCGCGGCACTTCGCGCGGGCTGTACCCGAACTGGGCACGGAAGGCCTTGCTGAAATGCGCCGCGCTCTTGAATCCGTGGTCTTCGGCCAGCCGCGCGATCGGCTGGCGGTCGCAGGACTGCGCCAGGATCTGGTGCACGCGCGCCAGCCGCCGTTCCTTGATGTATTGCGACACGCCGCCGAGCGGCTCGAACAGGCGATACAACGTCGAGCGCGACACGCGCAGCAGCATGCACAGGTGGACCGCGGCCAGTTCGGTGTCGGCCAGATGGTCCTCGATGTGGCGGCGTGCGCGACGCAGCAGCGCGCCGTCGACCGCTACACCCGTCGTCAGCGGGTCGATGAAGGTCGGCGCCAGGCTGGCGGCCACCAGGCCCACCGTTGCTGCGGACAGCGCCGGAAGTTCTTGCGGCGCGGTGTCGGGCAGGCCATGCAGCAGCGCCGCGAGGTGGTCCGACAGCAGGTGCGCGCAGGCGTTGTCCGGAGAAAGCCCGTGCAGCCGCATCGGCTGCGGCAAGGCGGCGTCGAGCGTGTCGCGCGGAATGTAGAGAACCGAGCTGGAACACGCCGACTCGCTCTCCTCGGGCAGGGCCATGTCGGTGATGAGGAAGCGCCCCGGCGCAAGCGACACGCGCCGCCCTGCCGCGTCGCAGTGGAACGCGCCGCCATGCAACAGCAGCAGGCGGTAGTGGTCCAACTGGTCGGACTGGATGTTGCGCTCGCGCCGCATGCGGGTCTGCGTCGGCCCGAAGGTGGCGGCGCCGACGATCAGCTCGGACATGCGCCACATCGTCACGTCCGCATGGAAGTGCGCCGGGTCCGCGTCGTCGGCCAGCTGCATGTCCCAGCTCCGCGAAAGCGAACCGCGCCAGTAGTCCAGCGCTGCCCGCGCCGACGTCGCCCGCGAATCGAAGCGCATGTGGGGAAGTGGGGATGGACACGCCAGAGTCATGGAAGAGCACCGTGTGAAAAGGATGGGGAAATTCTAGGAATCCATGTGCAAGGCGTCTCAACGGTGCGTGTCAGTTCTTGCCCGTGCGTCTCATACGACTTTGCAATCAAGCGCATCACGGCGTTGGAGCGCCTTGCCGTGCTACAGCACTGTCTGCGGCGCTCCGCCTTGTCCTGCGCTTGATTGCAAAGTCGTGTCAGTCGCGGAGCGAGCGGAGCCACTTGTCGAAGGCGGCCTGGCCTGCGCTTGCGAGGGGGGCGGGCTCGCTTGCCGCCAGCAGCCCGCGCTGGCGCACCTCGTTGGGGCTGTAGCCGTACTGCTCCCTGAAGGCGCGGCTGAAGTGCGTGGTGCTCTTGAAGCCGTGGTCCTCCGCGATGCGCCCGAGGTACTGCCGCTGCGTCGATGACGACAGCACCGCATGGATGCGTGCGAGCCGCCGTTCCTTCACGTAGTGCGCCACACCGCCCAGGGGCTCGAACAGCCGGTAGATCGTGGAGCGCGACACCTTGAAGAAGCCGCATAGCGCCTCGGCCGAGAGGTCTGGCTCGCTGAGGTGGAGGTCCACGTAGCGGCAGGCCTGGCGCAACAGATTGCCCTCGATCGTGGGGCGCGCATGGTCGAGCGTCTGCGCCGAAGGCACCAGGCTCGCGGCCAGCAGGTTGACCGTGGCGCGTGCGAGCGCCGCCGTCTCCTGCGGTTGGAGTTGTGCAGCCACACGGGCCAGCGCGCGCAGGTGGTCGGCCATCATGCGAGCCGTGGCGCCGCCCGGTTGCGCGCCGTGCAGGTCGAAGCTGCGCGGCAGCGCCTCGTCGAGCATCTCGCGCGGAATGAACATGACGACGTTGGCACCGCGCGTGGTCTCGTAGCGCTCCTCGCGCGACATGTCCGACAGCACCAGTTCGCCCGCCTCGATCTTGAATCGGCGACCGTCGGCTTCCAGGCGCAGTTCGCCCTCGGTCTGCAGGATCACGCGGTAGTGGTCGAGCTGGTCGGCGCGCGCGTTGCGCAGCGTGCGGGTCTGCGAGCGCGGGCCGAAGACGCTGTCGCTCAGCAGCACGCTGCCGAACTGCCAGATCGAGACGTCGTAGGCGCTTTCCTCCGGCCGCGCGCCCTCGGGGACAGACACGTTGAACGTGCCGCCCAGGCTCTGCTGCCAACGCTCGAATCGCTCCTGCACCGGGAGCTGGCTGGAGACCAGGTGCAGGCGCGGCAATCCGCCATTCGCCATTCGCGGTTGTCCTCCGTGTGCGGGGGCAGTATCCGGCCGGCGCACGTCCGGGGCAAGGGCGTATGCCGTTGCATGACGGCGGGCCGGGCTTTCTGCGGGCTCCAATCGGCTGAAGGCGGCGGCGCAGCACTGCGCGTCAGGAGTGGGACGTTGGCAACGGGTAACGGGACACCGAAGTAACGAACATGCCCCATAGCGACCGCCTTCAGGTACTGCCCCGGCGCGGCGATGGGCAAGCGCATGCGCCGTCGGAGCTCGATGCTTCCTGAACACATCGCTTACGCCTGCGAGCGCACGATGACGGCCAGTGTGCGACCATTCCTTTCACGGACCCGGGTCCCGATCCAGTCCGGCAGACTTCGTCCTGTCGCCGACTTCCCCGCTACGAAGTGATCCTGCGCCGCATCCTCCTCGCAATCGCCGCCCTGCTCGCCACGGCCGCCTGGCTGGCTTGCGTGCACTGGATGACCGGGCTGGAACGCAAGGCGCCGCCCTATCTCGACATCGACCTGGAGAAGGTGCCTGCGGGTAGCCCGAAGTTCTACACCTTCCAGGGCACACCGCTGGCCCTCTTGCGAACCACCGATGCGATCCTCGATGACCTCCGGACGCAGACCATCCATACCTGGAACCAGCGCCCCATGCCGGCCGGGCGTCCATCGTTCTTCGTCTACTCCCTGGTGAACCCGAGCGACGGATGCGAGGTCGAACACTCACCCAACGGCGCGGACCGTTATGCACCCGCGCGCCCGTGGCAAGGCGGCTATTACGACCCGTGCCGCTTCGGCGAATGGGACTACGCCGGCCGCGCGATCAAGCAGTACGCAGACCAGGACCCGCAATTGCTGCGGATGCCCGACCTGGATGTCCCGGACTTCGAATTCAGGGAACAGCACATCCTGCGCATCACCGGTGTCCCGAAGCGATAGGCGATGCCGGTCGCGTCTTCGCTGGCACCTGTACGGGCATTCATAGCGCTCGCTCTCAGGCAACAGACGGGATCGGTTCGGCGCTGTCACCGGGCAGCAGGAGTTCGGGCACCTGGCTGAATCGATAGGCGCCGCTGGTCGCGTCAAGATCGAACACCCAAACCATGTCGAACCGTTCTCCGGGCCACTTTTGCGGCGCACTCGTGTCGCCGAGTATTGCGTTGGCGATCAGCGGAATGTGCTTGTGCTCCCAACCGATCAGCACGACGCCATCGCATGACGTCGCAGCGGTCGCCACCTGGGTCTCCTGGCCGACAGCGTAAGTCGCATTGATGTCGAGCGAGAGCTTTTGGGCGACGACGCTGACCGTCTCGAATGGTCTTTTGCTCGACGTGCCCGCATCTTCGGATGCCGCAAAGACAGCTTGTGGCTGCGCGAGTTCCTGGCTTTGCAGCGACCCACGGCTCGGTGCAAAAAGGACTGCGAGCGCACCGGCGCGGGTCCATCCCGTCACCAGCAAGGAATTCACATCCTGCACGCCATCAGTCGTCACTCCGTAAGGCGGTACGGCGCCTTGAGGCTTTTCGCCATGGCGAATCACCATGATTTTTTGTGCACGTGCCATGTTTTTCCTCCAACGGACGAGCCGCGTTGACTCAGGAAGCTGTCGGCGGAGTCGACAGTGTCGGCGAAGATCGGCACCCCGATAACAACTCAATGCGCAGGACGCCAGCCCAAACATTGCATCCAGCTTTGACCGCAGTCAAGGCTCATCGACGATAGGCCTGAGAGCCTGACGGTCCTCTGACTGGTCACACCCAGCCCTCATCAAAGAAATCATCTGCCCGCTTCTGCAGCTTGATGCTGGCCATGGTCGCGGATGCTGCCCCAAATCCGAGATGGAAGGAAGTCGTCGTCACACCGATCATGACTCTCGACCCGCAGCCCCCTTCGCGGCAGCCTTGCGCTTGCGATACTCCGCGAACTGCGTATCCGCCAGCACCCCGATCAGGATCACCGAGCCCATTACCGCGAAGTTCAGCGAACTCGGAATGCCCAGCAGGTTGACCAGGTTCTGCAGGATCTGCAGCAGGATCGAGCCGAGCACGACGCCGACGATCGAACCCTCGCCGCCGCGCAGCGAGAAACCGCCCAGCACCGACGCTGCAATCGCGTAGAGCTCGTAGAAATTGCCGTGCGACGAAGGCGATATCGAGCGCGTGTACATCGCGAAGAAGATGGCCGAGATGGCCGTGAGCACGCCGCAGATCACGTACGACGCGACGATCACCTTGTTCGTGGGCACGCCCGAATAGCGTGCCGCCTCCTCGTTCTTGCCGACGGCGAACAGGTAGCGCCCGAACACCGAGCGGTGCAGCACGACCCACATGACGACTGCGATCACGACGAACGCGAACATCGAGTGCGGTATGCCGAGCGTCCGGCCGGTGGTCAGCCATTCGAGCGTCGGAAAACTGTCCCCGAAGGCAAAGCCCGCTGTCCCGTCGGCGGTGTAGTAGCGCGCCGCGCCGCGGTAGATCAACAGGCCGCACAGCGTGACGATGAAAGGCTGCAGGTGGAGCCTGGTGATCAGCAGGCCATGCGCGAGCCCCATCACGGCCCCAAGCACCAGCATCAGTCCCAGCGCCACCGGCCAGGCGAGGCCGTGGTTCACCATCAGGTCGACGAACAGCACGCCCAGCAGCGCAATGATCGAACCCACCGACAGCTCGATCCCGCCGGTGATGATGACAAAGGCCTGCCCGATCGCGAAGATGCCGAACAGGCCCACGAGATTCGCGGTGTTGGCGATATTGATCGGCGAGATGAACAGCGGATTGATGATCGCGACGACGGTGCCGACGACGAGGATGAGGATCAGCAGGCCTATGTCTTTTTTGAGCATCTGTGCAAGTCTCAGTGGACCGTCTTGCCGACCGCGAGCCGGAGGATCTCGTGCTCGCTGAATTCGCTTCGCTCGAGGAAGCCGCTGATGGCGCCCTCGTGCATCACCGCGATGCGGTCGCTGACGCCGATCACTTCTTCCATGTCGCTGGAGATCATCAGGACGGCGACGCCAGCGTCGGCCAGGTCGCGCAGCATCCGGTAGATCTCGCTCTTGGCGCCGACGTCGACGCCGCGCGTGGGCTCGTCGCAGATCAGCACCCGCGGGTTCATCGTCAGCCACTTGGCCAGCACGACCTTCTGTTGATTGCCGCCCGACAGCGTCCCGGCATGCACGCGGACACTCGCGGCGCGAATGCCGAGCCGCTCCTTCTGCCGCTCGGCCATCGCGAGCGCCTGCGCCTCCTGTACCAGCCCACCCTTCGAACTTCGATGCAGGTTGGGCAGCAGGATGTTCTCGCAGATCGAATCCGCCAGCAGAAGGCCGCATTGCTTGCGGTCTTCGGGGACGAGGAAGACGCCGCGCTCGATCGCGTCTCGCGGTGTCGCGAACTCGACCTTCTCGCCATCGAGCGTCAACGCGCCGCCGATGAGCGTGTCGATGCCCGAGAGAGCGCGCGCCAGCTCGGTCCGGCCGGCGCCGATCAAGCCAGCCATCCCCAGGATCTCCCCGCGCCGCAGTGTCAGCGAAACCGGTCGTCCGGGCCAGGTGCGGGTCTGCGCCGCATCGATCTCCAGCACCCCGTCTCCCGGCGGTGACGCAGGCGGCAGGTAGAGCGCCTTGAGGTCGCGGCCGATCATCATGCGGATCATGGCCGCGTGCGAGATCTGCTCGCGCGCCAGTTCGCCGACGTTCTTGCCGTCGCGCAGCACCACGACGCGGTCCGCGCATTCGCACAGTTCGTTCAAGCGATGCGAGATGAAGATGACGCTGACACCGTTGGCCTTCAGGTCGGCGATGACCCGCATCAATCGGTCGGTCTCGGACAGCGTCAGGCTGGAGGTCGGCTCGTCCATGATCACCAGGCGCGAGTTCAAGGACAGGGCCTTGGCGATCTCCAGCAACTGGCGTTGCGCGATCGACAGCTCCGACACTGGCGAGTCCGGCGTGAAGTCCACGCCCAGCGCATCGAGGAACGGACGGGTCTGGTCATGCAGCTTCCTGCGGTCGACCAGCTTGAGAAAGCCGCCATACAGGGGCTCGCGACCGATGAACACGTTGGCCGCCGCATCGAGGTTCTCGAAGAGGTTCAGTTCCTGATGCACGAAGGCAATGCCGGCGTCGATTGCGTGGGCGACCGACAAGGCATCGAACCTGTCTGCATCGACATGGATGTCGCCGGACGACGGCGCGACTACGCCGCCGAGGATCTTCATCAGCGTCGACTTGCCGGCGCCGTTTTCACCGACCAGGCCGATGACCTCGCCGCGGGAGACCTCCAGCGAGACGCGGTCGAGCGCCGTCACGCCGGGATAGGACTTGGTGATGCCGGCGAGTCGAAGAAACGGTTCGGTCAGTGTGTGCCTCCCCGCACCGGCTTGCCGCACACGCTGGCTACTTGCCCAGGGTCGCCTTGAGGTTGGCCGAGAAGGCATCGACGTTGGCCTTGTCGATGACCTTGGTCGGCACGATGATGAGCTTGTCCGCCGGGATCTTGGACTTGTCGCCTTCCAGGTAGGCGGCCATCAGCTTCATGCCCTGGTAGCCCCATTCGTACGGCTGCTGCACGACCGTGCCGGCAAAGCTGCCGTCCTTGACCGCGCCCAGCGTGATCGGGTCTTCGTCGAACGCGATCACCGTGATCTTGCCGAGCTTGTTCGCGGCCTTCAGCGCCTCGTAGATCTTCGGCGGGTTGTAGGAGTAGAAGCCGACCATGCAATTGATGTCCGGCTTGGCCGCCAGCACGTCGTCGACATTGCTGCGCGCCTTGGCGAAGTCGACGTCGTCACCGCGCACGTCGACCAGTTCGATGCCCTTGCCCGCGACGGCCTTCTTGAAGCCGGCAATGCGCTCCTTGGCGTTGTCCGCACCGAGGAAGCCGACGAAGCCCATGCACTTGGCGCCCTTGGGCAAGGCCTTCACGGCGATCTCGCCGGCCTGCACGCCAGCGAGGGTGTTGGATGAACCGAGATAGGCGATGCGATTGCTGTTCGGCGCGTCGCTGTCGGTGGTGAAGAGCGGGACCTGCTTGGCGATGCGGTTGAAGGCATCGACCGATGTCTTCGGATCGACCGAGGAAATCATGATCGCGCTGGTGCCGGCGGCGACCAGGTCATCCATCAACGCGTTCTGCAGCGCGGCGGTGCCTTGCGCCGGATACCTGAACTGCAGCTCGTACTTGGGCAACTCCGCCTGCGCCTTCTTGACGCCGGCTTCGGCCAGCTTCCAGAAGTCGGAAGACGCGTTGACGATGAAAGCCAGCTTCTTCTTTTCCTGCGCGGAGGCCGGCGTCGCGGTCAGCGCGAACGTGGTGGCAAATGCCAGAGTCAGTGCGGAACAAAGGGCAGAACGACGACCAGCCTTGAGCATGTATGTCTCCAAGTGATTTTGGATTTTGGAGTTCGCCATTCGATCTCCAGCGGACCGCGTCGGGGCGCGTTTCGTCCGCGGGGCATGCTATGCCTAGAACGTCAAAAACTGCAAGATGCGTTCTATTGGGGCTTTCCTTCATGCCGGCGGGGGGGGGCGTGGGGCAGAGGCCGTCTACGGCACTCGGGTGCGGTCACCGCCACCTTTGCCTCAACTGCGACAAGAGACTGGTTGTCAAAGACACCGCCGACGCCACTCCCATCGCATTCGACGCAGCCGTAAGATCGCCGCCCAAGTCTGCAAAGGACCGTTGTGGTCAATTGTCGCAAACTGCTGCTCGGCTCGTCGTTTGGACTGCACGTCTTGTCGCTGGTCCGCGCGCGACAGAGGCCTCGGACGATCGGTCTTCTCAGCCCCTTCGCCCAACTTGCAGGCGACTGTCCCCGGAAGCGTTCCATAAGGCCATGCGAGATAAGGCCATGCGAGATCTTGGCCAAATCAAAGGCCGGGACTATGTTTCGTCGTACACCATGCGGATGGGCAGAACGAGCGAAGTCGTTCACCCCTGCGGAGGTAATCGAATGACATGCCAAACGCGAAGACTCTTGCTCGCAGCATGCGCGAGCGCATGCACAGTGCCCTACGTTTTTGCGGATGGCTCGAAGCGTCGCATGGCCGTACTGACCATCCTTCCGCAGGTGGAGGCAAAGCCATATGTGGAAGCGCTTTACGAGGGCTTGAAAGAGCTTGGTTGGGTCGAGGGTCGCAACCTGATCATTGATGTCCGCTACTCAGATGGAGATGCCGCTCAAATTCGAACGCTTACAACCGAGTTGCTGATGTTCAAACCCGATGTCTTCTTTTCTGCGACCGACATTGCATCAAGAGCCGCAGCAGAATCCGCCGATCCGCCACCGATCGTCTTCGCAATTGGCAATGACCCGGTGGGCAGCGGATTGGTTAAGTCACTCGCACACCCGGGCATCAGGGCAACGGGATATTCCATCCAGACGTACGAACTCTCGTCAAAGCGTTTGGCACTGCTGAAGGAGGCAGTCCCGACTCTGAACAAGGTGGGTTTGCTCGTTTACCGGGAAGGTCAGCCCGGGACGCAATTGGCAGTATTGCAATACTCCGAGGCCGCAGAGGCGTTGGGGATTGGCTTGCTTCGAATCAGGGTCGATACGCCCGAGGAGCTCGAACTTGCGTTTGAGAACATGGCCAAGCAAGGTATTCATTGGTTTCTCATGGTTGCGAACGCCTGGTTCATTCAGGGCCCCAGGCTGCAGCAACTCGACTCTCTGGCGTTGAAATATCGCTCAGCGACTTGCGCCTTTGCCACCATGTTCGCTGACACCGGCCAGCTCATGAGCTACAGCACGGACTACTTTGCCTTGTTTCGTCGCTCGGCCGGGCTGATCGACCGCATCCTCAAAGGTGCCGATCCGGCCAATATCCCCATCGAGCAGGCAAGCACCTACGAACTGGTGCTGAACCATCGCACAGCACGCACGATCGGCGTGACGTTCCCGAATTCGTTGCTGTTGCAAGCAACCCGGGTGATCGAATGAACTCCGTTCGCGGACCGGAAGTAGTGCCCCAACCAGCGTCGAGCGGCTGCATTCTGACCCCCTCATTGAACGGCTGCTGAGGGCCGACAACAGCACCGTACGGCCGCTTCGAGCGGCCCCGACGACGGGCGAAAGAATCCTGCTTCTCATCCCGGAATATCCGGCTCCACCAACTGCGCCAGCGCGATCAGCGACTCCTGCCACCCCAGGTAGCACATCTCCACGGGAATCATCTCGGGGATGCCTTCCTGCACGATCGAAACCTCCGTGCCGCAGGACACGGCAGCCAGCGTCACCGTGGTCTTCATCGTGCCCGGCAAGTTGGGATCGTCGAATGTCGCGTCGTACGCGATGCGTTGTCCCGGCACGAGTTCCAGGTACTTGCCGCCAAAGGAGTGCTTGTGCCCGGTGCCGAAGTTCGTGAACGACATGCGCCAGGCGCCGCCGACGACGACGTCCATGCCAAGGACCTGCCCGGTGAAGCCGAACGGCGGCAGCCAGCGCTCGAAGGCGCTGCGTTCGGTGAAGGCGCGGTAGACCTTTTCAGGCGACGTGCGCAGCACGCGGTGAAGGCGAACGGTGTTGGTAGCCATGGCTTGTTACTCCAGGAAATTCAGAGGACGACCCTCAAATCACACGACGAACGAGCCTACCGAAAATCGACACGGCGGATTGCCCGAGGGCAGCGAAAAGCTTGCACCTGCAGAGCCGTTTGCTCGCGGTGTGGCCATGGCCACTTCCTGCACCTGTGATTCAAGCCTGCACTTCCACGGGGCTTTTGCTGTCATGTCATCGACACGCACCGCCCCTAAGCTTCGCGCTGTCCATCCGGACACCGTCATCCGCGCTACCCAAAAGAAATGAACAACCTCTCCCCCATCACGAAGATCCTCACCACGACTGCAGTTGCATGGCTGCTCGCCAGTTCCACGCAGTCGCGCGCGCCGCATCAAGGCACCCAGCAACAGGGCGCCGCCGCTCGCTGACGCGTTCGGCGAGGGTGCCCTCCCTCAGCGATCCGGCGACGACGCTGACCGGAATGCCCCCAGCCCCAGTGCACCCATCGCCAACGACAGCCACACGATCAGTCGCGCCGTCTCCGGCGGCCCGGCACACGCGCCCACCAGCAGTCCCGCGAGCGGCTGCGTCAGGTTGTTGAGCATCACGACCACGCCGGTCGTCTTGCCGTAATCCGCCGGTGGAATGATCTTCTGCCGGCGCGCACGGATGAACACGTTGAACATCTTGTCGAAGCCGGTGATCAGCAGGAAGCCCGCCGCGTAGAACCAGTGGTCGGGCGCCACGCCGGTCAGCAGGCCGCCGGCCAGCATCATCACGAACGCAATCACGCCCAGCGTCCTCACCGGGATCGAAGCGCGAGCGATCACCAGCAGGATGGCAATGGTCGCCAGCGCGCCCAGCGTCTGCAACCCCGCGTAGTAGCCGGCGGAGCGCCCATGCAATCCGGTCACCAGGGCCGCCGAGGACGCGAGCGTCACGCCGACGATCAGGTTCACGCCGGCCGCCAACACCACCAGCCGCTTCAGGCCGGGCAGCCGCCACACATGGCCGAGCGCAATCCGCACCGGCCGCCACAACGGACCGGCCTCGACTTCGGGTTCACGCAGGCGCAAGTCGCTGATCCGCCGCCAGGCCACCGTCGCGATGTCGGCCAGCAGGAACAGCGCCGCCGCCACGCCCACCACGCCCTGCCAGGGCCACAAGGCAAGCAAGGCGGCTGCCAGCATCGGCCCAAGCATGAAACCCGCCTGGTCCGCCGCCTGCGACCACGCCAGCACCCGGTCGAAGCGCTCGCCATGCACGGCCATCTGCGGCAGCATCACCTCGCGCGCCATCATCCCCTGCGTGGTCAGCACACCGCACACGGCCGACAAAGCCACGAGCCAGCCGATCCCGCCCCACAACAGGTCGCCCACCACGCCGACGACGCACATCCCCGCGCGCAGTACCTGGCTGGCCTGCAACAACCTGAACGGCGACTTGCGGTCGCACAGCGCGCCACACACCGGAAACGACAGGTAGCGCGGAAAGGCCTCCACCGCAAACGCGAAGCCCGACCATGCGACGCTCTGCGTCACCTGGAACACCACCAGCGGCACCAGGAACAACAGGATCTGGTCGGCCAGCTTGGAGACGAACAGCGACGCGAGGAAGACCCGGAATGCCACGTGCGCGAGCCCGGGGCGCTTTCAGCCGACCAGGTCGACCACGGGCATCGGCGGCGTTCCGCGCGCCTCGATCGCCTCGCCCGCGGCCAGGCAGAGGTCTTCACGGAAACGCCCGGCGACAAGCTGTACGCCGACCGGGCAGTTGCCGACCATGCCGGTCGACACGGTCAGCGCGGGCAAGCCTGTGAGCGGCAGTCCGATCATCGTCAACTGCGACTGCCACACGCGCGCATAAGCCTCGTCGCCTTGCAGGTCGAGGTTGGCAGTGAATGGCAATTCGGCGCACACCGGCAGCAGTACCACCGGGTAGCGCGCCAGGAACACCTGCCATTGCCGCGTGATCGTCGCGCGATTGACCAGGGCAGCGGAAAGCTGCGCGGCAGAGATGTCCCGCGCGATGTGCGCCTGGCCAGCCAGCGCCGTGGTGGCGCCCGCGTCCCCTTCGCGCTCCGCCGCCTTGACCATGGCCTCGTAGCCATCGCCCATCCAAAGCGTGACCTGGCTCTCGACGGCATCACGCAGCGGCGGCAGCGCATCGACCTCGTCGACCGTCCAGCCCGCGTCACGCAGTCGATCAGCTGCATCGAGCAGGGCCTTCAACACCTCGGGTTGCGTGTCCAGCCCGTCCGGCCGCAGGCACATCGCGACGATGCGCGGCGCGGCCGGGCCGACCAGGGGCGCGGGACACCACCACGGATCGCGCGCGTCCGGCGCCGCCATGGCGGCCAGGCCCAGCCGCAGGTCGTGCACCGTGCGCGCGATCGGCCCGGACACGGCAGTGATCTGGCCGCCGATGCTGCGCTCCGGCAAGGCCGCGTTGAACGCTGCGATGCGGCCCAGCGTCGGCCGCAGTCCATGCACGCCGCAGGCATACGCCGGGTAACGGATCGAGCCCGCGATGTCCGTGCCATGCGCGATGTGGCCGATCCCCGCCGCCACCGCCGATGCCGCACCGCCCGACGAGCCGCCCGGCGTCAGCGCCGCATCGCGCGGGTTGAGCGTGGCGCCATGCAGCTTGTTGCCGGTGAACCAGCGGTAGCTGAATGCGGGCGTATTGGTGCGCCCGACGATGACCGCGCCGGCCTTCAACAGGCTGTCGACCACCGGGCTGTTCGTCGAGGCGATCAGGTCCTTCTGCAGCGTCACGCCGTTGGTGGTCGCAAAGCCGGCCTGGTCGATGTTGACCTTGACCGTGACCGGCACGCCGGCCAATGCGCCGGGATCATCGCCCCGCGCGAGCGCGGCATCGATCGCCCCTGCGCGCCGCAGCACCTCGTCCGGCCGGCAGTCGACGACCGCGTTGAGCCTCGGGTTGACGGCATCGAGCCTCGCCAATGCAGCCTGCGCCGCCTCGATGGCCGACAGCTTGCGCTGGCGGATCAGGTCGGCTACGCGTGAAGCGGGCATGCGCCAGATGTCGGTCATCGGTTCGAAGCTCCCTGGATGGTGTGAAGAGGTTCCAACAGGCTGTTGATAGACGAGTCGGGGCCGCGGCGGAGGCTTTGCGGGATCGTATTTCAACAGCCTGCCAGTGCCCCGCCTGCACGATCTTGCCGATCCAGACAGAATGCACGCCACCGCCGACTCCTGGAACCTCCCCGCATGTCGCACAAGCCTGCTGGCCTCCTCTACGGGGTCGACGACAAGCCGCCCCTCGGCGTCAATGTCCTCAGTGGCCTTCAGCATGTCGGCCTGATGTTCATCTACCTCGTGTATCCGGTGCTGGTGGCGCATGCCGCGGGTGCGACGCCCGAGGTGGCTTCGACGATGGTCAGCTTCACGTTGCTTGCGATGGCCGTGGGCACCGTGCTGCAGGTGATGCGCTTCCGGCGGATCGGCTCCGGCTTCCTGTGCCAGCCTGCGCCGAGCGTGGTGTACGTGGTGCCCTCGATGCTCGCCGCGCAGCATGGCGGGCTGTCCGCGGTGTTCGGCATGACGATCGTGGCCGGGCTGGTCGAGATGATCCTGGCGCGCGGTCTGCCACACCTGCGCAAGCTGTTCACGCCCGAGATCACGGGGCTGGTGGTGCTGCTGTCGGGGATCTCCGTGGGCGTGGTCGGCCTTCGCACGGCTGTCGGTACCTCTGTCGATGCCGGCGGCGTGCCCGCGGGCATCGACATGACGCTCGGGCTGGCGACGCTGGGATTGATGGTGGCGCTGAACGTCTGGGGGCGCGGCGTGCTGCGTCTTTACTGCGTGCTGATCGGGCTGACGGCCGGTTGCCTCGCGGCCTGGGCGCTGGGGCGCTTCGACAGCGTGGAGGTGGCGCATGTGTCGGCCGCGCCACTGCTGGCGTTGCCGGGGCTGTCGCATCCGGGCTGGTCGTTCCACTCGAGCCTGTTGCTGGCCTTCGTGGTGGGCGCCGTCGCCGCGGTGTTGAAGACCATCGGCAACGTGACCACTTCGCAGAAGGCCAACCAGGCCAACTGGGTGCGGGCCGACATGCGCACGGTCGGCGGCGGCGTGATGGCCGACGGACTCGGGAACGTCGTCGCGGGTGCACTCGGAGCACATGGCATGAACTCGTCGACCGGCGCGGTGGGTCTGGCCTCGGCCACGGGCGTGACGAGCTGGCGCGTGGGCTACTCGATCGCGGCGATCCTGCTGGTCGCGGCCTTTGTGCCCAAGCTGGGCTTGCTGGTCAACCTGATGCCGCGCGCCGTGCTGGGCGCGGCGCTGGTGTTCTCGTCGACCTTCATCGTGCTGAACGGGCTGGTCATCATGACCTCGCGCCTGCTCGATGCGCGCAAGACGCTGGTGATCGGGCTGTCGATCGTGATGGGACTGGCGGTGGAGATCTACCCGGGCTTCCTGGTGGTGCTGCCACCGGGGCTGCGCGCCTCGCTCGGCAACGCGATGGTGTTCGGCACGCTGGTGGGGCTCGGGCTCAACCTGCTGTTTCGCATCGGGCTGCGCAAGACGGTGTCGATGACGGTGCAACCCGGAGGGCTTGATCCGGAGGCGCTGGAGGATTTCCTTGAGATGCAGGGCGGCGTGTGGGGCGCGCGCCGCGACGTGATCGTGCGTGCCAAGTTCAACCTGGTCCAGTCCATCGAGACGCTGGCGTCGAGCGGTGTCGCCAACGGACCGCTGGTCATCGAAGCCTCGTTCGACGAGTTCAACCTCGACCTGCGTGTGTCCTATGACGGCGATGCACTGGAGTTGCCGCAGGTGCGCCCGACGATCGAGGAAATCATCGACTCGGGCGACGGCGAGCGCAGGCTGGCCGGGTTCCTGCTGCGGCAGTTTGCCGATCGCGTGTCGTCACGGCGGGTCGGACCGCGGGCGACGGTGGCCTTTCATTTCGATCACTGACGAACAGCGTGCCCGGCTGGAACTTCAATCTGCACGCTTGAGCGTCGACAAGTCGACCTCCCCGTTCTGGCTCGTGAACGTGGCACCGCCGGGGGCGGATCCGCCGGTCTGCGACACGCCCGTGATGCGATGGTCGCCGGTTTCGTATTGCGCCAGGCGGCCATCGCGCTCCACAGCCAGGCGTCTTTGCGCCGGGAAGAATGCATAGCGCATGCCGTCCTGCTGGCCGCTACTCGACGGGTCGCTGAGCCCTTTCGGCCACCAGCTGCTGTCCGGCGGGGCCATCGGCTTCATGGCCTCCATCGGTTTCATGGGTTTCATGGGCTGCATCGGTTCCATTGCTTCAATTCCTTGTTCAAAGGCGCCTCCAATCGGCTTGCGCTGGCCTCTGTCGCGACGCGATCACCAGAGGTTCTTGCGTCGATCGCCTTGACGGGCGCACTTGCCGCATCGAAGTCCCTGACGAGGCGGTGTCTCAGCGCGGGTTGCCAAGGTCCACCACGGGCGTGAACCCGCCGAAGATCATTCGCATGCCGTCGAAGGGCATCGGGTTGGTCTTGGGATCGAGGCGCGGGTCCTTCATGACCTTGTCCATCGCGGCGTCGCGCGTCGCCTTGTCCGGCCACTCGATCCAGGAGAAGACGACCGTTTCATCGTCCTTCGCCTGGACTGCACGCCGAAAATCGGTTTGCTTGCCCGCCTTGACGTCATCCCCCCAACACTCGAGAACGCGAGTCGCGCCATGCTCCAGGAAGACGGAGTCACCCTTGTTCGCGTGCTCGATGAACCTGGCCTTGTTGGCCGTGGGGACGGCGATGACGAACCCGTCTATGTAAGCCATTCGATCAGCTCCTAAAACAAGCCTCAAGCTTTCTCCCCTCCCCCGTCGCACTCTGTCAGTCGCGCGCATGGCGCCTCGTAGGAACTTGCTCACACGAGCGACGAAGATGCAGCTGCCAGCGAGTTGGCAACAGGCCGGACATGGGCGCAAAGCGCGCGTCCCGCGCGACTCAGCTGACAAATTGGCCGACTACAGCAGTGCTTCAGGCCCGGCGGCGCGTGTAGTGGAGAAAGAGCAAGGTCGACCCGGCCAAGGCCATGGCGAAATAGAAGAACACCGTGACCAGCCCGAGCGTCGACGCAATCCATCCGCTCACGAGTTGGTGAAAGGCGGTGCCGCAGAAGAACATCAGGTTCAGCGCCGCGAGAGCCTTGCCGGACTTCTCCTTCGGCGTCGACGATTGACCCATCGCGAAGAGCAGGGGTTGCGTCGAAATGCAGCAGCCGAAGGCAAAGAAGATCCACGCATCGAATGACGGCGAGCCCACGTAGCCGCCTTGCAGCCAGCCTCCCGGCGCTGCAGCAACGACGATGAGCAACAGCAGGCCTGCCACGAGGTGGCTGCCCGCGAGCAAGGCACGCCGGGCTCCGGTCACCCTGTCGATGGCCCCTGCAACCAGCGGCCCGATCGCCAACGCGAGCGTCAGCGGGATGAGGGCGTTGCCGGCCTCGATCCGCGTCAGTCCCTGGACCTCCATGAACCACGGGCCGCCCCACACGCCGCGCACCGCGAGCGCGGCGGCCAGTGAGGTGAAGGCCAGCAGCACCGGCCCGCGCATGGGAAGCGAAGCGGTCATCCGCAGCACCTCCTGGAACTCCGTCTTCAGCTTGAGCGAAGGCGCTGTCGCCGTTGGCTTTGTCATGGCCGGCACGACCAGGGCAACCAGCGCACCGATGCCGACCGCCATCGCAGCCGAAACCCAGAAGCTGGCGCGCCAGCCGTGATGCTCGATGAGCCATGCCATGGGCGTGGCGGACAACAACATGCCGCTGTTGCCGATGCTCAGGATCAATCCCGACCACATCGCGAAGCGTGCCGGCGGCAAGGTCTTGGCGGCCAAGGTGAAGGGGCACAGCAGCATGCCGCAGCAGCCGATGCCCAACAGAGCCTGGGCCGCGAAAAAACCGAAGGCGTCTTGCGCGAGCGCCCCGGCGATCGCGCCGAGCGCCGTGATCGCGAACAGTGACAGGGACACCGTCCTGACCCCCAGCCTGTCCAGCATCACGCCCGCCGGAATCTGCCCGAGCGCAAAGAAAAGATGGTAGGCGCCGGTGAGCACACCGAGGTAGCCGGTCGTCGTGCCGATGTCGGCGGACATGACATCGGTGGCGATGGCGGGCAAGGTGCGAATGAGGTTTGAAAGCGTGTGGCCGAACGCGAGGATGACCAGGGGCAAGGCGACTTGCAGCGACGCGGGCAACGGCATGGGGCGAGTTGGAATAGGCACTCTTCGATATTGCCCTATCCGGATGCGCTTCACGTCGTGGCGTCTGCCCGCCCTCGAATCAGGGGATGCAGATGCCTGTCGAACCGATGGATCGGGCTTCTGGTAAATATCGGGAATGCAAATCACGACTCCAGGCCCGACCAGGGCGACCCTCGCAGCGACCGCGCTGATCGACAGTGACCACCCCAGCGTCGTCGACTTCGCGGCCACGCACGCGCAGGGCGCCGACGATCGCGAGCGCGCCGTGTCTCTTTACTACGCGGTGCGCGATCGCTTCCGCTACGATCCGTACCGCATCGACTTGTCCCTGCAAGGCATGCGGGCGAGCCAGGTGATCGAACAGGGGTATGGCTGGTGCGTGCCCAAGGCCGCCCTCCTCGCGGCGGCTGCGCGGGCAGCCGGAATTCCCGCGCGGGTCGGCTACGCTGACGTACGCAATCACCTGTCGACGCAGCGCATGCGCGAGACCATGCAGACGGACGTCTTCATCTGGCACGGCTACGCCGAACTGTGGCTGCAGGGTGCCTGGATCAAGTCCACACCCGCGTTCAACGTCGAGTTGTGCCAGCGCTTCGGCCTGTTGCCGCTTGAATGGGATGGGCGAGCCGATTCGCTCTACCACCCTTTCGACGGCGAAGGGCGGCGGCACATGGAGTACGTCGGAGAACGCGGCGCATACGACGACATGCCACTCGAGCGCATCGTGAGCGACTTCGCGACCACCTACCCGGCGTGGCAAGGGCTCACGCAGGCCGGCGTGAGTTTCGACGCCGATGTGCAGCGGGAAGCGCGTTAAGCCAGCCTCACTCTAGAGATCCTCGATGACCAGCGCGCGGTAGCGCTGAGCCATCGCATACGGAACCTGCCGGACCACCTGCATCATGCGTTCCGCCGACTCTGCATCCGGCGTCTCGACCAGCAGCCCGTGGTGGCCTTCGAGCGCCAGCTTCGTGTAGGCCCGCACGGTGGCGCCTTCCGTACCGGCGGAAGGCAGCGGATTGTCAGCGTCATCCACGGTCGGCGTGATCTGCCGCAGGATCGTGGCCGGTTCGAGCAGGAATACATTGCTCTCCGGCATCTCGGCGGAAAGGCGATCCCCGGTCGCGTTGGCATCGGCTCCATCGGGAAACATCACCAGTGAATAGCCGGTCGGATAGAAGGTCTTGCCGATCAAGGACACCATGCTCGGGTCCAGACTGAAGGGTTGCAACATGGGCGTCTCCCAAAAAAGAAAGAGGCGCAAAGCATGTGCAGCCGTGCGGCAGCGACAGGTAGGAAAAGGAACAGTTCGCGCGTCAACGCATGACGCGCGCCAACCCGATGGGCCATCACTGTGAGAAGTAGTCGCGCAGCTGCGTGTCCTGCTTGCCGGCCCGTTCTCAGCGCAGTCGATCGCCATCCACCTTTTCACCGAGGCGTCGCATGACCCACCGGGTTCTGTCAGCAGCCGGTGACATCGCTCCGAGATCGACAGCCACCTGCCGCTCGTCGACATACCTGATGGCCGCAGCGTTGAGCAGCGTGGGCACCAGGTCGGCATGCATCGCCTTCGCTCCTTGGTTGGCGCGGAGCCGTTCCCATCGCGCGGCGTTGGCGGCGCGCCATTCGTCGCTCGCCCACATGACGACCGGGACTCTCGTGTCCCAATGCGTTGGATCTTTCAGCGCGTGCTGAAAGAGCTTTCGCTCGTCGTCGAGCAGGTTCTCGCCATGGTCAGGCGTGAACATCACGAAGGAAGAGCCGCCCGCCTGCGCCACCTCCGAGATCACGGCATCGACGAACCGGAGGGATTCATTGACGGCGTTGTCATAGGCACGCAGGAAATCCGGAAGCGTGGATTCATCCGGGAATTCAGAAAGCTTCGAGCAATCTGCCTGGAAAGCAGCCGTTGCCGGGTCATAGCGATCACAGTACGAAAAGTGTGCGCCGTAGGCATGCAGCACGATCAGTTTCCTGGGCGCGTTCTGCGCGAGCACCGATCTGAGCGATGGCAGAAGGCTTTCCCGATCGGTTCTCTTTGCTGTCAGGAACATGTCGATTTCGGCGTCAGGCCAGGCGATGCCTCTTTCCTGGAGAGCGAGCCAATAGGTGTGAAACCCCGCCTCCTCGAAGGCCTTCATGAAGGTTGCGTCCTTGCTGACCCGATATGCACCGCCAGGCATTTCGCGCGAGACGAGCAGAGGGACCGACGTGTGCGTACTGCTGGAGCCGGACGTCACGTCGCAATAGATGATCGCGTCGTGCTGGATGCCGACCTGCTTTTGCCCGCCGCATGCGCCGAGCCGATCGGCACGCACCGATTCCCCGATGATGAGGATGTATATCTCGTTCTGCGGATGAAGGCCCGGCAACCGCGAGGCGCCCCAGTTCGCGGTTGCCGAGCGCGGATTGGTGGCCGCATAAGCCGATGCCGTCGGGATGAAGTCGTCGCGGCCGATCGCAGAAGCGGCGGCCACGGAAATGACATTCAGCGGCCACGCCCTCAGCACAGTGCGATGAAAGACCGCGCCGACCATGACCAAGGCGACGGTGATGGCCGCGAGAGTTGCCGAAGACCGCTTCCGGCGCGCCGTCCGGGTGGATGGCGTGCGGAACAACACCCAGATCGGCGTGGCGAACAGGAGCGCGGCCAGGGCTATCCACACGACATAAGGCTGGATGACCGGCCATGCTTCGCGTGGATCCGGCCGGATCAGGGCCGCCTCGAGAAGGTTGACATCGCGTAGCCAATCGGCTCCCACGGCCAGAACACCGAACAGCGCCGGTACATAGGTCAGCACCAGGAACACTCGAAGCCCCAGGATCGCCCGAAGCAAGCCAAAGAACGCCGCGCTTGCGATAACGAGGTAAGCAGCCCCGGGATCTCGAAGGTGCGTGGACCCAAAGATCCACAGGGCTGGTATCAGCAGGATGGCGTTCCAGACACAGTCGATCAGTCTCACGACGCGGTGCCGTCTGTTTGCTATCGGCGCGGATGCCACACTCGCCTTCTCCGGATCGCTGTGGTGCTCCATGACGCACGAACGTCAAGCTGGCACAGCACGCTAGTCGAACAGCGCCAGCGACCCGCTCGGCGAAGTGCCCTCAATGGCCAGCATGCGCAGCTTGGTCGGCACGCCGCTGCCGCCGGAAAATCCGCCCGGCTTGCCATTGGCCGCGAGCACGCGGTGGCACGGCACGATGGGCGCGAACGGATTGCGCCCCAGCGCCTGGCCGACAGCCCGCGCCAGGCCCTTGTCGCCCAGTTCCTGCGCCACCTCGCCATAGGTGCGCGTGTGACCAGGGCCGATACGGCGGGCGATGGCGTACACGCGCTGATGAAACTCGGGTACGCCCGACATGTCGAGCGGTACTTCGCGCAAGTCGCGTGAGCTACCCTGCATCAGGGCCTGCACGCCCTCGATCGCTGCCTGCGCGAACGGCGGCGGCTCGCCATCCTCCAGAGCGCCGGTGCCCTGCAACAGCCGCGCCCGGGTGCAGGCGGGATTGGCTTCCGGCAGTTGCACCGCCACGATCGCTTGCGCGTTCCACGCGATGCAGCACGGTCCGATGGCGGTGTCGAACAGCGCGCAGCCGCGGCACTGGGTCTTCAGCGCTTCCAAGGGCATCCCATGAGTCAACTCCTGTCGATCCGGGCCGGATCGCTGGGTAAAGCTCGATTGTCACCAATCCGCGGAACCGCCCTGCAACAACACCCGTCGCGGTGTCAGGGCGTGCGGAGCTGCGCGCGCAACGCAATGCCGATCTCGGGCCGCTCGAGGAACGGGTCGGCCGGGTTGGTGATCGACACGATGTTCTCCATGCGACTCTTGACGTTGCCGAGCGCCTTCGGGTGGCTGAACACATAGAACTGGTTTGCGCTGATGGCGTCGAACACCTTGTTCGCGACCTCTGCTGCCGTCACCTTGCCGCTGCTCACCGCCTTGTCGCTCATGGCCTGGCCGATGAGCTGGCTCTTGGTGAGCTGGGCCTGTGTCGGCGCATCGGGCCGGTTGCGCTCGCTCCTGGTGATGCCGGTGGGCACGAAGTAAGGGCACAGCAGGCTGGCGCCGATCTGGTCAGTGACCAGCGTCAAGTCCTGGTACATCGTCTCGGTCAGGCTCACGACGGCCGCCTTGGCCGCGTTGTAGATGCCCATGTTCGGCGGCGTCAACAGGCCGGCCATGCTGGCGGTGTTGGTGATGTGGCCGCGGTAGGCCGGATCCTTGGCCGCTGCCTCGAGCATCATCGGCACGAACAGGCGCACGCCGTGCACCACGCCCCAGAGGTCGACGCCGAGCACCCATTCCCAGTCGGCCACGGTGTTCTCCCACACCAGGCCACCGGCGCCGACGCCGGCATTGTTGAAGACGAAATGCGGCGCGCCGAAACGTGCCTTCACATCCGCGGCCAGTTGTTCCATCTGCGCGGTGTTCGAAACGTCGACCTTGCGTGCCAGCACCTGCGCGCCGGCGGCTTCCATCTCTGCTTGCGCCGCATCGAGCGCGTCCTGCTGCACGTCGACGAGAACGAGGTTCATGCCCCGCGCCGCGCCGATGCGCGCGCATTCGAGCCCGAAGCCCGAGCCCGCGCCGGTGAGTACTGCCGTCTTGCCCTTGAAGTCCTGAATCATGGATGCCGTCCTGTGATGTCTCTGAAAACTGAGGAATGAAGTCCGTCGGCTATTGGACCCCGTTGCGCGCGTCCGGGCTGTCGTTCAGGCGACGAGATGGCCTGGGAGGCTCCGGACAAGTCGCCAGATGCGCCGTGGCTTGTGCGGGCGCTCCCGCTCAAGCCGTGCGGTTGAAGCCGTCGGTGCTCCAGCCTTCGCTGCCCACGCCGTTGTGGACGAAGAACAGGCCATCGGGGTCGTAGCGGGCCTTCACTGCCTGCAGGCGCGGGTAGTTCGTGCCCCAGTACTGGCGCTGGAAGTCCGGCTCGAAGTAGTTGCTCTCCGAGACATAGGCGCCGCCATTGGGCGCGACCCTGCGCAGCTCGGCGACGGCGCGTGCGATGGCTTGCGCCCGCAGGCGGCCTCGCGCGACATCAGGCTCATGGCCCGCGACGCCAGGATAGGCCGGCTGCTCTTCCGCGCCCATGATGGCCAGCGCAAAGGCATCGAGCATCAGCGGATTCGTGGCCGTGTCCCTGGCCGCCGCGATCGCCTCGGCCGGCGCGCCGGCCAATCCCTTGTTCGTGTGCAGCCCGATGCCCGTGTGTCGCGATGCCGCGAACAACGCATCGCACAAGGCGTCGCGCCGGTCGTCGCGCAGCAGCGATGCAGGCAGCCAGGCGGAGTCGTAGCCATGCAGAAACTGGCCGGCCTGCCCCTGGTCGCCGGGCCAGAAAACGTTGGTCTTCGGCGCGCCGGGCCGGTCGTCTGTCGCGAGCACGCCCGCCAGCTTCTTGAACGTCGTCGCCGACCAGAACTCGCGCGCCGACAGCGACGCGATGAAGGGCGCCGACTCGAACCAGAAGTCCGCCGGCGCACTCGCCACCGCGTCGACGAAGGGCTGCCATGCCATCTGCGCCTGCCCGCGATTCAGAGCCTGGAACACCATCGAGACGCGCAGGACGTTGTCCGGCCGCACGCGGATCTGCTCGCCCCAGTGCGGGTTCATGAGGTTCTTCGCGTAGTGTTCGACCATGAGCCCGATCAGCCGCCGATACGCCTGCGGCGACAGCGCCTTGACCGACATGTTCACCGCGCCGAATTCCCCGGGCAGGTCGTGCACGCGCAAGGTCACCCTTGTCACGACGCCGAGGCTGCCGCCGCCCCCGCCCTTGAGCCCCCAGAACAGCTCCGGGTTGGTGCAGGCGTTGGCGAGGCGCACGGCGCCATCGGCGGTGACGATCTCGGCCTCCAGCAGGCTGCCGGCGGCAGTGCCGTATCGCTTCGAAAAGCTGCCGAAGCCGCCGCTCTGCACCAGACCCGCCACGCCGACGGTGGTGCACCCTCCCCCCTGCACATAGCCGCCAGCCTGCGTCGTGACCGCGTCGTAGGCATGGGCCCAGAGCGCGCCTGCTCCCATGCTCACTGCGCGCCGCGGCACGGCATCGCAACCCGCGGGCACGAAGCTGTCGTGCATCTGGACGCCATTCATTCGGCGCGTCCACACCAGCAGCGAATCGGCGCAATTCGAGGTGCCCTGATAGCTGTGGCCGCCGCCCTTCACCACCAGCCGCAGCCTGTTCTGCCGTGCGAAGTCGACGGCGGCAACCACGTCCCGGGTGGTGCGCGCCGCCATCGCATACACACTGGGTTTCGAGGTCCATGCATCGACCCAACCCAGTGTCTGGGTCAGCGCGACATCGTCGCCGGTGAAGTAAGGGTTCTTGACGGCCTTGAAAAGCTGCGCGCAAGCCGCGCTCGTCGGCGTCGCCATACAGGCGTCCAGCGGCGTTTGCACCTTGATGAGCGCCCCTTCGACCTGCTGGCCGAGCCGTTGCCAGGCCTCGTCCGAAGGCCAGCCCGGTTCACCGGGCCGAACGCGCGCAAGTGGCGATGAAGCGGCCCGGGCGCGCCACGGAACAACGCCCAAGGGCGCGACCAGAACACCGCCCGCCACAGCCTGCAGCACCCGCCGCCTGGGAACGGAACCAGGGTTCATGGCGCCTGATCCTGAGGGGATCTCTCGTGCGCGTCAGCCTTCCGCCTTGCGCAGCACGTACCCGATGCGCGGGAAGTGCACGTGCACCGTGCCCACACGCTCGTTGCTGCGCTCCAGCGTGTAGTGCGTGCGCGTGGCCGCGACCAGCTTGCCGGCTGTCTCCTCGAGGCCGAAGCTCTCCGCGCGCACCGTGACGTCGCTGCCCAGCGCAATGCCGTGGTCGTCCTGGAAGGTGCTGTCGGTCAGAAGCGTGTTCGGCCGCGTGGCCTTGGCCGCGGCGATGGCTTCCTCGGCAGTGAACTTCTCCGGCGCGCCGTGGCCGATGGCGTACATGCGCTCCATCCAGTCGACCACGCCCGGCGTCAGGTCGAGGATGCCGCGTACCGAGTCGATGCGGCGCGTGTACCAGAGCGGGTGGTAGGCCGCGAAGTCGGCAATGCACGGCGCCTCGCCCAGCATGAAGGGCTTGTCGTCGAACATGTCCGACAGGCGGCGCAGGTACGACTTGTAGGCGCTCGTGGCGTCGGCCGGGCGCAGGCGCGTCATGTTGCCCGCGCTCATCTTGCCGCGGTCCTCGCCGAAGGCCTTGGCGGCTTCGGGCGGCGCCTTGGAGAACACCTCGGCCGCGCCCTTTGGCTGCAGGTTCCAGGCCATGGCGGCCCAGAACAGCGTGCTGTCGGCCCACTGCGCGAGGATGCGCGACAGGCCTTTCTCGGGCTCGGGGTACAGCGTCGGCTCGGGTTGCAGGTGCTCGAGCACGTCGGCGATCAGCGCGGTGTCGCAGTACATGTCGGCGCCGATCTGCAGGAACGGCGTCTTGCGGTAGCCGCCGGTCAGCACCTCCACGTCGGGCTTGGGCATGATCGGCGGGATGAAGACCGACTTCCACGGCAGCTTCTTCGCGCCGAGGATGAGCCGCACCTTCTCCGAGAACGGCGAGGTGGCGTAGTGGTGCAGGATCAGGTCGGCCATCGTTCTTCCTTGTGCGTCAGATCAGCTTGACGAGTTGCTTGCCGAAGTTCTTGCCTTTCAGCAGGCCCAGGAACGCTTCAGGCGCGGCTTCGATGCCTTGCGCCACCGACTCGCGCGGCTTGAGCTTGCCGGAGCCCACCAGCGCACCCAGTTCCGCGAGCGCCTCCGGCCACACTTCCATGTGCTCGCTGACGATGAAGCCTTCGATCTTCAGGCGGTTGATGAGGATCAGCGCCGGGTTGGCCAGCGGCATCGGCGCGCCATCGTAGCCCGCGATCATGCCGCACAGCGCGACGCGCGCGAAGGCATTGCAGCGCAGCAGCACCGCGTCGAAGATGTAGCCGCCGACGTTCTCGAAATAGCCATCGATGCCCTTGGGGCAGGCTTCCTTCAACGCCGCGCTCATGCTCTTGACATCGGGGTGCTGGCGGTAGTCGATGCAGGCGTCGAAGCCGAGTTCATCGGTCACGTACTTGCACTTGTCGGGGCCGCCGGCGATGCCGACCACGCGGCAGCCACGCGCCTTGGCCAGCGCACCGAAGGCGCTGCCGACCGCGCCGCTGGCGGCGGTGATCACGACGGTGTCGCCTTCCTTGGGCGCGATGATCTTCACCAGGCCATACCAGGCCGTCACGCCCGGCATGCCGACCGCCCCGAGGTAATGCGACAGCGGCACGTGCGTGGTGTCGACCTTCTTCAGCGCGCCGGGCTGCGAGGCATCGACCACGCTGTACTCCTGCCAGCCGCCGAAGCCAACGACCTTGTCGCCCGCCTTGTACTTGGGATGCTTGCTCTCGATCACCTCGCCCACGGTGCCGCCCTGGAACACGTGGCCCACGGATTGGCTGGCGGCGTAGCTCTTGGAGTCGTTCATGCGACCGCGCATGTAGGGGTCCAGGCTCATGAAATGGTGGCGCACCAGCACCTGGTTGTCGGCCAGCGCCGGCGTTTCGGTGGTCACGAGCTTGAAGTTGCTCGCCGTGGCCTCGCCTTCGGGGCGATTGTCGAGATGGATCTGCTTGTTGATGGGCATGGGGTGTCTCTTGGAAAAACTAGTCTGTTGAAACCGGCTGCAGTGCATGCACTTCGCTGCCGCTGACCGGAAGGCGTTTCACGTATTTGAAGGTGCCCGTCGCATGGGAACAAGCGCGGCCCTTCTCGTCATAGACCGTGGCTTCGGTGAAGGCCATGGTGGCCGTGCGATGCATCAGGCGCCCCTTGGCTATCAAGGGCCCGCGCGACGCCTGCATGAAGGTGGTCTTCATCTCGATGGTGACCACGCCCATGTCGTTCTGCACGCTGCGCGCCGCGGTGGCCATCGTCACGTCGAGCAGGGTCATGGTGACGCCGCCGTGCGCCACCGCAAAGCTGTTGGTGTGCTCGGGTTGCGTCGTGTAGTGCATCTCGGACTCGCCGTTCTCGAAACGCTCGAGCGTGAAGCCCAGGAGGTCGACGAACGGAATCGCGACGCCGAATGGGATCGACATGACGTCAGGCTGCCCCGAGAACCACGCTCACGCCGCCATCCACCGCCATCCACTGGCCGGTGATGTGCTTGCCGGCATCGCTCGCGTACAGCAGCGTCAGGCCCTTCAGGTCTTCCTCGTCGCCCAGGCGGCGCAGCGGCGCGGCATTGGCCATCTTTTCCTCGCCGATCGACTGGATCAGGCCCGTCGCCATCTTGGTCATGAAGAAGCCCGGGCAGATCGCATTGACGTTGATGCCGTACTTGCCCCATTCCGCGGCCAGCGTGTGGGTGAAACCGATCACCGCCGTCTTGGAGGTGTTGTAGGCCAGCGTGGTCATCTCGGGCGGATTGCCGTTCAGGCCGGCGATCGACGCAATGTTGATGATCTTGCCGGCCTTCTTCGGGATCATGTACTTGTTGGCGACCTGCTGCGCCAGGATGAAGTAGCCGCGCACGTTGAGATTCATCACCTTGTCCCATGCCGCCACCGGATGGTCCTCGGCCGGCGCGCCCCAGCTGGCGCCGGCGTTGTTCACCAGGATGTCGATGGCGCCCATGCGCTCCAGCGTCTCGTCGGCCAGGCGGCGGGTGTCTTCTTCCTTCGAACAATCGGCTGCGATCCAGCGTGCGTCGATGCCGGCGGCCTGCAGCTCGGCCGCGGCCTGTTCCAGGTCCTCGGCCTTGCGCGAACTCAGCATGATCTTCGCGCCGGCTTCACCGAGCGCATGCGCCATCTGCAAGCCCAGGCCGCGCGAGCCGCCGGTGATGAGGGCGGTCTTGCCCGTGAGGTCGAACAGTTTCTGAACGGTGCGAGGTGTCATGTGGTGGGTCTCCAGTGTCTTGGGGTCGATCAGATCTCGTAGTCGAGCACCGCGCGCGATTCACGCAGGGTGCCCAGGAATGCCGAGACCTTCTTGTGGTGCGGATGAACGATGTAGGCCTCCAGCGCCGCCGCGTCGTCGAAGCTCGAGTTCAGCACCACGTCCTGGTTGGCTTCCAGGCCGTCGGTGCGCGTTCCCACCTCGAACTCGCGCATGCCGGGCACCAGCCCCTTGCAGGTGTCGAGTTCGGCCTTGAAGCGCGCGGCCTGCGTGGCGTCGAGCAGTTTCCACATCACGATGTGCTTGATCATGGCTTGTCGTCTTTCAGTCGGGAACGAACATAAATGAGGACCACGCCCACCACGGCAGCGACGGCGCCGGGAACGGCCAGCATCCAGCCGGTGAAGGAGTCGATGCGGGCGGTGGCAATGCCGAGGATCACCAGGAACAGCCCGCCATAGATCAGGATCCAGATCCAGTTCTCGATGCGGGCATGCGGATTGGCGGCCATCAGAATGCCTCTTCCGGCATGTCGGTGCAAGTCGGATCGCGGCTTTCGACCACGTTCAGCCAGGCGCCGATTTTTGGCAACTCGTAGTTGAAGAAGTAGGCCGCGGCGCTGGCCTTGCCGGTCGTCACAGCCGATGCCTTGCCAGCATCGAGTTCCAGCGCACGCGCCGCCACGTCGAGCCAGATCCAGGCCAGCACCGTGTGCCCGAAAGCCTGCATGTAGGGCACGGCATTGGTCAGCGCCGAGCGCGGATCGCCGGTCGACCATGCCGCTTGCGTGGCCGTGCCGACGCGCTGCAGGGCCTCGCCGAGCGCCTTTGCATGCGCGGCAAGCTCGGGCACCTTGGCGGCACGCCCCATCGTCTCGGCCATGCGGGCCGCGAGCAACTTCATGCCGCGGCCGTCCTCCATCAACACCTTGCGGCCCAGCAGGTCGGCCGCCTGGATGCCGTGCGTGCCCTCGTGGATCATGTTGAGACGGTTGTCGCGCCAGTACTGTTCCACCGGGAAATCGCGCGTGTAGCCGTAGCCGCCGTGGATCTGGATCGCAAGCGAATTGGCTTCGAGACACCATTCGCTGGGCCAGCTCTTGGCGATGGGCGTGAGCACCTCCAGCAGGAGGCGCGCGTCATCGGCGGCCTGCGGCGTGCCGGTCTTCTGCTCGTCGACCAGGCGTGCGCAATACAGCGACAGGGCCAGCGAACCTTCGCAATACGACTTCTGCGCGAGCAGCATGCGGCGCACGTCGGCGTGTTCGATGATGCGCACCTGCGGCTTGGCCGAGTCCTTGCCGGCCGGGCCCGCGGGGCGCCCCTGCGGGCGGTTCTTCGCATACTCCAGCGAAGCGTAGTAACCAGCCATGCCGAGCATCACCGCAGCGGTGCCGACGCTGATGCGCGCCTCGTTCATCATGTGGAACATGCAGTGCAGGCCCTTGCCGGGCGAGCCGACAAGGTAGCCCACCGCACCGGCCTTGCCGCCGACGGGGTACTTGCCCTCGCCGAAGTTCAGCAAGGTGTTGGTGGTGCCGCGCCAGCCGAGCTTGTGATTGAGGCCGGCCAACGCGACATCGTTGCGCTCGCCAGTGAGATTGCCCTCGGTGTCGACCATGCGCTTGGGCACGATGAACAGCGAGATGCCGCGCGTGCCGGGCACCAGCTTGCCGTTCTCGTCCGGGATCTTGGCCAGCACGATGTGCACGATGTTCTCGGTCAGCTCATGGTCGCCCGAGGAGATCCACATCTTGTTGCCGGTCAGGCGGTAGCGCGGGCCGAGCGGATCACTTTCGAAGTTCGCACCATCGGGCACCGCGCGCGTCGCGACGTCGCTCAATGACGAGCCGGCCTGTGGCTCCGACAGGCACATCGTCCCCGCCCAGCGGCCCGAGAACTCGTTCTTCGCAAACACTTCCTTCTGCATGTCGGAACCGTGCACCAGCAGTAGGTTCGCATTGCCGCTGGTCAGCATGTTCGAGCCGATGCTCACTGAGGCCATCGCGAAGAAACTGTTGGCCGCCGCCTGCAGCGTGAACGGCAACTGCATGCCGCCGATCTCGTAGTCCTGCGCGGCGCTCATCATCCCGGACTCGACGAAGGCCTTGTGCGCGTCATGCGTGGCCTGCGGCAGGATCACCTTTTCGCCGTCGAAGTGCGGCTCCTGCGTGTCGACCGTGCGGTTGTGCGGGGCGTATTTCTCGCGCGCGATGCGTTCGCAGGTGTCGAGCACTGCGTCGAAGGTCTCGCGCGAGTGATCGGCAAATCGCTCGCGCTGATTGAGCGACTCGGCTTGCAGCCAGTCGTAGAGGAGGAAGTCGAGGGTGGAACGGAGGCTCATGTCGATTTCTGTGAAGGGTCGGGCAATCGGGCGATGGTGCCTTGCGCCAGCGCGCAAAGTTTTTCCTCGCCATCTTGCACGACGAAGATTTCGCAGGTGCAAACGGCCTGTGTGCTGCCCACATGCACCGCCCTGGCGCGCGCAATCAGGCGCTCGCCGATGGCCGGCCGCACATAGTTGATCTTGAACTCGGAAGTGACGACCGGCACGGCCATCGCCGTCCCGCCGGCAAACGTCAGCGCGTTGTCGGCAAGGTAGCTCAGCACCCCGCCGTGCACGAATCCGTTCTGCTGCTTGAGCTTGTCGGTGATAGGGAGCTGAAGGTCGATATGGCCGCGCGAGAGCTGATGCATCTCGGCGCCGACCAGCACGCTGAAGGGCTGCGAGGCGATCACCTCGCGACCCATCGCCAGGAAGGCGTCGGGCGAGACTGGATGGTCACCGCCCGCCATGGTCAGAGGACCTCGAACACGCCGGCAGCACCCATGCCGCCGCCGATGCACATCGTGACCACGACCTTCTTCGCGCCGCGGCGCTTGCCTTCGATGAGAGCGTGGCCGGTCAGGCGCTGGCCGCTCACGCCGTAGGGGTGGCCGACGGCAATCGCGCCGCCGTTCACGTTCAGGCGGTCATCGGGAATGCCCAGCTTGTCACGGCAGTAGATCACCTGCACCGCGAATGCTTCGTTCAGTTCCCACAGGTCGATGTCGTTGACCGTGAGGCCCAGCTTCTTCAGCACCTTCGGAATCGCGAAGACCGGACCGATGCCCATTTCATCGGGTTCGCAACCTGCCACGGCGAAACCGAGGAAGCGGCCGATCGGCGCCAGGCCCTTCTGCTGCGCGTACGTCTCATCGACCAGCACGCAGGCGCCGCCACCGTCGGAGAACTGGCTGGCATTGCCGGCCGAGATCACGCCGCCCGGCACCGCCGGCCGGATGCCGCTGATGCCTTCCTTGGTGGTGCCGGCGCGGATGCCTTCGTCGTTCTCGATGGTGACTTCCTTGGTGCGCAGGCCCAATTGGGCATCGGCCACGCCGGCCAGCACGGTCATCGGGGCGATCTCCGCCTTGAACAGGCCGGCTTCGAGCGCGGCGCTGGCGCGCTGCTGGCTGCGTGCACCATACTCGTCCATCGCCTCGCGGCCGATGTTGTAGCGCTTCGCCACGTTCTCGGCGGTCTGGAGCATGTTCCAGTAGATCTCCGGCTTGTGCTTCACCAGCCACGGATCGGTGCCCATGTGGCGGTTGGCTTCGTTCTGCACGCAGGAGATGCTTTCGACACCGCCAGCCACGTAGACGTCGCCTTCACCCGCGATGATGCGTTGCGCAGCGGTCGCGATGGTCTGCAGGCCCGACGAGCAGAAGCGGTTGATGGTCATGCCCGAGGTCGTGATGGGCAGGCCGGCGCGCAGCGCGATCTGGCGCGCGATGTTGCCACCGGTCGCGCCTTCGGGCGTGGCGCAACCCATGATCACGTCGTCCACCGAGGCCGGGTCGATGCCGGCGCGCTGCACGGCGTGTTGCACCGCATGGCCGCCGAGCGTGGCGCCGTGCGTCATGTTGAAAGCACCCTTCCAGCTCTTGGCAAGCGGTGTGCGGGCGGTAGAGACGATAACGGCGCTGGTCATGGCGATGTCCTTTGAGCGATGGTTGGAACGATTACAGGGGTGGCTGCTCGGTGTTGAGCAGCAACTGGTGATAGAAGCCGATCATCTCGGCATAGTTGGCGATCGACACCCGTTCGTTGGTGCCGTGGAAGCGCGCCAGGTCCTCGCTCTTCATCCGGAACGGCGAGAAGCGGTAGACCGACTTGCTGATCAGGCTCATGTGGCGCGAATCGGTGGCGGCGGTCATCAGGCCGGGCGCGACCACTGCGTCAGGGAAGGCCTGGCGAACCGTCTGTTCGATGGTGCGGTAGCCGGTGCTGTCGGTCGGCGAGACGGGCGATGGCTCCGAGTTGCCCGGGTAGGCCTTGATCTGGATCGCGTCGTTGTCGAGCGTCTTGCGCAGATGCGCTTCCACGCTCGCCAGCGTATCGCCCGGCAACACGCGGAAGTTGACCGCCGCCTCGGCACGGCCGGGCAGCACGTTGTCCTTGTTGCCGGCGCGGACGATGGTCAGCGCCGTCGTCGTGCGCAGCATGGCATTGCTGCTGGGCGACTTTTCCAGCTGGCCCTGCACCAGCGGTGCGGTGAGCCAGAGGTTCGACAGCATCACGCGGTTGACGCCGCTCATCTCGGGCGCCAGCGTGCCGAACATCTCCCCCGCGACGCCCTTGATGGCGCCGGGCATCTGGTGCGCCTCCAGGTTGGCCAGGGCCTTGCTCATGCCGCCGATGGCAGTGTGTTGCGCCGGCATCGAGGAATGGCTGGGAGCCGTGTCGAGCGTGAGGAAGAAGGTCGCATAGCCCTTCTCGGCCAAGCCGATCAAGGCGGCCGGCTGGCCCAGGCCCGGCAGCACGCCGTCGAGCACGAGGAGCCCCTCGTCGAGCACCCAGTCGAGTTCCACCCCGCGCGACTTCAGCAACTCGGCGATCGGCAGCGCGCCGCGCAGGCCGGTCACTTCCTCGTCATCCCCTGCGATCAGGTAGATAGTCTGCTTGGGCTTGAAGCCCTTGCCGATCAGCAATTCGATGGCTTCCATCTGCGCCAGCAGGTTGCCCTTGTTGTCGAGCGTGCCGCGGCCCCAGATGTAGCCGTCCTTGATCTCGCCGCTGAACGGCTCGACCGACCAGGCCTTCTCGGTGCCCGGCGCGATCGGCACCATGTCCTGGTGCGCCATCAGCGCGACCGGCTTGCGTGCCGGGTCGCTGCCCTGCCACGTATAGAGCAAGGCCTTGTCGCCGATGACTTCCTTCTTCAGGCTCGCGTGAAGCTTGGGAAACTTCTCGGCCAGATAGGCATGCAGTTTGTCGAACTCGGCGTTGTTCCCCTTGGGGTCGTCCAGGCTCGACACGGTACGAAACGGGATCGCACCCGACAGCCGCTTCGCGGCGGCCTGCGCATCGATGTCCAGCTTGGCCACAGGCCGCACCGCCAGCTGGCGTGACGGCGTGCGCCACGTCTTGACCGCAACCGCTGCCGCCAACAACAAAACTGCCAGCAGCAGGACTTGAAAGATTCTCTTGATCACAGTTGCGGTCTCGTCCGTCGTTTAGCTGAAGCTCTTGCCTTCGGCGACCAGCTTCTGGATCAGCGCCGCCGGCTCCCAGAACTTGCCGTCGTCACGCGGGTTCTTCGCAAAGCGCTTCATCGCCTCGGCCACGTTGTAGAGGCCGGCCTGCGATGCGTAGTGCATCGGGCCACCGCGGAAGATCGGGAAGCCATAGCCGGTCAGGTACACCATGTCGATGTCGCCGGACTTGCTCGCGATGCCGTCTTCCAGGATGCGGGCGCCCTCGTTGACGAGGGCGTACACCAGGCGCTGCACGATCTCTTCGTCGGAGATCTTGCGCGGCGTGATGCCTTCGTCCTTGCGGTGCTTTTCGATCAGGTCCAGCACGACCTGGCTCGGGATCGCGTCGCGCTTGCCGGCCTGGTAGTCGTACCAGCCTGCGCCGGTCTTCTGGCCGAAGCGGCCCAGTTCGCAGAGCTTGTCGGCCGTGCGGCTGTACTTCATGTCGGCACGCTCGGTGGCGCGGCGCTTGCGGATCGCCCAGCCGATGTCGTTGCCGGCCAGGTCGCCCATACGGAACGGACCCATGGCAAAACCGAACTTCTCGATGGCCTTGTCGACTTGCTGCGGCGTGGCGCCTTCGTCCAGCAGGAAGCCGGCCTGGCGCGAGTACTGCTCGATCATGCGGTTGCCGATGAAGCCGTCGCACACGCCGGACACGACTGCGGTCTTCTTGATCTTCTTGGCGATGGCCATGACGGTGGCCAGCACGTCCTTGGCCGTTTCCTTGCCGCGCACGACTTCCAGCAGCTTCATCACGTTGGCCGGGCTGAAGAAGTGCATGCCGACCACGTCCTGCGGACGCTTGGTGAAGGCGGCGATCTTGTCGACGTCCAGCGTCGAGGTGTTGGAGGCCAGGATGGCGCCGGGCTTGGCGACTTCGTCCAGCTTCTTGAACACGGTTTCCTTGACGCCGAGTTCCTCGAACACGGCCTCGATGATCAGGTCGCAGTCCTTCAGGTCGTCGTAGCTCAGCGTGGTCGACAGCAGCGACATGCGCTGGTCGTACTTGTCCTGCTTGAGCTTGCCCTTCTTGACCTGCGCTTCGTAGTTCTTCTTGATGGTCGCGATGCCGCGGTCCAGTGCTTCCTGCTTCATCTCGAGGATCTTGACCGGGATGCCCGCGTTCAGGAAGTTCATCGAGATGCCGCCGCCCATGGTGCCGGCGCCAATGACGCCCACCGTCTTGATGTCGCGCTTGGGCGTGTCGTCCGCCACGTCAGGGATCTTGCTCGCTGCGCGCTCGGCCATGAACAGGTGGCGCAGCGCCGACGATTCGGGCGACAGCATCAACTGCGTGAACAGGCGGCGTTCCTCGGCCATGCCATCGTTGAACTTCATTGTGGTGGAGGCACGCACGGCCTCCAGGCACTTGAGCGGCGCCGGGTAGTTCTTCGACATGCCGGTGACCATGTTCCTGGCGAACTGGAAGTAGGCATCGCCTTGCGGGTGCTTGCACGGCAGGTTGCGCACCAGCGGCAGTTCAGCGGCGGGCTTGCCGGCGACGGACTTGGCGAATTCGACGGCTTCGTCGAACAGCGACTCGGCCGAGGCGGCCAACTTGTCGAACAGCTTCTGGCCGGGCGCCGACGCGAGCAGTTCGCTCTTCACCGGCTCGCCGCTGACGATCATGTTGAGGGCGGTCTCGACGCCCAGCACGCGCGGCAGGCGTTGCGTGCCACCGGCGCCAGGCAGCAGGCCCAGCTTGACTTCCGGCAGCGCAACGCTGGTGCCCGGCGCCACCACGCGGTAGTGGCAGCCGAGGGCCAGTTCGAGCCCGCCGCCCATCACCACGGAATGGATCGCAGCCACGATCGGCTTCGGCGAGGCTTCCAGCGCGAGGATCACGCTCAGCAGGTTGGGCTCCTGCAGCGCCTTCGAGGTGCCGAATTCCTTGATGTCCGCCCCACCCGAGAACGCCTTGCCGGCGCCGGTGATGATGATCGCCTTGACGGCCGGATCGTCGTTGGCCTTGCTCAGGCCGTCGGTGATGCCGACGCGGGTCGAATAACCGAGACCGTTGACCGGGGGATTGGTCATGGTGATCACGGCGATTTCGCCGAGCACCTTGTATTCAGCCGTCATGGCGCGTTCCTTTGAATGGGAAGGTAAAAAAACGAAGAGTTGGCCAAGGAGCGCGAGCCCGCGCTTGTCGAGCCACGCACTCACCCGCTGCCAAATAGCACGAGTGTTCTTTTTCTAAAATTCTAGGCGTATCCGGTGACCAGTGAATTTCGCCTTAGTCGCTACCGGGACAAGCGCCGGATGATCCTCTTAAAACGGCGCCGGCCCTGAAGGTGTGAAGATTCCGTAGCGAGGGCGCCGAGGTCGGGTCTGCGGCGCGGAACCGTACATCAGTACGGTGAGCACCGCAGGCCCGAGATCGGCGTCCGCAGTAGGAATATTCACGCCTTCAGACTTCGAGCCATTCTTTTCGGGTGGTGGCATCGGCGCGCAGGCTGTCCGGCGTGCCGTCGAACACGATGCTGCCATGTCCCATGACCAATGCGCGGTCCGAGATGTGCATCGCGATGGTGAGCTTCTGCTCGATCAGCAGCACCGAGATGCCGCGGCTCTTGAGCGTCTGCAAGTACTGCCCCACCAACTCGACAATCTTGGGCGCCAGGCCCTCGGTCGGCTCGTCGATGATGATCAGGTCGGGGTCGCCCATGAGCGTGCGGCACAGCGTCAGCATCTGCTGCTCGCCGCCGGAGAGCACGCCGGCCTCGGTGTGCTCGCGCTCCTTGAGGCGCGGGAACATCTCGTACATGTCCTTGAAGGTCCAGCGGCTGCCCTTCCCTGCGCCCTTCTGGCCGAGCAACAGGTTCTGTGCGACGGTGAGCTTGGGGAAGATGTCGCGGTTCTCCGGCACGTAGCCAAGGCCCAGGTGCGCCACCTCGTAGGCCTTCTTGCGCAGGATGTCCTGGCCTTTCCATTCGAGCTGCCCCTCGGCATGCACCAGGCCCATGATGGCCTTGGCGGTGGTCGAGCGGCCGGAGCCGTTGCGGCCCAGCAGCGCGACGATCTCGCCCTTGCCGACCTCGAATGAAACGCCGTGCAGCACGTGGCTCTTGCCATAGTAGGCGTGGATGTCGTTGAGTTTCAACATGATCAGTGTCCTGCCCCTTGCGCATCCGCGACCGAGGAGCCGAGATAGGCCTCCTGCACCTTGGCGCTGGCGCGCACCGCCGCCGGCGTATCGAAGGCAATGACTTCACCGTAGACCACCACCGCGATCTTGTCGGCCAGCCCGAACACCACGCCCATGTCGTGCTCCACTGTCAGCAAGGTCTTCCCGACCGTCACGTGCTTGATCAGCGCGATGAAGTGGGAAGTCTCGGTCTTGCTCATCCCCGCCGTCGGTTCGTCCAGCAGGATCACGTTGGCGCCGCCGGCGATCGTCACGCCGATCTCCAGCGCGCGCTGCTCGGCATAGGTGAGGTTCACCGCCTGCACGTCGCGCTTGCGCTCCAGCCCGATCTGGCGCACCAGTTCCTCGGTGCGCGCGTTGGCGTCGTCGAGGTTCGACAGGAAGCGCAGGAAGCTGTAGCGCGCCCCCGTGTGCCACAGCAGGCCGCAGCGCAGGTTCTCGAAGACGCTCAGCTTCGGAAAGATGTTGGTGATCTGGAAGCTGCGCGAGAGGCCGAGCCGGTTGATCTCGAATGGCGTCTTGCCGTCGATGCGCTGCCCGTTCAGCAGCACCTCGCCGCTACTGGGATGCAGCCGTCCGCTGATGAGGTTGAACAGCGTCGACTTGCCCGCCCCGTTGGGACCGATCACCGCGACGCGTTCGCCCGCATTCACCGAAAGGTCGATGCCGCGAATGATGTCGGTCTTGCCAAAGCTCTTGCGCAAGTTCTTGAGTTCGAGTGCGTAGGTCATGTGCCGTACCCTGCTTATGCAGCCTCCATGCGCTTGATTTCTGCTTCGATGTATTCCTGCGCGGCGCCCCAGGCGCGCGCGAACTTGCGCCGGACGATCTCCATCAGGCCCAGCCCGACCAGCGCAACCGCTGCCGCGCCAAGCCAGCTGCCCATGCTCGATGTATCCAGCGTCAGGCCGGCGAAATGAACCTCCGGCCCGAGCGCCGCATTCAACTGGACGTGGTAGACCATTTCCACCAACGCCGCGGCCCCGACGACCAGCAAAGCGCCCGTCACGATCAGCCCCACGTACAGTGGCCAGAACGGCTTGAAGCGACCGAACTTGGCCACCCGCAGGTTCATCATGATCAGGCTGGCGACGCCGCCCGGCGCGAACATCACCATCAGCAGGAACACCAGGCCCAGGTACAGCAGCCAGGCCTTGGTGAGTTCCGACAGCAGCACCGAGGCCAGCACCAGCAGCACCGCACCGATGATCGGCCCGAAGAAGAAGGTCGCGCCACCCAGGAATGTGAACAGCAGGTAGCCGCCCGAGCGCACGCCGCTCAGGCTGTCGCTCGCGTTCACGATCTCGAAGTTGATGGCTGCCAAGCCCCCGCCGATGCCGGCGAAGAAGCCGGCGATGATGAAGGCGAAGTAGCGCACCCGCTGCGTGTTGTAGCCAATGAATTCGACCCGCTCCGGGTTGTCGCGCACTGCGTTCAGGATGCGGCCGAGCGGCGTGCCGGTGAAGGCGAACATCAACGCGGTGCAGATGAAGCAGTAGACCGCGATCAGGTAGTACACCTGGATCTGCGGGCCGAAGGTCGCGCCCATGAACGTGCCGTACGTCCGGTTGGTCGTCACGCCGCCCTCGCCGCCGAAGAAGCCCGGGAACATCAGCGCCATCGAGGCCACGAGTTCGCCGATGCCCAGGGTGATCATCGCGAAGGTCGTGCCCGCCTTCTTGGTGGTCACGAAGCCGAACAGGATGGCGAAGAACATGCCCCCGATGCCGCCCACCAGCGGAATCAGCACCAGCGGCACCTTGAAGCTGCCCTCCGCGGCGAGGTTCATTGCGTGGATGGCGATGAACGCGCCCATGCCGGTGTACACGGCATGGCCGAAGCTCAGCATGCCGCCTTGGCCGAAGATCATGTTGTAGCTGAGGCAGATGATGATGAGATAACCCATCTGCGACAGGATCGTCAGCGCCAGGCTGCTGCGGAAGACCAGCGGCGCGACGATCATCGCGACCGCGAACAGCGACCAGACGGCGACGCGGCCGGCGTTCATGGGCTTGGCCCGTTTGGAATTCGAGTTGGCCATGTGTCAGTCCTCCCGCGTGCCGAGCAGGCCCTTGGGCCGGAATATCAGGATCAGCACCAGGAACAGGTACGGAAGGATCGGCGCGATCTGCGAGATCTTGAGTTGCAGGAGTTCATGGCCGAAGGTCTGGTCGGTCACCGCCATGCCCAGCGACTGGAACGCGCCGCCTATGGATTGGTCCATCGCCACGGCAAAGGTCTGCAGCACGCCGATGAGCAGCGACGCCAGGAACGCCCCCGCCAGCGACCCCATGCCGCCCACCACCACCACGACGAACACGATCGAGCCTACGGCCCCGGCCATCGCCGGCTCGGTCACGTAGGTGTTGCCGCCGATCACACCGGCCAGCCCTGCCAGCGCAGCGCCGCCACCGAACACCAGCATGAAGACGCGTGGCACGTTGTGGCCCAGCGCCTCGACCATGTCGGGGTGCTTGAGTGCCGCCTGGATCACCAGCCCGATGCGCGTGCGCGTCAGCAGCAGCCAGACCGACACCAGCATCAGCACCGCGACCAGCATGATGAAGGACTTCGACTTCGGGAACTGCGTGCCGAAGATGGTGAAAAGCGGGCCCTCTAGCTGCCGCGGCAAGCCGTACGGCACCACCGAGCGACCCCAGATCAGTTGCACCACTTCGAGGATCAGGTACGACAGGCCGAAGGTGACCAGCAATTCAGGCACGTGCCCGAACTTGTGCACCCGGCGAAGGCAATACCGCTCGAACGCCGCGCCGAGCGCAAACACCACCAGCGGCGCGATCACCAGCGCCGGCCAGAAGCCGACCAGGCCCGAGATCGTGAATGCGAAATAGGCACCCAGCATGTAGAAGCTGGTGTGCGCGAAGTTCAGCACGCCCATCATGCTGAAGATCAAGGTAAGTCCGGAGCTCAACATGAAAAGCAGCAGCCCGTAGCTGAGCCCGTTCAGGAGCGAGATAACGAAGAATTCCATTTGCTGCCACCCTCGCTGATTCGTTATTGGGAAGCCATGAAAAACGCCGGAGAGCGATTTGCATCACCCGCCGGCGCTCTGGTTCACGGCGCTTCAGCCCGCGCTGGGACGCTTCATCTGGCAGGACGTCGGGGTGCTCGCGACGTAGGGTTCCAGGTACTTCACCGGCACGAAGGTGTAGCCGGTCTTCTCGACGTTGTACTTGTTCTTGGCGTCGACCTTCTGCCACTTGGAGATCCAGAGGCCTTGCTGCATCTGGTGGTCGGTCTTGCGGATTTCGCTTTCGCCATTGAAGCCGTTGAACTTCAGGCCTTCGAGCGACGCCGCCACCTTGACCGGATCGGTCGACTTGGCCTTGGCCATCGCATTGCTCAGCGCCACCAGGCCGTTGTAGACCGAGAAGGTGTAGAAGTCGTCATTGAACTTCTTCTGGAAATCGACCATCAGCTGGTTCATCCGACCCGTGTAGTTCGAATGGTTGTATGCGATCTGGAAGACGTCCAGGTCGCCGCCTGAAGCCAGCGCCGTGGGCGTGCCCGACACACCGGCGTAGTACGCGTAGACCGGAATCTTCAGGCCGGCATCGTTCAGCGCCTTGATCAGCAGGGTCATGTCCTGGCCCCAGTTGCCGGTCACCAGCGTGTCGGCGCCCGACTGCTTGATCTTGGCGACGTAGGGCGCGAAGTCCTTGACCTGGCCCAGCGGGTGCAGGTCGTCGCCGACGATCTGCGCGTCAGGACGCTTGCGCGCCAGGCCTTCCTTGAAATACTTCGCGACCTGCTGGCCATGCGAGTAGTTCTGGTTCAGCAGGTAGACCTTCTTGATGTTGGGCTGGTCCTTCATGAAGCTGGTCAGGGCTTCCATCTTCATCGACGTGTCGGCGTCCAGGCGGAAGTGCCAATAGTTGCACTTCTCGTTGGTCAGGATCGGATCGACCGCGGCGTAGTTGAGGTAGATGACTTCCTTGCCGGGATTGCGGTCGTTGGCCTTGCCCACGGCGTCCGACAGCGGCACGCCGACGTTCGAGCCGTTGCCCTGCGTGATGTACCGGAAGCCCTGGTCGCTGGCGGCCTTGAGCAGGTTCAGCGCTTCTTGCGGGGAGCTCTTGCTGTCCATGCCGACGATCTCGAACTTGACGCCTGCCGGGTTCTCGGCGGCGGTCAGGTTCTCCGCCACGAACTGCCAGCTCTTGAGCTGGTTCTGGCCCACGTTGGCGAACGGGCCCGACAGGCCCTCGATCATCGCGATCTTGACGGTTTCACCCTTTTGGGCAAACGCGCCGGCTGCAGCGGCCAGCATGACCGTGCCGGCCAGGAATTTCAGGGCAAATTTCATCGAAAGTCTCCACAAGGGTTCAGAAAAAGTCGTTGCGAGCGTACGGGGCTTTCCAAGGCCGAAGCACAGGGAATGCCCGTAAGCCCGCCCACGAAACGCCCGTTTCTATCGCTCAGGCGACAGGCATTGCTACCGGGCGGTAGCACGGGGCGCAGGGATGCCTGTACGTGGGCAACCGCGGAACCGGCTGCGCCGGGCCTCCGGGTGCGCCCCGGGTTCAGACTCCCGGCAGCTTGTAGCCCTTGAGCTGCTCGCGCAGCTTGGTCTTCAGGATCTTGCCGGTGGCGCCGAGCGGAATGGATTCCAGGAACACCACGTCGTCGGGAATCTGCCACTTGGCTGTCTTGCCTTCGTAGAACTTCAGCAGTTCCTCGCGCGTGACCTCCTGGCCGGGGCGCTTGACCACGGTGACGATCGGGCGCTCGTCCCACTTCGGGTGGAACACGCCGACGCAGGCGGCCATGGCGATCGCCGGATGCGCGACGGCGATGTTCTCGATCTCGATGGAGCTGATCCATTCGCCGCCGGACTTGATCACGTCCTTGCTGCGGTCGGTGATCTGCAGGAAGCCGTCGGCGTCGATGGTCGCCACGTCGCCGGTCGGGAACCAGCCACGGCCGTTCTCGTCGGGGATCAGCGGATCGCCGCCCTCGCCCTTGAAGTATTCCTTGACGATCCAGGGGCCTTTCACCAGCAGGTCGCCGTAGGCCTTGCCGTCCCACGGAAGTTCCTTGCCGTCGGCATCGACGATCTTCATGTCGACGCCGAAGATCGCCCGGCCCTGCTTCAGGCGGATCGCGGTCTGCTCGTCGGGCGACAGGGACAGGTGCTTGTTCTTGAGCGTGCAGAGCGTGCCCAGCGGGCTCATCTCGGTCATGCCCCAGGCGTGCAGCACTTCCACGCCGTAGACCTCCTGGAACGCCTTGATCATGGCCGGCGGGCAGGCCGAGCCGCCGATCACCGTGCGCTTCAACGTCGAGAAGCGAAGGTTGTTGGCCTGCATGTGGCCGAGCATCATTTGCCAGACGGTCGGCACCCCGGCCGCGAAGGTGACCTTCTCGTTCTCGATGAGTTCGAAAACCGACTTTCCGTCGAGCGAGGCGCCCGGGAACACCAGCTTGCAGCCGGTGAGCGCAGCCGAATACGGAATGCCCCAGGCATTGACGTGGAACATCGGCACCACTGGCAGCACCGAGTCACGTGCCGACAGGCACATCACGTCGGGCAGCGCCGCGGCGTAGGCATGCAGCACCGAGGAGCGATGGCTGTAGAGCGCGGCCTTCGGGTTGCCGGTGGTGCCGCTCGTGTAGCACATGCTGGAGGCGGAGTTCTCGTCGAAGCTCGGCCAGGCGTAGTCGCTCGAATGCGGCGCGATCCAGTCTTCGTAGCTGACCAGGCCGGGAACGCTGCTGTCCGCCGGGAGCTTGTCGGCGTCGCACAACGCGATGTATTTCCTGATGGTCGGGCAGCGCGCGTGCACCGCCTGCACCAGCGGCAGGAAGCTCAGGTCGAACATCAGGACCTGGTCTTCGGCATGATTGGCGATCCATGCGATCTGGTCCGGGTGCAGCCTCGGGTTGATGGTGTGCAACACGCGCCCCGAGCCACTGACGCCGTAGTACGCCTCCAGGTGCCGGTAGCCGTTCCAGGCCAGCGTGGCGATGCGGTCGCTGAACAGCAGCCCTTCCTGGTCGAGCGCGTTGGCGACCTTGCGGGCGCGCACCGCCATGTCGGCCCAGGTGTAGCGGTGGATGTCACCTTCGAAGCGGCGCGAAACGATCTCGGCGTCGCGATGGTGGCGGTCTGCGAACTCGAGCAGCGACGAGATCAGCAGCGGTTGGTCTTGCATCAAACCGAGCATGGGATGGTCTCCTGATTCCTGAATCGACAAAAATTGGCAGCGGAGTATTGCGCAGTGCGGCATCGGCCCGGTTGGGGGAATGCCCGTAGCGCCGTCCCGCCACTCGAAAGAACGGACAATTGCGCCCATGAATATCCCTTCAGATTCGATGGTTGCTGAGGATTCCGGACTGCGTTGGCGCAATGAATTCGCAGCACTGCCGCCGAAGTTCTTCACCCGCCTCCAACCCACGCCCCTGCCCGATCCGTACTGGGTTGGACGCAGCAGTGCGGCGGCGCGGCAACTCGGACTGCAGCCCGACTGGTTCGCCTCGGCCGAGGCGCTGGAAGTGTTCACCGGCAATGCCCTGCTGCCGGGCATGGCCCCGCTGGCCAGCGTTTACAGCGGGCATCAATTCGGCGTGTGGGCCGGGCAGTTGGGCGATGGACGGGCCATCATGCTCGGCCAGACCGAGACCGGTTTCGAAGTGCAGCTCAAGGGCGCCGGCCTGACGCCCTATTCGCGCATGGGCGACGGCCGCGCTGTTCTGCGCTCCAGCATTCGCGAATTCCTCTGCAGCGAGGCCATGCATGGGCTCGGCATCCCGACCACGCGGGCCCTCTGCGTGACCGGCTCCGATGCACGCGTGCGCCGGGAGGAAATAGAAACCGCCGCGGTCGTGACGCGCACCGCGCCCACCTTCATCCGCTTCGGTCACTTCGAGCATTTCTGGGCCAACGACCGGCTCGACGAATTGCGCACGCTGGCCGACTTCGTGATCGATCGCTTCTACCCTGAATGCAGGCTCACCGGGCGCTTTGGCGGGAATGCCTATGCAGCGTTCCTGGAAGCCGTCAGCGAGCGCACCGCGGCGCTGATGGCGCAATGGCAGGCGGTGGGCTTCTGCCATGGCGTGATGAACACCGACAACATGAGCATCCTGGGGCTCACCATCGACTACGGGCCGTTCCAGTTCCTCGACGGCTTCAACCCGCGCCACATCTGCAACCACAGCGACACCGGCGGTCGCTATGCCTACAACCAGCAGCCCAGCGTGGCCTACTGGAACCTGTATTGCCTGGGCCAGGCGCTGCTGCCGCTGATCGGCGAGAAGGAAACGGCATTGGCGGCGCTGGCGTCCTACCAGGAGGTGTTTCCGCGCGAGTTCCTGGGCCGCATGCGCGCCAAGCTCGGCCTGCCCGATGCGCAGGACGGCGACCTCTCCTTCGTGGAAGCCCTCCTCGCGGTGTTGCGTCAGGAGCAGACCGACTGGACCATCTTCTGGCGCCGGCTTTCACACCACATGGCCGGTGCAGACGTTCAGCCGGTGCGCGACCTGTTCATCGACGCTGCCGGCTTTGACGCCTGGCTGCTGTCGTTCATGGAGCGCCATGCTTCGGTTCCCCGAGCGCCGGCTGCGGCGCTGATGCTCAAGTCCAATCCAAAATTCGTGCTGCGGAACCACTTGGGCCAACAGGCGATCGAAGCTGCGCAACGCAAGGACGACAGCGGCGTCGCGACCTTGCTGAAGCTGCTCGAATCCCCATTTGACGACCACGCCGGCTTCGACGACTACGCCGGCTTCCCGCCCGACTGGGCCTCCTCCATCGAAATCAGCTGTTCATCATGACCGCTCCCGTCCAGAAAACCGACGCCGAATGGAAAGCGCTGCTCGCCGAAAAAGGCGCCGAGCGCGGCGCCTTCGAGGTCACCCGCCATGCCGCCACCGAGCGTCCCTTCACCGGCAAGTACGAGGCGCACTGGGCTGACGGCAGCTATCACTGCATCTGCTGCGGCGCCAAACTGTTCGAGTCCGGCACCAAGTTCGACGCCGGCTGCGGCTGGCCCAGCTTCTCGGAAGAAGCGGTGCCAGGCGCGATCCGTAACATCGTCGACAGTTCGCACGGCATGGTTCGCACCGAGAATGTCTGCGCCAGTTGCGGCGCGCACCTCGGCCACGTGTTCCCCGACGGTCCGACCGAGACCGGCCTGCGCTACTGCATGAACTCGGCCTCGCTGGATTTCAAGCCTTCCACTGAATGAAACTGCTCCTCGACTTCTTCCCGATCCTGCTGTTCTTCGGCGCATTCAAGCTGCACGACATCTATGTCGCCACCGGCGTGCTGATGGCCGCCACGGCAGTGCAGATGGCCATCCACTGGTTCATGCACCGTCGCCTGGAGCCGATGCAGAAGGCCACGCTGGTGCTGATCCTGCTGTTCGGCTCGCTCACGCTGGCGCTGCACGACGACCGCTTCATCAAGTGGAAGCCCACCGTGTTGTACAGCGCCATGGCCATCGCACTCGCGATCGCGTTCTGGGGCTTCCGCAAGAACTTCCTCGAGTCGATGCTCGGCAAGCAACTGCGCCTGCCGCACCGCATCTGGACGCACCTGAACGTCGCATGGATCGGCTACTGCCTCTTCATGGCCGCGATCAACGGCTATGTCGCGGCCTACTTCAGCACGGAGGCCTGGGTCGACTTCAAGCTGTGGGGCTACGCCTTCCCGATCGTCTTCCTGATCGCGCAGGGGCTCTACATCTCGCCGCACCTCAAGTCGGACGACGAGCCCGCGGCATGAGCACGTCTGCAAGCCTTCCCCGGCCCCACGAGCTTGAGGCCACCCTTCGCGCCGCCCTTCAGCCCACCGCGCTCGAAGTCATCGACGAAAGCGCCGCGCATGCCGGCCATGCCGGCGCCGGCGCCGAGGGCTACGGCACCCATTTCCGCATCCGCATTTCGAGTCCGCTCTTCGCGGGCAAGACCCCAGTGGCGCGCCATCGGCTTGTGTATGATGCGCTGCACATTTTTATCGCACAGGGCGTTCACGCCATTGCCATCGAGGCCTCCTGAGCCTCATTCCCCCGGGGCCGACGCGCCCTGCTTTCACTTCCAAGCTCTCATGAAAAAACAAATCTTGCAGGCCGTTGCCGCCACGCTCCTGGTCGGCATGGTTCCCATGGCCGCCTTCGCGCAGAACGCAGCCATCGTCAATGGCAAGGCCGTGCCCAAGGCCCGCATGGATGCGCTCGCCTCGCAACTCGCCGCGGCCGGCCGCCCGGTGACGCCGGAAATGCAGCCCCAGTTGCGCGAGGAAGTGGTCCTGCGCGAGGTGTTCATGCAGGAAGCGCAGAAGCAAGGCATCGAGAAGACCGACGACTACAAGAACCAGCTGGAACTGGCCCGCCAAGCCATCATGATCCGCGGCCTGTTCGAGAACTATCGCAAGACCAACCCGGTCACCGACGCCGAGGTCCAGGCCGAATACGACAAGGCCGTCGCCGCCAACAGCGGCAAGGAATACAAGGCCCGCCACATCCTGGTGAAGACCGAAGCCGAAGCCAAGAAGATCATTGCCGACCTGAAGAAGGGCGGCAACTTCGAGGAAATCGCCAAGAAGCAGAGCACGGACAAGGGCTCGGGCGCGCAAGGCGGCGACCTCGGCTGGGCCAGCGCCGCCAGCCTGGTGCCCGAGTTCTCGGCCGCCATGATCGGGCTCAAGAAGGGCGAAATGACCCAGACGCCGGTCAAGACGGAATACGGCTATCACGTCATTCGTCTCGACGACGTTCGCCAGGCCCAACTGCCCAAGCTCGAGGAAGCCAAGCCGCAGATCGTTCAGCAGCTGACGCAGCAGAAGCTGCAGAAGTATCAGGAAAGCCTGCGCGCAGCTGCGAAGGTGGAATAACCCGGGCTCCCCCTGGCAAAAAGTGAATCAGCGGCCTTCATGGCCGCTTTTTCATGCCCAGATCACCGAGCGCATCGAGATCGAGGCGGACTGGAAATCGGTGTTGAAGAAGCGCGGTGATTCGCCGGCTTCCACGGCGCCGGCGGCATAGAGAAGCGGCAGGTATGTAGTCCATGCTCAGTTGCAGCACCGGGATTTCGGCCTTCGGAAACATCGGCTTCAGCACCGACCAGGTGCCATGGTCAAAGCCCCATTCCGAATCGTCGAGCGCGACGGCGGCGCCGCTGAATGGCTGGCGCAGCGCCCGGCCGATGTCTGCAGCGGCCTGGGGCGCGCTCGGCGCGGGGTACTGCTGGTCGAACAATTCCTGAGGAAAGCCGCCGAAGTCATGGATGGTCTTGGGCCTGGCCATGCCGGTGAGGTACCAGCCGCCGCGTGTCAGCCAGTGCGCGGAAATGCAGAGGATCAATTGCGGTGGCGGATACTTCGCGCCGAACTCCGCGCCCAACGCCTCCCAGCTGCGCCGGTAGGCGTTGTCCCCGATCGCATTCATCGGGCTGCCGTGGCCGACGAACAGCACCGGCATGCGCGGCGATTTCCTGAGCGACCTGAACGCCTCCGCAGCCGCGACGTCAGCCAGCGGCAGCGCGCCGCCCAAGGCGCTTGCAATGAAGACGCGGCGCTGCATCAAGATTTCAGCCCACCCATGTCATCGCGATGGCAGTCGACCGGGTGTCCGATCGCGGCATCAGCCCACCCACTTGCGCGCATTGCGCCAGAGCTGAATCCACGGGCTGAAGTCGCTCTTGTCGCCCGATGTCCAGCTCATCTGGATGTTGCGGAAGACGCGCTCGGGGTGCGGCATCAACGCGGTGAAGCGACCGTCCGCCGTCGTGACCGAGGTCAGGCCGCCAGCGCTGCCGTTCGGGTTGAACGGGTACTGCTCGGTGGGCTGGCCGTGGTTGTCGACGTAGCGCATGGCGGCGATGGCCTGGGCCGCATTGCCGCGGTGCTTGAAGTTGGCATAGCCCTCGCCATGCGCCACCGCGATCGGCAGGCGGCTGCCGGCCATGCCGCCGAAGAAGATGCTGGGCGAATCCAGCACTTCCACCATCGACAGGCGCGCCTCGAAGCGCTCGCTCTGGTTGGTCGTGAAGCGCGGCCAGTGTTCGGCACCGGGGATGATGCCCGCAAGCTCGGCGAACATCTGGCAGCCATTGCAGACGCCCAGGCCGAAGGTGTCGCCCCGGGCGAAGAAGGCCTGGAACTGCGCCGAGAGCTTGGGGTTGAAGGTGATGCTGCGAGCCCATCCGATGCCGGCGCCGAGGGTGTCGCCGTAGCTGAAGCCGCCGCAGGCGACCATGCCCTGGAAATTGGCCAGGTCGGCCCTGCCAGTCTGCAGGTCTGTCATGTGGACGTCGAAGGCTTCGAAGCCGGCCTCGGTGAAGGCGTAGGCCATCTCGACGTGGGAGTTGACGCCTTGTTCGCGGAGGATGGCGACCTTGGGGCGGGACGTCAGGATTGCCGGAGAGCCCTCGCCCCGGCCCTCTCCCGCTTGCGGGAGAGGGAGGAAGACGTGCATGCCGGGGTTCTTGGGGTCGCCGGCTGTCGAGTGTTCCGAATCGGCGCAAGCCGGGTTGTCGCGCTCGCGGGCGATCTTCCAGCTGACCGAATCCCAGACCTGGTGCAGGTCGTGCAGGCTGGCGCTGAAGACCGACTTGGCATCGCGCCAGACTTCGAGCTTGCCCTTGCCCGCTTCCATCGGGGACGACTCGGGACGTGTCTTGCCGACGAAATGACTGTGGGCGCTCAGGCCGTGGGCGCGCAGCACCTGCATCACCTCGTTGCGCTCGGCGGTGCGCACTTGCAGCAGCATGCCGAGTTCTTCGTTGAACAGCGCCTTGAGCGTGAGTTCCTCGCGGCGGGCGCTGACCTGCTGCGCCCAGTTCTTGGCGTCGCCGGTTTCCATGCGGCTGTCGGAAATGCCATCGCCTTCCGTGACCAGCATGTCGACGTTGAGCGCCACGCCGACGTGGCCCGCAAAGGCCATCTCGCAGGCGGCGGCGAACAGGCCGCCGTCGCTGCGGTCGTGCATCGCGAGGATCTTGCCGTCGGCGCGCAGGGCGTTGACGACGGTCACCAGGCTCACCAGTTGCGCCGGGTCGTCGAGGTCTGGCACCGTGTCGCCGCTCTGGCCCAGCGTCTGCGCCAGGATGCTGCCGGCCATGCGGTGCTGGCCGCGCCCCAGGTCGATGAGGACCAGCGTCGTATCGGCCTCCTCTGCGTTCAATTGCGGCGTCAGCGTGCCGCGCACGTCGGCCAGCGTGGCGAAGGCCGTCACGATCAGGCTGACCGGCGAAGTGACCTTCTTCTTCTCGTCGCCGTCGGACCACTGGGTGCGCATCGACAGCGAATCCTTGCCGACCGGGATCGACACGCCCAGCGCCGGGCACAGCTCCAGGCCGACGGCCTTGACGGTCTCGTAGAGCGCGGCGTCTTCGCCGGGCTCGCCGCAGGCGGCCATCCAGTTGGCCGACAACTTGACGCGTGACAACTCGATCGGCGCGGCCAGCAGGTTGGTGATCGCCTCGGCAACCGCCATGCGGCCGGAAGCCGGCGCATCCAGCGCGGCCAGCGGCGTGCGCTCGCCCATGCTCATCGCCTCGCCGGCAAAGCCCTTGTAGTCGGCCAGCGTGACGGCGCAATCGGCCACCGGCACCTGCCACGGGCCGACCATCTGGTCGCGATGGCTGAGGCCGCCGACGGTGCGGTCGCCGATGGTGACGAGGAAGCGCTTGGACGCCACCGTCGGGTGGGACAACACGTCGATGGCGGCCTTCTGCAGGTCGACGCCGGTCAGGTCGAGCGGCTTGAAGTTGCGGGCGATCGTCTTGACGTCGCGCAGCATCTTGGGGGGCTTGCCCAGGAGGACGTTCATGGGCATGTCGACGGCCGTGCCCTCACCCCCGCCCTCTCCCGGAGGGAGAGGGAGTGAACCCGCTTGGCCCCCTCCCCCCTCCGGGGAGAGGGCTGGGGTGAGGGACAGCTCCCCAACAAGCAACTGCCGCTCCTCAGTCGCCACACCGACGACGGAAAACGGACACCGCTCCCGCTCGCAGAACCCAGTGAACTGCGCCAAGGATTCCGGCGCAATCGCCAGCACATAGCGCTCCTGGCTCTCGTTGCACCAGATTTCCTTCGGCGCCATGCCTGACTCTTCCAGCGGCACCGCACCCAGGTCGAAGCGCGCCCCTCGCTCGGCGTCGTTGGTCAGTTCCGGGAAGGCATTGCTCAAACCGCCAGCGCCGACGTCATGGATCGCCAGGATCGGGTTGGACTCACCCTGCTGCCAGCAATGGTTGATCACCTCCTGCGCCCGACGCTCGATCTCGGGGTTGCCGCGCTGCACCGAGTCGAAATCGAGTTCGGCCGCGTTGGCGCCGGTCGCCATCGAACTGGCGGCGCTGCCACCCATGCCGATGCGCATGCCCGGCCCGCCCAGCTGGATCAGCAAGGAGCCCGCGGGGAACTGGATCTTCTTCGTCTGGCCCGCGTCGATGCTGCCCAGCCCGCCGGCGATCATGATCGGCTTGTGATAGCCGCGCCGCACGGTGCCTTCGTCGGACGCGATGGCCTGCTCGTATTCGCGGAAGTAGCCCAGCAGGTTGGGCCGGCCGAACTCGTTGTTGAATGCGGCGCCGCCGAGCGGACCCTCGGTCATGATCTGCAACGGACTCGCGATGTGCTCGGGCTTGCCGTAGTGGCCATCCTCCGGCCACAGCTTCGACACCGTGAAGCCGGTCAATCCGGCCTTGGGCTTCGAGCCGCGGCCGGTGGCGCCCTCGTCGCGGATTTCCCCGCCCGCGCCCGTGGACGCCCCGGGAAACGGCGAGATCGCGGTCGGATGGTTGTGCGTCTCGACCTTCATCAGCACATGGCTGAGCGCGCTTTCCTTCGCATAGGCGCCGCCGCGCGCCACGAAGCGCTCGATCTGCGCGCCTTCCATGATCGACGCGTTATCGGCATAGGCGACCACCGTGTGCTGCGGGTTCTGCTTTTCGGTGTGGCGGATCATGCCGAACAGGCTGTGCGGCTGCGGCTGGCCGTCGATGACGAAGTCGGCATTGAATATCTTGTGCCGGCAGTGTTCGCTGTTGGCCTGCGCGAACATCATCAGCTCGACGTCGGTCGGGTTGCGGCCGAGCCGGGTGAAAGCGTCGACCAGGTAGTCGATCTCGTCCTCGGCCAGCGCCAGGCCGAACTGGGTGTTCGCAGTTTCGAGCGCAGCACGGCCGCCCGCCAGCACGTCCACATGCGCCATCGGCTGTGCCGGCAGTTCGGCGAACAGCGAATGCGCGCTGTCCAGCGTCGGCAGCACCGATTCGGTCATGCGGTCGTGCAGCAGCGCGGACACGCCCACCAGCGCGTCCGTGTCGAGCACCGGCGCCTTGCCGAGCAGCGGCTTTTTCAGCGACAGCCGGTATTCCGTGACGCGCTCGATGCGCCGCACCGCGAAGCCGCAGTTGTGGGCGATGTCGGTCGCCTTGGAGGCCCAGGGCGATACGGTGCCCAGGCGCGGCGCCACCACGACGGAGGCGCCCGCGTCCCGCTCTTCGAAGGGTTCGCCGTAGGTCAGGAGGGCCTGCAATTGCGCCTGCTGCGCCGCGTCAGGCGCCGTATCGGTGGCGACCAGGTGGACGAATCGCGCCGAGACGCCGTCGATGCGCGCATCCACGGCCTGCAGGCGCGGCAGCAGCTGGCGCGCCCTGAAATCGCTGAGTGCGTCGCCGCCTTCGAAACGCGTTACGACGAGGGGATGGTGCGGGGTCACGGGCTGCGTCACGGGTCGGGATAGGCCTTGGAGGCCTCGTTTGAGATGGAACAGGCGGGGGACTGAAAGGCGGCGGCCGCTGACTGGGGCCATCCGCGCAAGCCGGAGATTTTAGTCAACACCGGAGGGATAATTGACAGTTATGAGCATTACCTACAACGACGCCGCCGGCATCGCAGCCATGCGAGTCGCGTGCCGCCTTGCCTCCGAGGTGCTGGACCACCTCACGCCGCTGATCAAGCCGGGCATCACGACGAACGACATCGACCGTTGGGCCGCCGAGTACATGGTGAAGCAAGGCACCACCTCGGCCACGGTCGGCTACATGGGCGCGAGCAGCACGCCCTACCCGAAGTCGCTGTGCACCTCGGTCAACCACGTGGTGTGCCACGGCATCCCCAACGACAAGCCGCTCAAGAAGGGCGACATCGTCAATGTCGACGTCACCGTCATCAAGGACGGCTGGTTCGGCGACAACAGCCGCATGTTCATCGTCGGCGACGCGTCGATCGCGGCCAAGCGGCTGTGCTCGGTCACCTTCGAGGCGATGTGGCACGGCATCCTGCAGGTCAAGCCCGGCGCGCACCTGGGCGACGTGGGCCATGCGATCCAGAAGTTCGCGGAAGGCAACGGCTATTCGGTGGTGCGCGAGTTCTGCGGCCACGGCGTGGGCCGGCGCTTCCACGAGGAGCCGCAGGTGCTTCACTACGGCCGCCCCGGCACCATGGAAGAACTCAAGCCGGGCATGATCTTCACGATCGAGCCGATGATCAACGCCGGCAAGCGCGACATCAAGGAAGACGCCAAGGGCGGCCAGTACGACGGCTGGACCATCGTCACGCGCGACCATTCGCTGTCCGCCCAATGGGAACATTCGGTGCTGGTCACCGAGACGGGCTACGAGGTCCTGACCTTGTCGGCCGGCAGCCCGCCGCTGCCATCGTTCGTGAAAGCCACGGCCACTTGACAGTCCCTGCCGCGGTCGACGTGCCCATGCTGCGCGAGGCCTATCGCGCCCACAAGCGCGCCCTGTTCGACACCCTGCGGTTCGCACGCGCGCCCACGCGCAGCGTGCATACCGTGTTGCGCGAGTTGTCGGCGCTGGCCGACGAGACGCTGCGCGCCCTCTGGGCCGATGCAGACTTCGGCAACCAGTTGTCGCTGGTGGCTGTCGGTGGATTCGGCCGGGGCGAACTGTTCCCCTACTCCGACGTCGATGTGCTCCTGTTGCTGCCCGAACCCTTCGAGGGCGAGGTCGCGCCGGAGCGCCTCGAGGCCTTCATCGGCCACTGCTGGGACGCGGGCCTGGAGATCGGCTCCAGCGTGCGCACGCTCGGCGAATGCCTCGCGGAAAGCGCGAAGGACGTGACGGTGCAGACTTCGCTGCTCGAATCGCGCCTGGTCACCGGCGACAAGAAGCTCTACGCCACGTTCCGCAAGGGGTTCCAGGCGGCCATTGATCCGCAGGCCTTCTTCATCGCCAAGTCGCAGGAAATGCGGCATCGCCACCAGAAATACGAGAACACGCCCTACGCGCTGGAGCCGAACTGCAAGGAGTCGCCGGGCGGCCTGCGCGACCTGCAGGTCATCCTGTGGATGACCAAGGCGGCCGGCTTCGGGCAGCGCTGGGACGACCTCGCCAAGAACGGCCTGGCCACCGCCTTCGAGGTGCGCCAGATCAAGCGAAACGAAGCGCTGCTGAGCCTGGTCCGCGCGCGCCTGCACGTGATCGCCAACCGGCGCGAAGACCGCCTTGTGTTCGACATGCAGACCGCGGTGGCCGCCACCTTCGGCTACGAGGGCGAGTCACAGCGCAAGGCCAGCGAGGCGCTGATGCGGCGCTACTACTGGGCGGCCAAGGCGGTGACGCAGCTCAACCATATCCTGCTGCTCAACATCTCCGAGCGGCTGCAGCCGATGGGCGAGGAGCCGGTGCGCATCAACGACCGCTTTTTCGAGAAGGCGGGACTGATCGAGGTGGCGAGCGACGACCTCTACGTGCGCGACCCGCATGCAATCCTCGAGACCTTCCTGCTCTACCAGAAGACCATCGGGGTGAAAGGCCTGTCGGCTCGTACCCTGCGTGCGCTGTACAACGCGCGGCACGTGATGGACAGCAAGTTCCGCAACGACCGCGTGAACCACGTCACCTTCATGCGCATGCTGGTGGAACCGCGCGGCATCACGCACGCCTTCCGACTGATGAACGAGACCTCGGTGCTCGGACGCTACCTGCGCGTGTTCCGCAGCATCGTCGGCCAGATGCAGCACGACCTGTTCCATGTGTACACGGTGGACCAGCACATCCTCATGGTGCTGCGCAATATCCGGCGCTTCTTCATCGCCGAGCATGCCCACGAATACCCGTTCTGCTCGCAGCTGGCGGCCGGCTGGAACAAGCCGTGGATCCTCTACGTGGCGGCACTGTTCCACGACATTGCCAAGGGCCGCGGCGGCGACCACTCACGGCTCGGCTCGCTCGACGTGCGCCGCTTCTGCGCGCAGCACGAGATCGCCCGCGAGGACGCCAAGCTCATCGAATTCCTCGTGGCCGAACACCTCACCATGAGCACGATCGCGCAGAAGCAGGACCTGAGCGATCCGGAGGTGATCGGCGCGTTTGCAAAGAAGGTCGGCAGCGAGCGATACCTCACGGCGCTCTACCTCCTGACCATCGCCGACATCCGCGGCACCTCCCCGCGCGTCTGGAACGCCTGGAAGGGCAAGCTGCTGGAAGACCTCTACCGCGCCACGCTGCGCGCGCTGGGCGGCCACATGCCCGACGCGGGCGCCGAGATCGAGGCCCGCAAGCACGAGGCGCTGGTCGAACTCGCGCTCTATGCGCAACCGGCCGATGCCCACAAGGCCCTGTGGGAAACGCTCGACATCGGCTATTTCATGCGCCACGAAGCAGGCGAGATCGCATGGCATGCGAAGCAGTTGTCGCGCCGCGTGCCGATGGCAGGCGTGCCGATCGACCCCCATGCGGCGGCGCTGGTGCGCGCGCGCCTCTCGCCGGTGGGCGAAGGACTGCAGGTGGTCGTGTACACGCCCGACCAGATGGACCTGTTCGCGCGCATCTGCGGCTATTTTGAACAGGCCTCCTTCAGCATCCTGGATGCCAAGGTGCATACCACCACCAACGGCTACGCGCTGGACACCTTCCAGGTGGTCGCCACTTTCATCCCCGAGCACTACCGCGACTTGATCAGCCTGGTCGAATCGGGCCTGAGCAAGACCCTCGACGAAGCCGGCGCCCTGCCCCCGCCCGGCAAGGGGCGCGTGTCGCGCCGCGTGCGCAGCTTCCCGATCAAGCCGCGCATCAGCCTGCTGCCCGACGAGAAGGCGCAGCGCTGGCTGCTCAACATCTCGGCCAGCGACCGGGCGGGCCTCCTTTATTCGGTGGCGCGCGTGCTGGCCCGGCACCACCTGAACCTGCAGCTTGCCAAGGTCACGACGCTCGGCGAACGGGTGGAAGACACTTTCCTCATCAGCGGGCCGGAACTGCAGGGGCAGCGTGCGCAACTGGCGATCGAGACGGAATTGCTGGAGGCGCTGGCCTCCTGACCGCCATGTCCGCGCCACGCCATCACCGCGCGCGCGGCTTCCAGAACAACTACATCGAGTTCGAGCCCAGGTCGCTGGCGGATGTCCTGCGCTGGCGCGTGGCTGCCGCGCGCGAGGGGTTGCCGCGCCCGCCCTCCGCGCCGATCCCCCAGCTGCCGCCTTCGCTGGACTTCTTGCGTGCGAATGCGAGCGGGCCGGGGCAGCAGGCCGCGGTCACCTGGATCGGGCATGCCACGGTGCTCGCGCAGTTCGGTGGAATCTCACTCCTGACGGACCCGGTGTTCTCGGAGCGCTGCTCGCCCTTCAGCTTTGCCGGACCGAAGCGCCACCAGCCGCCGGCCATCGCGCTGGCAGACCTGCCGCACATCGACCTGGTGGTGGTCTCGCACAACCACTATGACCACCTGGACCGCCCGAGCGTGGAAGCGCTCGGCAGGCAACCCGGTGGCTCGGCCCTGTTCGTGGTGCCGTTGGGCCTTGCGGCATGGTTCCGCGATCTCGGCCTGGACAACGTCGTCGAACTGGACTGGTGGCAAAGCCATCCCCTGGCGGTGCCCGGTCGCGCGGATGTGGACGTGATGCTGGTGCCCGCGCAGCACTGGTCCGCCCGCGGCCTGCGCGACCGCATGCAGACGCTGTGGGGTGGTTTCGCGGTCCTCGCGCAGGATTGCCACCTGTTCTTCGCTGGCGACACCGGCTATTCGCGTGACTTCGCGGACATTCGCCAGCGGCTCGCGGCCCGGCAGGGCGCAGCGCAAGGTGGCGGGTTCGACATCGCCCTGCTGCCGATCGGCGCCTACGCACCGCGGTGGTTCATGGCAACGCAGCACATCGACGTGGCCGAAGCCGTGAAGATCCATCTGGACATCGGCGCCAAGCGATCGCTCGGCATCCATTGGGGCACGTTCGAGCTGACCGACGAGCCGCTGGACGAGCCACCGCAAAGGCTCACAGAGGAGCGCGAAGCGCAACGAATCGATGAAGACGCATTCTTTACCGTGGCGATCGGCGGTACACGCCGGCTGCCGCCCCGCGCATAGACCTATCGCCCCTGCGTGCCCAGCCTGCGCTCCAGCCAGGCGCTGTAGCGCGACAGCCCAAAGCACATCACCCAGTAAACCAGCGCCAGGAACAGGTAGCCCTCGAGGTAGAACGGCCGCCAGGTCGGGTCGCCCCCCAGCGCCAGTCCCAGCGCGCCGGTCAGTTCGAACAAGCCGACCACCGTCACCAGCGAGGTGTCCTTCAACGTGCCCACGACGCTGTTGGTCAACGCGGGCACGACGAGCCGCAGCGCCTGCGGCAGGATGATGTCGCGCTGCACCGGCCAGCGGCCGAAACCCAGGGCCATCGCCACCTCGGTCTGCCCGCGCGGCACCGCCTGCAGGCCGCCGCGGATGATCTCGGCAAGATAGGCCGCGACGAAGAGGCTGAGCCCGGCCAGCACGCGCACCAGCACGTCGGGCTGCCAGCCGGCCGGCCACAACAGCGGCAGCAGGAACGACGCCATGAACAGCACCGAGATCAGCGGCACGCCTCGCACCAGCTCAATGTAGGTCGCGCTCAGTGTGCGTGCGGCCGGCCACAAGGAGCGACGCCCCAGCGCAAGCAGCAAGGCCAGCGGAAAAGCCAGGGCCAGCCCCACCACGGCCAGCCCGATCGTCAGTGGCAGGCCGCCCCATTGGCTTGTCGGCACCGTCGCCAGCCCGAACACACCGCCGCGCATCAGCATGAGGAACAAGGCCAGGGCCAACACCCACAGGGGCAGCAGCCACCAGCGCCAGAAGCGGGGCCACGCGCTCAGCAGCGTCGTGGCCGACAACACGATCACCGCAACAGCCGGACGCCATTGGTCCGCATAGGGATAGCGCCCGAACAGCATCGGCCGCCACTTCTCCGCGACCACGCCCCAACATGCGCCCTGCGCAGCGCGGCATGCATCGGCATCCGGGCGAAAGACCGCGTGCAGCACCGCCCAGTCGAACAGATGCACCCCACCCCATGCGAACACCGCCAGCAACAGCAAGGTCGCGGCAGCGCGCAGCGGCGAGCCGAACAACTCCGCGCGCACGCCATGCCCGGCGCCGGTGTTCATTCGAACACCTCCTTGCTGCGCAGCGCGGCGCGAACGCCTTGCGACGGCCGGGCGCGGCTCATTGCCACCCTCGCATCGCCACGCGCGCGTTGTAGCGATTCATCAGCGCCGAGGTCAGCAACGACAGCGCGAGGTATATGGTCATGATCACCGCAATGCATTCGAACGCGCGGCCGGTCGAGTTGAGCGAGGTGTTGGCGATGGACACCAGTTCGGGATAGCCCACCGCGACGGCGAGCGAGGAATTCTTCGTCAAGCTCAGCAACTGGTTGGTCAGCGCAGGCACGATCACGCGCAGCGCCTGCGGCAGCACCACGATGCGCAGCTGCTGCCCCGGCGTCAGCCCAAGCGCCTGCGCCGCGAGCTTCTGCCCCGCCGACACGGAGGCGATACCCGCCCGCACGATCTCCGCGATGAAGGCGGCTGTGTAGAGCGCAAGCGCCAGCACCACCGCCAGGTATTCGGGACTCAGCGCCGCGCCGCCAGTGACGTTGAAGCTGCCGCGCTCGGGCCAATCGAAATGGCTGGGCCAGAAACTGCCGGGCTCGCCAACCGGCCATGGCATCGACAGCCCGCCCTTGCTGAGCCAGAAGCCGGGCGCGAGTTCGATGGCCTCCGTCGAGTCAGGCAACAGTTGCGTGATGGCGAAGTACAGCATCAGCAGTTGCAGCAGCAACGGCACGTTGCGCACGGTCTGCACATAGATCGCGCACAGCCAGCGCACCAGCATGTGCGGCGCGAGCCGCCCGATGCCCAGCAGCGTGCCGAGCACCACGGCGATCGCCGCGGCCGGCACTGAGGCTCGCACCGTATTCACCAAGCCAGCCAGGAAGGCGCGCCACAGCGGCTGGCTGCCATCGAAATCCAGCCAACCCTCGGCCACTTCGAAGCGCGCCGCATCCCAGAGGAAGTCGAAGCCCGAACGCACACCGCGCGCACGCAGGGTTTCGAGCGCGTGGTGGACGAGCCAGAACACGCCGCCCACTACCGCCATCACCAGCAGCGCCTGGAGCGCCCAGCCGAGCCAGGCACTTCGCCGCCCGTCCATCAAATGCTGCTCTTGCCAGGAACACCGCGGAGCCGAATCCGCCCAGCGGCGGATATCGCCGCGCGGCAGAAGCTTGTTGCAGCCGCACGCACTGCCGCGGAGCCTGGTGCGAGCGTCATTTCACCGGCAGCGCGTAGAGCAGGCCGCCCTTGTTCCACAGGTTGTTGGCGCCGCGCGGCAACTTCAGCACCGACTTCGGCCCGACGTTGCGCTCGAAGATCTCACCGTAGTTGCCCACGGCCTTGATGGCGCGGTACGACCAGTCCTTGTCCAGCCCCAGCAGCTTGCCGAGGTCGTCGCCGCTGCCAACCAGGCGCTGTTGCGCGGGGTCCTTGCTGGTGGCCTTGAGCGCATCGATGTTCTCCTGCGTGATCCCGGCCTCCTCCGCCTCGATGAGCGCATTGGGGACCCACTTGACGATGGCGAACCATTCGTCGTCGCCGCGCCGAACCGCGGGCGCGAGCGGCTCCTTGGAGATCAGCTCCGGCAGGATGAGGTAGTCGTCGGGGTTGGTCGCTTCCTTGTTGCGCAGGCCCGCCAGCGCCGACGTGTCGGTGGTGAAAGCCTGGCAACGGCCCGCGAAGAAGGCCTTGAACGAGGCCTCGAAGCTCTCGAACACCACGGTCTTGACCGGGATGTTGTTGGCCTTGGACCAGTCGGCCACGTTCTTCTCGTTGGTGGTGCCCGATTGGGTGCAGATGGTCGCGCCCTTGAGCTGCTTTGCACTCGTCACCTTGATCTTCTTCGGCACCAGGAAACCCTGGCCGTCGTAGTAGTTGATCGTGGTGAAGTTGAATCCGAGCGACGCATCGCGCGTGAGGTTCCAGGTTGTGTTGCGCGCCAAGATGTCGACCTCGCCGGCTTGCAACGCGGCAAAGCGTTGCTGCGAATTGAGCGGCACGAAGTCGACCTTCTTTCCGTCGCCAAGCACCGCGGCTGCGATGGCGCGGCAGGTGTCGACGTCCAGGCCCGACCAATTGCCCTGCGTGTCCGGCGCCGAGAAGCCGGCCACGCCATTGGTCACGCCGCACTTCACGGTGCCGCGCTGCTTGACGGCATCGAGCGTCTTGCCGGCGAAGGCGGGCGCGGCGGCAGCCAATGCGAGGGTGGCCGCTACCGTGGAAACAACGGCAAGCGCAGGTCGAAAACGATGGTTCATGGAGGTTCCTCAATTGTCAGCAGCGGGCAGTTTACGGGGATGCCCCTTGTGGCTGCAAAGGGATGCGACTGGCAGACAATCGCGCCCTCTTCATTCGTAGTTAAAAGGTTACTTGCATGATCCGTTCCGATGACACTGGCAAGCTGATTCTTCGCCTGGCCCTGGGCCTGCTGATCCTGCTGCACGGCGTCGCCAAGCTCAGCACCGGCGTCGGCTTCGTCGCCAGCGCCCTCGCCTCGCACGGCTGGCCGTCGGCGCTGGCTTACCTGGTCTATGTCGGCGAGATCGTCGCGCCTGTGCTGCTGATCGTGGGGATCTACACCCGACCGGCCGCCTGGATCACCGTGATCAACATGCTGGTTGCGATCGCGCTGGTGCACATGAAGGACCTCTCCTCGCTCGGCAAGAGCGGCGGATGGGCACTGGAACTCCAGGGCATGTTCCTGTTTGCCGCGCTGGCCGTGGCCTTCCTTGGCGCCGGACGATTCAGCGTGGGCGGCACCAGCGGCAAGTACAACTGACGAGGTGTGAATCTTTCTACTGCGGACGCCGAACGCGGGCCTGCGGTGTTGGCTCCGGCATGACAAGCGCTTCGCGCAGTTGTCAGCCTCTGCCGCAACTTCGTTGTCACTGCACGAGAGTGCGGTTCCGCGCCGCAGACCCGACCTCGGCGCCCTCGCAACGAAATCTTCACGCGTTCTTCGCGCCTCGGGGCGCGCTGGTAGACGGAGCGAACAGCCCCATCCACGCCGAAGGGCGCAGGCTCCTGGGGGGATTTACCGAGCGCAAAGTACAACGCGCGTAGTAAGCTTTGAACGAGCGCGCTTGGCGCTTGCACAGAATAATCAGGGAGACAAATCATGCATGCCTTCATTGGCCATGATCGCATTCGGCATGGAGATATGCGCCGCTTGACGCAACAGCGATATCCATCGCCCGACCGTCAACTGCGCCCGCACGACGACCCGGCAGCGCCCGGTTGCTTCGAGCAAGGGATCGATTCCTGAGTCCCTTCAACGACCTCTTGGGCCCGCCGGCCAGAGTCCCTCGCCTCGATCTCCGCTAGACCTTCCTGACTGTCGCAGCCGCGATGGTCCTTCGAGAGCGCCATCGCGTTTGCCTGACGCAGATGCGCGCAGCAGGCGAACAGCTTTCTCGAAGCGAGTACGGCCACGAGGCGCATCCTTCCTTTGCCAAATCGATCCCATGCGCGTCTGGTTCAACCGCCCTTTTGCCCTCGCCTACCGTGTCCTGTCCCTGATCAGGGAGGCGGACACAGCCCGGCGCTTCACACTCATCTGCACCCACAAGAAGACATGGTTCACCGGCTATGCCGCTGCCGACGAATGGCAGGTGGAGCCCGTCGGACTCGATGTCGACGCGTATCGCGACTGGTGCCTGGACTTCGCCGTCAGGCAACAGATCGACGTCATCGTCCCCGGCCACGAAGCGGCCGCCGTGGTCGGTTGCAGCGAGAAGTTCGCGGCGCAGGGCATACGCATATTGGCGCCAGCCAGCGGCGACACGCTGCCCCTGCTGCACGACAAGTCGTGGGTCTATCGGCAACTCGCGGACCAGGATTTCCTGGCGAGTTCCGTCGAACTGCGTGACCCCGCCACGCTGGGCGAGGCAGTGAAGACGATCTGGGCGCAAGGCCATCGCGCCTGCATCAAGCCCACCGTATCGGTCTACGGCAAGGGCTTCTATCGGCTGATGCATCCCCGCGACACGCGCAGGCCCTTGCGCGGCTTGACGCTGTCGGAATGGGCGAGGAAGGCGGTCGCGGAGGACGGCACCTGCGCCGCGCAGCAGGTCCTCGAATACTTGCCAGGCCACGAGTTCAGCGTGGATTGCGTCGCGGACCGGGGTCGTTGGGTGACCGGCGTCGTGCGGAAGAAAGCCATCCTCAGCGACACCCAACTGCTGGACGACGACCCGCTCCTGCTGGGTCATGCGCAATGCCTGGTCGAACGCTTCGGGCTGAACGGCATGATCAATGTGCAGTTCAAGGAAGACGCCCACGGCAAGCCCAGGCTGCTGGAAATCAACCCGCGCGCATCCGGCGGCGTGGCCATGAGTTGCTTGTCCGGCATCAACCTGCCTTGCCTCGCCCTGCGCGGCTTTGTCGACGGCTATGACGGACTCGTCATTCCCCAGGTCCGCCTGCGGCAGCGCGTGACCGAAGTGGCCGTGGCCATCAGCCTGCCCACCAGCCATGCGCAATAGCAATGAGGCCGTGATGCAGGAAGCGATGCAGGCGCATGTAGAAATGCCGACCGGCTGCCTGAAGGTTTCGGTGGACCGAGCGGATTGGCCTTTGCACGAACTCTGCGGATTTGCCGCGCGACACAACCCCAGGCGCGGCTTCCTGTTTGTCAGCAAGGTGCTGGGCAAGCACTGGCCCTGCAAGCCATCCACGATGCGTGCTGCGCATCTCGCGCTGGCAGCCAGGTTGGCTCCGCCGGGTGATGCGCCCGCACTGTTCATCGGCCTTGCCGAGACGGCGACCGGCCTCGGCCAGGGCGTGTTCGAGCAATACCTCGCGCGATTCGGCGCCGGCAGTGCGCTGTACGTTCAAACCACCCGCTATCCGTTGTCGGGCGCGGAAATGCTGCCCTTCCTGGAGCGTCACAGCCACGCGCAGAACCTGCGCCTGCATGTGCCGGCGCGCGAGGACTGGGCCGCCATGTTCAGGCGCGCGCGGCTGCTGGTGCTGGTGGACGACGAGTTGAGCACCGGCGACACCTACCTCAGCCTGATCGCCGCCTACAGCGCACAGAATCCCGCGCTCGAGGAAATCGCCGCCGTGTCGCTCAGCAATTTCATGGGCGAGGCAGGCCAGGCGCGATTTCACGAGCAACTGGCCTTGCTGGACGTGACCGGTGCACCGTCCAGGAAAGTGAGCTTTCCCGCCCTGGTGGAAGGCCAGTTCACCTTCTCTGCGAACCCGGATTTCCAGGCGCCTCCTCCGCCGGCAGCACAGGCGGACATGGATTGCCGCCGCGCCTACGACAGCAGCGCCAGTGCACGCCTGGGAAGCGACGCCCTCCTGCAATTGCCCGCGTCGCTCGTTGCCGGACTGGTCGACACGCTGCCGCGCCACAAGCCGGTGCTGGTGCTGGGCAGCGGCGAGTTCATGCATCCCGCCTACGTGCTGGGCACGGCGTTGGAAGAGGCCGGCCTGGACGTCCGTATCCAGTCCACCACGCGCTCTCCCGTGCTCGTGGGCGCCAGCATCGAGTCCCGCCTGGCGCTGCCGGACCTGTACGGCGAAGGCATTCCGAACGCGCTCTACAACTTCAAGGCCGAGGACTACGGTGCGGTGCTGCTGTGTCACGAGTCCCCTGGGGATGGCGACGACGGCGGCCTCGCCACCAGCTTGCGGCTGCTGGGAGCCCGCGCCGTCGGCTTCAACGGGGGGAGCGCTGCATGAGCGCCGCCCGGCCGCCCGAAGGCGCTCGCACCGCAGCGCGCAGCGCGAAGGTCACCCAATGAGCGCCGCCCGGCCGCCCGTGTTCGTGTTCAGCGACCTGGACAACACGCTGTTCTCCAGCGCGCGCAAACGTGCCCCAGGCGAGGATGCGCAGCCTGCCGCGTTGCTCCGGAATGGCGACGTCGTGTCGTACAGTAACGGTCGGCAGCGCGCCCTTCTGGACTGGCTGGCGCGAGATGCCCGACTGGTGCCGGTGACAGCACGCAGCGTGGAAGCCTATCGCCGTGTCCTGCTGTCGTTCTCCGGCCCTGCCATCGTGGGCTTCGGCGGCGTGCTGCTGGACGCGGATGGCCAGGAAGACGCCGAATGGGCGGCCCACATGGCGCAGGTCCTGGGGCCGGCCGCACCTTTGCTGGAGGAAACCTGCCAGCTGCTGCAGGCTGCGATCGATGCCCGCGGATTGAACGCGTGGGCGCGCGTGATGCACGAAGGCGGGCTGGCGCAATACGTGGTCGCAAAGCACCGCGAGCACGACGCCGATGCGCTGAGGCAACTCGGCGATGAGGTGCTGGGCCCGTGGCTGGCGGCGCATGCCGGGTTTCGCAGCCATCAGAACGCCAACAACCTCGCGTTGCTCCCGCCGGGGCTGGACAAGTCCGCCGCCCTGGCATTCCTGTTGTCTCGCTTGCGCTCGGTGCATGGCGAGATCGTGAGCATCGGCTTCGGGGACAGCTACAGCGATGCCGATTTCATGGCCTTGTGCGACTACGGCATGACGCCGGGCGGCACGCAACTGGGTCATCGGCTGGCCGGCCAGAAGGAGCGCACGCATGCTGGATGACCGCGCGCCGCTGCATGGCAGCTACCTGGCCGAAGACGTTCGCTTCCTGCTGAAGCCCCTCACGCTGGCGCCCATCACCGACACCGCGGAAAAGGAGCGCCTGATCCAGACAGGGCAGCGCCACTACAGCGAAATGATCGGCCGCGAGCAGTTGCCTTCGCCGGAGTACTTCTCGCTGTTCGAGCAGGCCGTGGAACGCAACGCGGCATGCATGGCGCGTGACGTCATGCGGCTGGCCCGGCACATCGTCGCAGCACGCGGAAAGGACATCACGCTGGTGTCGTTCGCCCGTGCCGGCACGCCCGTCGGCGTGCTGTTGCGCCGCACGCTGGCGATGTACTTCGACATCGATGCTCCGCACTATTGCGTCTCCATCGTCCGCGATCGCGGGCTCGACGCCGTTGCGCTGGATTTCATCTTGTCCAGGCATGCATCGGACTCGCTGGTCTTCGTGGATGGCTGGACCGGCAAGGGCGCCATCGCGCGCGAGCTGGTTCGCTCGCTGGCGTCATTCAACGCCAGCCGCCGCTTGACCATTCCAGCGCAGCTCTTCGTGCTGTGCGACCTTGCCGGGCAGGCATTCGCGGCGGGATCGTCGGATGACTACCTCATCCCTTCGGCCGTGCTCAATTCGACGGTGTCCGGCCTCGTGAGCCGTTCCATCCTCAACGAGCAGATCGGCCCCAAGGATTTCCATGGCTGCCTGCTTTACCCGGAATGGCAGGCGCAGGACCGGTCCCGGTGGTTCGTCGAAGGCATCGCCCAGGCGTTGCAGGACGACAGTGATCGATACCTGTCGGAGCCCCTGCCCCCGCACGATGCCGTGCGGCTGCGGGCGAAGTCGCAAGCACTTCTTGATGGGCTTGCCCGCCGCTACGACATCCAGGACGTCAACCTCATCAAGCCCGGTATTGGCGAGTCCACGCGCGTGATGTTGCGCCGCATGCCTCACATGCTCCTGCTGCGAAATCGCACGGACCCCGCCACGGCGCACCTGGCGTGGCTGGCCGAAAGGGCGTACGTGCCCATTGAACTGGACCCGGCGCTGCAAGTGCGTGCGGCCGCCGTCATCAAGACACTTGGAGAGGACTGATTTCGCCTATGAAACCCGCCACTGCCTGCGCGCCGCATCTGGGCGCTTCGCTCTACGTGCCGGCGACCCGTTCGAAGTTGGGCGCGGTCCTTTCCGGACGCGAAATACCGGCCTTGCGCTCCGTCATCGCCTGCACCGAGGACGCCGTTGCCGATGGCGAACTGGAAGGCGCTTTGGCCAACCTGGCCGCTGTCCTTCGGGCGCTGGATCCGTCTGAACTGCGGCCCGACCTGCTGCGCTTCGTGCGTGTGCGCAATCCCGTCGTGATGGCGCGCGTACTGGCGATGCCCGGGGTCGAGAAGCTCGACGGCTTCGTCCTGCCGAAGTTCACGATGACGGTGCTGCCGCAATACCGCGCTCTGTTGAAGGGCAGGAATTTCTGGCTCATGCCCACGCTTGAAACGCCCGAGGTCTTCAACCCCGACGCCATGCACGAACTGTCCCGGGCGCTCTGCCAGGATGAATGGAAGTCGAGGATCCTGGCTTTGCGCGTGGGCGGCAGCGATTTGCTGCGCCTCCTGGGCCTGCGTCGCACGCGCGGGTTCACCTTGTACGACACGCCGTTGGGCAGCCTGCTTTCTCAACTGGTGTTGACGTTCAAGCCACTGGGATTCGCCCTGACCGCGCCCGTGTTCGACTTCATCGAAGACGAACATGTCCTTGCACAGGAGGCCAGGCGCGACGCTGCTTTCGGCTTCTGCGGCAAGACCGCGATCCATCCCGCGCAGATCACGACGATCGAGGCGGCCTTTCACGTGAGCGCCAGCGAGTTGATTGCGGCGCGCCGCCTGATGGAGCCCGATTGCCCCGCCGTCTTCAAGCACGACGGCACCATGTACGAAGCGGTGGTCCACCGCGATTGGGCCCGGCAGGTCATTGCCAGGCGCGAAATGCTGGCGCTGTAGGGTGTGCCTCGTACGACCTTGCAATCAAGCGCAGAACAAGGCGGAGCGCCGAAGACGGTACGGTAGCACGGCAAGTCGATCCAACGCAGTGATGCGCTTGATCCCGAAGTCGTATCAGTCGTCCTCGCTGGCGTCGAGCCCCGGAAACAACACCTCGGTAAAGCCGAAGCGCGAGAAGTCGCGCACGCGCATCGGGTACAGCTTGCCCAGCAAGTGATCGACTTCATGTTGCACCACGCGCGCATGGAAGCCGCTCACCGTGCGGTCGATCGGGTCGCCGTACGGATCGAAGCCGGTGTAGCGGATGTTCGCGAATCGCGGCACCACACCGCGCAGGCCCGGCACTGAAAGGCATCCCTCCCAGCCCTCCTCCTCTTCGTCGCCGATCGGCGTGATGACGGGGTTGAGCAGCACCGTGCGCGGCACCAGCGGTGCATCCGGATAACGGGGATTGACGGCGTCGGTGCCGAAGATCACGAGTTGCTGGTCGACGCCGATCTGCGGTGCTGCCAGGCCGGCGCCGTTCACCGAATGCATGGTCTCGAACATGTCGCGCACCAGCATGTGGAGTTCGTCGGTGTCGAATGCGGGGACGGGCTGGGCGATGCGCAGCAGGCGCGGATCGCCCATTTTCAGAATCTCGCGAATAGTCATCTGTCGATTATCGCGAGGGACGTTCCGCAAATCACGGACCCGAGGGATGCTCAGCACCCACCGGTCCCTGGATCACCCGCTCCCCGCCAGTCTGCCAACCTGGCTGCCTTGGCGGGGCCTGGCGAGGGCCACCCTGGGCAGGACCGGGGCCCTGCCGCGCATAACCTTGGCCATAGCCGGGACGCGGTGCATTCCCCGGGCCATATCCCGGATGTGGCGCAGGGCCCGGCGCGTACCCGGGCCGGTAGGCAGGACGGCCGTAATAGCCACGGTCGTAGTAACCGCCACCGCCGCCCCAATAACCGCCAACGCCGACGCCAACCGTCACCGGCGGCGCGACGACCACCGGGCCGGGTTCTCCGTAGTAAGGCTGTCCGTAGCCCTGGTCGCCGTAGTAGTAGCCCGGCGCCACGCACCCGGTCAGCGCAGCCGCTGCACCCACCGCGGCCAACAATGCAAGGAATCGAATTCTGTTCATGGCAAATGCCTCCTGGTCAACCTGTTCAACGGCCCGGCGCCGTCACTGTTGACCGCACCAGGGTGGCGCGAGGTAAACCCGGGGTAAACCTCAATCCGGCTTTGCCAACATTTCGAGCATTCGTGCTTCGTCGATCACTTCGACACCGAGTTCACGCGCCTTGTCGAGCTTGCTGCCTGCTTCGGCGCCTGCCACGACATACGTCGTCTTCTTGCTGACGGAGCCCGAAACCTTGGCACCGGCTGCTTCCAACTTGTCCTTGGCTTCGTCACGGCCGAGCGTAGGAAGAGTGCCGGTGATAACGAAGGTCGTGCCCGCGAGCGGTTTGGGCGCGCGCGCCGCGGGCTCGCCCTCTTCCCACTGCAGGCCGCAGGCACGCAATTGTTCGACCACTTCGCGGTTGTGGGCCTGGTCGAAAAAGGTGCGCAGGCTTTGCGCAACCACCGGGCCGACGTCGTTGACCTCGAGCAGTTGTTCCTCGGTCGCGTCCATGATCGCGTCGAGCTTGCCGAAATGCTTGGCCAGGTCCTTGGCCGTGCTCTCGCCGACATGGCGGATGCCGAGGCCGAACAAGAAGCGGTTCAAGGTCGTCGTCTTCGACTTCTCCAGCGCCTCGACAATGTTCTTCGCCGACTTCTCGGCCATGCGGTCGAGCCCGACCAGCGTGGTGAAACCGAGCTTGTAGAGGTCCGGCAAGGTGCGGATCAGGTTGGCGTCGACCAGTTGTTCGACCAGCTTGTCGCCGAGCCCCTCGACTTCCACCGCGCGGCGCGCCGCGAAATGCAGGATCGCCTCCTTGCGCTGGGCGCCGCAGAACAATCCACCGGTGCAACGGTAGTCGGCCTCGCCCTCCTCGCGCACCGCATCCGAGCCGCAGACCGGGCACTTGTGCGGCATCGTGAAGATGGCGCCGCGCTGGTCGCCCGGCTTCGCGATGCTCTCCGCCACCACGCCGACCACTTCGGGAATCACGTCGCCGGCGCGCCGCACGATGACCGTGTCGCCCACGCGCACGTCCTTGCGGCGCGCCTCGTCCTCATTGTGGAGCGTGGCATTGGTGACAGTCACGCCGCCGACGAACACCGGCGCCAGCTTGGCCACCGGCGTGAGCTTGCCGGTGCGGCCGACCTGGATGTCGATGGCCAGCACTTCGGTGAGTTGCTCCTGCGCCGGGTACTTGTGGGCCACCGCCCAGCGCGGCTCGCGAGAGACGAAGCCGAGTTGCCGCTGCAGCGCCAGGCTGTCGACCTTGTAGACCACGCCGTCGATGTCATACGGCAAGCCATCGCGCGCACGGCCCATTGCCTCGTGGAACGCCACCAATGCCGCGGCGCCGAGCGCGCGTTGCGTCTGTGTCGCGACCGGGAATCCCCAGGCCGCGAACTGCTGCAGCCAATCGAACTGGGTCGCGCAATCCGGGCCGCCTTGTTCGGCTGGCGTGACTTCGCCGAGCCCATAGGCGAAGAAGCTCAACGGGCGCGCCGCCGCAATCGCCGGATCGAGCTGACGCACGGCGCCGGCCGCTGCATTGCGCGGATTGACGAACACCTTCTCGTTCTTCTGCCCGGCAGCGATCTTCTCGCGCTGGCGCTCGTTCAGCGCCTCGAACTGGTCGCGGCGCATGTAGACCTCGCCGCGCACTTCCACCACGGGAGGCGCATCGCCCTGCAGGCGCAGCGGTATCTGCTGGATGGTGCGAATGTTCTGCGTGACGTCCTCGCCCACCTCGCCGTCGCCACGCGTGGCGGCCTGCACCAGCACGCCGTCTTCATAGCGCAGGTTCATCGCAAGGCCGTCGAACTTGAGCTCGCAGATGTATTCGATGGGTGGCGCGTCCTCCGCGAGCCCCAGTTCACGACGCACGCGCGCGTCGAAGGCGCTGGCGCCGCCGGCGGTGATGTCGGTCTCCGTGCGGATCGACAGCATCGGCACCTTGTGGCGCACCTTGATGAAGCCATCGAGCACCTTGCCGCCGACGCGCAAGGTCGGTGAATCGGGCGTCCGCAGTTCAGGGTGCTCGGCCTCGATGGCTTGCAGGCGCTGGAACAGCTTGTCGTACTCCGCGTCCGGAAGCTCGGGCGCGTCGAGCACGTAGTAGAGGTGCGCGTGGTGGCGCAGCTTCGATCGCAGGCTCGCGGCCTCGTCGGTTGCCGACTGCTTGTTGGGTGGGGTCATGTCGGAATCGTCTGCAAGATTGTCGGGGATCCAGATCGTGGCTGCGGTGCAGCGCCACGACAACGTCGAAGCCGGCTGCAACCCGTACGCGCTGGCCCTAGCTGAACAGCCGCCGCGCCAGGCCCGAACCGGCGGAAAGCTCGCGCGAATCGAGCGTGTCGTAGAGCTGCTCGAGGTCAGTGCCGATCACGTCCATGATCTCGTCTCGCAGCAACTGGCCGTCGCCGTCCGTCACCACGCCGTCCATCTCGCGTGCCAGCGCCGCAGCCACCTCGCGCATGCGCTCGAAAGGCCGTTCGCTGCGGTCGACTTGCGGCACGTCGAGGCTCAAGGTGAGTTCGCGGATGGCGGACTGCGCCGGATCGTCAGCGAGCGCGGCCTGGGTGTCGAACGAGAGGCCGAGGATCGGCGGCAAGCCAGGTTCGCTGGTGGGCAGGACCATGCGGCCCGGAATCATCCCGGCGACAAAACCGTGCCGCGCCGCGCTCTGCTGCACGTAGCCCGGGCTCCACGCGGCATGCAGGGCGCGCAGCACGAAGCCGAGCTGCGCATCGTGCGCGCTGGCGAACTGGTCGAGTTCGCGGGCGCGCGCCACCTCGTCGAGCATCTCGGGGAACTCGGGCGCGCCGCTGACCATGTCGGCGAAGGCTTGCGCCTTGACGACGAATTCGGAGTATTCGATCTCGTTGAGCGCGCCGGTGCGGTTGGCCAGTTGCACGCCGACCTGGAAAGCGCCGTAGCGCTGGCCAGGAACAGGCTGCTCCCAGTTGGCCGTGTGTTCGTTGAGTCCTTCGACGGCCACCGGCTTGCTGCCGGCGCGTCGCGTGGCCGGCATGGCGGCCAAGGCCGCATCGCCGGAGGCCAGGCCGTCGAGCGACACCGGCGCGATCACGTCGATCAGGGGGTCGAGGCCGCCGCGCTTGTCGGCGGTGGAGGCAGTCAGGCCGCTCGGTGGCGGCAGGTCCGGGTCGAACAAGGGCTCATGGCGATCGCCGCCGGGCGCGTGGTGCGGGTCGAGGTGCAGCACCGGCTCGGTGCCGAAGTTCGACCCCGGCACACCTTCCAATGGCGCTGGCTGCGTCGAGGCGTCGGGCTGCTTCGGCGCGTTGCGGCGCGACATCCAGGCGTTGTAGCCAACCACCGCGGCGAGCACGAGGCCGCCCAGGATGGCAAGGGCAACCGTCAAATTGCTCATGCCATTTCAGCCATCGACTTCGCGGCCTCCATATCGACGGCGACGATGCGCGAGACGCCTTGCTCCTGCATCGTGACGCCGATGAGTTGTTCGGCCATTTCCATGGCGATCTTGTTGTGGCTGATGAAGAGGAATTGGGTTTCGCGGCTCATGGCAGTGACGAGTTTGGCATAGCGCTCGGTGTTCGCGTCGTCGAGCGGCGCATCCACTTCGTCGAGCAGGCAGAAAGGTGCGGGGTTGAGCTGGAAGATGGCGAACACCAGCGCGATGGCGGTGAGCGCTTTCTCGCCGCCCGAGAGCAGGTGGATGGTCTGGTTCTTCTTGCCGGGCGGCTGGGCCATCACCTGCACGCCGGAATCGAGGATCTCATCGCCGGTCATCATGAGCCGGGCCGTGCCGCCGCCGAACAGCTCGGGGAACATGCGGCTGAAGTGCTCGTTGACGATCTTGAAGGTGCCGCCGAGCAGTTCGCGCGTCTCGCCGTCGATCTTGCGGATGGCGTCCTCCAGCGTGCCGATGGCTTCGTTGAGGTCGGCCGACTGGGCGTCGAGGAAGGTCTTGCGTTCGCTGGCGATGGCAAGTTCATCGAGCGCCGCGAGGTTCACCGCGCCGAGCGCCGCCACTTCGCGATGAAGCCGGTCGATTTCACCTTGCAGCCCGGTGAGGCGCACCTTGTCGGTCTCGATCGACAACGCGACGGCCTCGATGTCGGCCTGTGCGTCGATCAGCAGCTGCGCGTATTGCTCGAAGCCGAGGCGCGCGGCCTGTTCCTTCAACTGGAATTCGGTGATGCGGCTGCGCAGGGGCTCCAGCTCGCGTTCGAGCCGCAGGCGGCGTTCGTCGCTGGCGCGCAGCTTGATGGTGAGGTCGTCGTACTGGCTGCGCATGGCGCCCAGCGAGGCTTCGCGTTCGAGCTTGAGGGCCAGGGCATCCTGCAGGCCGGCTTGCGCCGCGGCGTCGGACAGCCGGGTCAGCTCGCCCTGTGCGCGCTCCTGCTCTTCGGCCAGCGCCACCGATTGCTGAGTGGCGGTTTCGATCGCGCGGCTCAGCTCGCCGCGACGCGCTTCCAGCGTGCGCTGCGAGAACGTCGCTTCCTGAGCCTGCCGCTCCAGGCTGCGGTGCTGCTCGCGGCTCGCGGAAAGCCGGCGCGCGGCTTCGATCACGCGCTCATCGAGTTGCGCGTGGCGCTCCTGGCTGTCCGCCAGTTGCAAGTCCAGTTCCTCGAAGCGCGCTTCGGCGGCGATGCGGCGTTCCTGCAACTCTTCCAGTTGCGCATCGACTTCGCCGAGGTCGCTGGCGAGTTGCTGGCTGCGGGCGCGCGCCTGTTCCGCCAGTTGGGTCAGGCGCAAGTTCTCGACCTGCAGTTCATGCGCACGCGACCGGGTTTCGGCGGATTCGCGTCGCGCCGTGACCAGGCGCGATGCGGCATCGCCGTAAGCGGCCTCGGCGCGCACCAGGGCGGTACGGGCTTCGTCGCTGATCAGGGCCTGCGCGCGGATCTGGCGCTCCAGGTTCTCCATTTCCTGCTGGCGCGCCAACAGGCCGGCCTGCTCCGAATCCTGCGCGTAGAAGCTCACGCCGTGCGCGGACACCGCATGGCCACTCTTCACGTAGATCACTTCGCCGGACTTGAGGCGATTGCGCTGCGCCAGCGCGTCGTCGAGGTTCCCCGCGGTGAAGCAGCCGTGCAGCCAGTCGACCAGCAGGGCCTGCAGGCCGGCATCGTTCAAGCGCAGCAGGTCGGACAGGCGCGGCAGTTCTGATGCGTCTGGTGCGACGCCCGCGCTGGGCGGGCTGTAGAAGGCCAGCTTGGCCGGAGGCGCATCGTTGCCAAAGGCGCGGACCATGTCCAGGCGGCTGACTTCGAGCGCGCCCATGCGTTCGCGCAGCGCCGATTCAAGCGCGTTCTCCCAACCCTGCTCGATGTGGATGCGACTCCACAGGCCCTGCAGGCCATCGAGGCCATGCTTCGCGAGCCAAGGTGCGAGCTTGCCGTCGGTCTTGACCTTTTCCTGCAATGCCTTGAGCGCTTCGAGGCGGGCCGAGAACTCGGTGAGCCGGCCGCCCTCGGTGTTGACGGCCTGCTGGCGCGTGCGGCGGTCGTCGTCGAGTTGCGGAACCTGCTCCTGCAAGTCATGCAGCCGGGCCTCGGCTTCGCTCGCCGCCTCCTGGGCTGCTTCCAGTTGCTCCTGGAGGTCGGCAAGCCTGGCTTCGTCGGGCGCGTCGAGTGAGCGTTGGTCGTTGCGCAGGCGCTCGCTGCGTTGCTGCAATTGGCGCGTCTGTTCGTCGATGTTGCGCTGGTCGGCGGCGAGAACCTGGATCTGCTGCTGGACCTGGACCACGCTGCCGCGCTGGGCATTGGCCTCGTCCTGTGCGCGCTGCTGGGCCTCTTCGAGTTCGGGCAGGCGCGCATCGTGTTCCTCGAGTTGCGCAGCCAGCAGGATGGCCTGCTCCTCGGCATCGACGCCCTGGCCGGCCAGGGTCTCGATCTCGGCCGCGGCGTCTTCACGGCGCGTGCCCCATTGGCCGATCTGCTCGCGCAACTGCAGCAGGCGCTGCTCGACGCGGGCACGGCCCTCGACGACGAAGCGGATCTCGCCTTCGAGCCGGCCGACTTCGGCGCTGGCTTCGTAGAGCTTGCCCTGGGCCTGGTTGACGTGGTCGCCGGCCGCGTAGTGGGCCTGCCGCACGGTCTCCAGTTCCGCCTCGACATGGCGCAGGTCGGCGGTGCGGCTTTCGAGGTCGTTGATCGCCCGTTCGGCCTCGGCCTTGACCTTGGCCTGGTCGGCCTCGCTTTCGGTCCGCTTGAGCAGCCACAACTGGTGCTGCTTGCGCGTGACGTCGCCGTTCAGCGTGTTGTAGCGCGCGGCCACCTCGGCCTGCTTCTCCAGGCGTTCCAGGTTGGCGTTGAGTTCGCGCAGGATGTCTTCCACGCGCGTGAGGTTCTCGCGCGTGTCACCCAGGCGGTTCTCGGTCTCGCGGCGGCGCTCCTTGTACTTGGAGACGCCGGCTGCTTCTTCGAGAAAGAGGCGCAGTTCCTCTGGCTTCGATTCGATGATCCGGCTGATCGTGCCCTGCCCGATGATCGCGTAAGCGCGCGGGCCGAGGCCGGTGCCGAGGAACACGTCCTGCACGTCGCGGCGACGCACCGGCTGGTTGTTGATGTAGTAGCTGGAGGTGCCGTCGCGCGTCAGCACGCGCTTGACCGCGATTTCAGTGAATTGGGCCCATTGGCCGCCGGCGCGATGGTCGGCGTTGTCGAACACCAGTTCGACGCTTGAGCGGCTGGCCTGCTTGCGGGTGGTCGTGCCGTTGAAGATCACGTCCTGCATCGATTCGCCGCGCAATTCGGAGGCGCGCGATTCGCCAAGCACCCAGCGCACCGCGTCCATGATGTTCGACTTGCCGCAGCCATTGGGACCCACTACGCCGACCAGTTGGCCGGGCAGCATGAAGTTGGTGGGTTCGGCAAACGACTTGAAGCCGGAGAGTTTGATGGAGTTGAGGCGCACGACGAGTCGGCCAAGACGTTGATTTGTAAGGAAAAATGCACAGCTTGAGCGGCTGCCTTGCAAGGCGACGATGATAACGTGCAGAAATGGATAACACCCCCAAGCGCCTGCGGCGCGCGCCCTCGAAGGGGCGCACCCAGCGGCCCGGCAAAGCCGGCTCCGCGGGTGCCCACGAACAGACCCCGCTCGTATGGCCCTTCGCACCGCGAGCATGAGAACTGATATGCCTTGCCGGCCTGTCGGATCAGCCCCTTTCCATCGCCGGGCCGCACTGTGGGGCCTCGCGGCCGCGTCCTTCGGCCTGGCCGGCTGCAACAGCATGATCAATTCCACCGAACGGGCCGAACCGTACGGCAACAGCGAGTTGATCCAGTCCGGCGCAAATCGCATCGCCAACCTTGCATTTCGCGACAACCTGCAGTCGATCCGCCGTGTGCAGTTGTCGCTCTACCGCCGCAATCCGCGCGAGTGGCGCAAGTGGGCCAGGAGCCCGGAGGATGCGATCCAGCGCACCTGGGACACCATCCTGAAGGGAACGCCGCTGCCCGAGTTGCGTGGCACGCTGGGCATCGACGCAATCCGCATGGCCTTCGAGACCGCCCCGCAGGGCTACCAGGGCGATCGCGTGGCGGCGCTGGCAGTCGGCTGGGCCAGCATGCTCAAGGAAGCCAATGGCAACACCTGGGACCAGACCATGATCGACGGCGTCAATGCGGAGAACAGCTATCGCGCGGCCCGCAACGTCGAGATCTCCCTGTGGCTCATCACGACGAAGACCGGCCCGGACGGCCAGCCGCTGCTGCTGGCCACCGAGATCAGTGACCGCGGCCGCAACCTGCTGCCGGATCGCGAGTTGTCGAAAGTGGTGGCGCGGCTCGACCTCATGGCCGCGCAGGCCGACGAGAAGTACCGCCGGGCCGCGCTGGATTTCGGGCAGAACTTCGTGCTCGGCAGCCTCACGCCATTTCTGGCGATGGTCAAACCCTGAGGAACGCCGCCCGGCACGATCGATGCATGCCGGCACGGTTTTTTACAGCGCCGTGCGCGGGCCGGCTCCTAGAATGCCCCGCGACTTTCCTCCCCCTCCACAAACACCAATCTTCCTGGGCACCAGCACATGAGTTCCATCAATTTCATAGGCGGCGAAAAAGGCGGCGTCGGCAAGTCGGTCACGGCGCGGGTGCTTGCGCAGTACTTCATCGATCGCAGCCGGCCTTTCGTGGGTTTCGACACCGACCGCTCGCACGGCTCCTTCACGCGCTTCTACGAGGGCTTTGCCTCGCCGGTGGTGGTCGACAGCTTCGAAGGGCTCGACACCATCGTGAATGGCTTCGAAGCCAATCCAAACCAGAGCGTGATCGTCGACCTGGCCGCGCAGACGCTGGCGCCGCTGTCGAGCTGGATCAAGGAATCGGACCTCTTCGACGTCTTCAAGGAACTCGGCGTGGCCGTCAACTTCTGGCATGTGCTGGACGATGGCCGCGACTCGACCGACCTGCTCGGCACGCTGATCGACACCTTCGGCACGCGGCCGAACTACATCGTGGTGCAGAACTACGGCCGCGGCAGCGACTTCGGCATGCTGCTCGGCTCGCAATCGCTGTCCAAGGCGACCGCCGCCGGCGCGCAGGTCATTGCGATGCCTCGCCTGCACGAGACCAGCATGCGCAAGATCGACGCGCAGAACACCAGCTTCTGGAAGGCCGTGAACGACAAGACGGGCCCGGCCGCGCTGGGCCTGCTCGAACGCCAGCGCGTGAAGACCTGGCTGGCGACGGCCTACGCGGCATTCGACACGCTGCCGTTGTAGGCACGCGGGCTCCTGCCGGGGGCGACATCAGCGGCTGGCCGAAGTGCCGCCGCTGGTGTGCCTCTGGAAAAGTTCAGGCAGTGGCGAAAGCCGAGTGGCTGCGGCGAAAGCTGCGCGCAATCAACACGATCAGCAGCAAGCCGAACACCACGAACGAAATGAAGGACCAGTTGGCAATCGACAGGCCGAGGAAGGTCCAGTCCACCTTCGAGCAATCGCCGCTGCCCTTGAAGATCATGGGCAATGCGCGTTGCAGCGGGAAGCTCTCGATCATTCCGTAGATGTCCCGGCCGCAGCTCACGTATTCCGGCGGATGCCATTGCAGCCAGGTCTGGCGTGCAGCCGTGAAGCCCCCACCGATGGCCGACAGCAATGCCAGCAGCGCGAAAGGCAACTGCAGGCCCTTGCGATGGCTCAGCGCCGCGATCGCGGCGAATACCCCGACCCCGATCAAAGCGTAGCGCTGCACCACGCACATCGGGCAAGGCTCGAGGCCGACGATGTGCTGAAGGTACATGCCGAAGGCCAGCATGCCGATGCAGGCGATGCAGATGAGCGCATAAGCGCGGCGCGGTGCGCCAAAAAACCAATCGATCAAGGAGATACCCAGTCTTCTACGAACACCCTGGCCTTGCGCGGCTGGGCGACCACGGTGTCGCCCTCCTTCAAGCCCAGGTCCCGGAACTGTTGCGCAGGGAGTTGCGCCTCGATGATGGTTCCGGTGCCCGGATTATCTGGATTCGATTCGGTGGGCTCAAGTTCCAGCCGCGCGATCGGGCCGACCACGATGGCGCGCGTCAGCGTGGCCACGATGCCGCCCGCGCCCGGCGTGTAGCGCGAGATGTCGAGGTCGTGCGGCCGCACATAGGCGAGCGCCTTGCTGTCCTGCACGGCGCTGTGCTCCGGTGCCTGCAGGCGGATGCCTTCGACCTGCACCTCGCCCTCGTGCGCGCGGCCGTGGAACAGGTTCACGTCGCCGAGGAAGCCGTAGACGAAGGGGCTGGCCGGATGGTCCCAGACCTGCTGCGGCGAGCCGACCTGCTCGATCTGCCCCTTGTTGATGACGACCACGCGGTCAGCCACTTCGAGCGCCTCCTCCTGGTCGTGCGTGACGAAGATCGAGGTGACGTGTAGTTCGTCATGCAGGCGGCGCAGCCAGCGGCGCAGTTCCTTGCGCACCTTCGCATCCAGCGCGCCGAAGGGCTCGTCGAGCAACAGTACCTTCGGCTCCACGGCCAATGCGCGCGCCAGTGCGATGCGCTGGCGCTGGCCGCCGGAGAGCTGCGATGGATAGCGATCGGCCAGCCAGTCGAGCTGCACCAGCTTCAGCAGGTCCATGACCTTCTTCTTGATCGCGGCCTCGCCGGGGCGCTGGCTGCGTGGCTTCACGCGCAAGCCGAAAGCCACGTTCTCGAACACCGTCATGTGGCGGAACAGTGCGTAATGCTGGAACACGAAGCCCACGTTGCGCTCGCGCACGTGCACGTCCGTGGTGTCTTCCCCAGAGAACAGGATGTTGCCGTTGTCGGCCGTCTCCAGCCCCGCGATGATGCGCAGCAACGTCGTCTTGCCGCAGCCCGACGGGCCCAGCAGCGCGACCAGTTCGCCCGACTCGATGTCGAGGTTGACGCCCTTCAGCGCCTGGAAATCGCCAAACCGCTTGCTGACGTTGCGAATCTCAATGCTCATGATGTTTCTCTCTGGTCTTCCTCCCTCTCCCCTCGGGGAGAAGGTTGGGGTGAGGGCTGTTACGCAGCAGTAGGCCGCTCTGGCGGCAACTCCGCGATCGCCTTCATCTCCCGCTCATGCCGCCACTCGATCACCGACTTGATGACCAGCGTCACCAACGCCAGGATCGCCAGCAACGAGGCGCAGGCGAATGCAGCCACCGACTGGTATTCGTTGTAGAGCACCTCGACATGCAGCGGGATGGTGTTGGTCTGCCCGCGGATATGCCCCGACACCACGGACACCGCGCCGAACTCGCCCATCGCCCGCGCATTGCAGAGGATGACGCCGTACAGCAGGCCCCACTTGATGTTCGGCAGTGTCACGCGCCAGAAGGTCTGCCAGCCGGTCGCGCCGAGCACGATCGCGGCCTGCTCCTCGTCGCTGCCCTGCGCCTGCATCAGCGGAATCAGCTCCCGCGCGATGAATGGGAAGGTCACGAACACGGTGGCCAGCACGATGCCCGGCACGGCGAAGATGATCTTGACGTTGTGGTCCGACAGCCACGGCCCGAGCCAACCCTGCGCGCCGAACACCAGCACGTAGATCAGGCCCGCGACGACCGGCGAGACGGCAAAAGGCAAGTCCACCAAGGTCGTCAGGAAGGCCTTGCCCTTGAACTCGTACTTGGCAATGGCCCAGGCCGCTGCCACGCCGAACACCAGGTTCAGCGGCACGGCGATGGCCGCGGTGATCAGCGTCAGTTCGATGGCACTCCAGGCATCGGGCTCTTGCAGCGCCTCGAGGTAGGCGCCCAGGCCCTTGCGCAGTGCTTCCGCCGCCACGGCCGCCAGCGGCAGCACGAGGAACAGCAGCATGAAGGCCAGCGCGATGGTGATCAGCGTCCAACGCACCCAGGCCGATTCGGTGGTCCCCGCATTGGCCCGGCGAATGACTTTGGCCGGCGCGCTCATTCGAAAACCTCCGCGCTGCGCGCTGCGGTGCGAGTGCCTTCGGGCGGCCGTGCGGCGCTCATGCCATCGCCCCAGTCGACCGCCGACGCTGCCACGCCTGCAGCCCGTTGATCACGAGCAGCAGCACAAAGGAGAACACCAACATCACCAGCGCCACCGCGGTGGCGCCCGCGTAGTCGTATTGCTCCAGCTTGCCGATGATGATCAGCGGCGTGATCTCGGAAACCATCGGCATGTTGCCCGCGATGAAGATGACCGAGCCGTATTCACCGATCGCGCGGGCGAAGGCCATCGCGAAGCCAGTCAGCAGCGCCGGGGTGATGGATGGCAGGATCACCCTGGTGAAGGTCTGGAAGCGTGTCGCCCCGAGCGAGGTCGCGGCCTCCTCGAGTTCCTTCTCCGTGTCTTCCAGCACCGGTTGCACCGTGCGCACCACGAACGGCAGCCCGATGAAGATCAAAGCGATCACGATGCCTGCCGGCGTGAAGGCCAGCTTGATGCCATGCGGCTCCAGGAACTGGCCCACCCAGCCATTGCCCGCGAGCAGCGCGGTCAGCGAAATGCCGGCCACCGCAGTCGGCAACGCGAAAGGCAGGTCTACCAGCGCATCGACGATGCGCTTGCCCGGGAACTTGTAGCGCACCAACACCCACGCCACGAGCAGCCCGAACACGAGGTTGACCAGCGCCGCGATGAGGGACGCGCCGAAGGTCAGCTTGTACGAATGCACCACGCGCGGCGCGCTCACCGCCGCCCAGAACTGGTCCCAGGTCAAGGTGAAAGTCTTGAACACCAGCGCCGACAGCGGCAGCAGCACGATCAGGCTGAGGTACAGGATCGTGTAGCCGAGCGTCAGGTTGAAGCCAGGCAGGACGCGGCGCGACGCCCGTGGGGCGCCGGCAAGCGAAAGCGGCGCTACCGCGGACGGCAGCGCCGTGGATACACCACCGCTCATGTCTTACTTTGCGCCGGGAACGTAGAGCTTGTCGAACTGGCCGCCGTCGTTGAAGTGCACCTTCTGCGCTTCACCCAGGCTGCCGAAGAGTTCCTGCACGGTGAACAGTTGCACCGGCTTGAAGGTCGTGGCGTACTTCTTGAGCACGGCTTGCGAGCGCGGGCGCAGCGCATGCTTGGCCGCGATCTCCTGCGCTTCATCGGAATAGAGGTAGTCGAGGTAGGCCTTGGCCAGTTCGCCGGTGCCCTTCTTGGCGGTCGTGCGCTCGACGACGGCGACCGGGTTCTCGGCCACGATGCTGATCGAGGGGTACACCGCGTCGACCTTGCCGGCGCCAAACTCGCGATCGATGGACACCACTTCGGATTCGAAGGTGATCAGCGCGTCGCCGATGTTGCGTTGCAGGAACGCGGTGGTGGCGTCGCGACCGCCCCGTGCCAGGATCGGCACGTTCTTGAACAGCTTGCTCACGAACTCCGCGGCCTGCGCGTCGGTGCCGCCCTTCTTCTTCACATAGCCCCAGGCGGCCAGGTAGGCGTAGCGGCCGTTGCCGCCGGTCTTGGGGTTGACGATCACGACCTGCACGCCGGGCTTGATCAAATCGTCCCAGTCCTTGATGCCCTTGGGGTTGCCGTTGCGCACGAGCATCAGCATCGTCGAGGTGGTGGGTGATGCGTTGTCGGGGAACTTCCTGGCCCAGTCCTTGGCGACCACGCCCTTCTCGGCGAGGAATTCGACGTCGGTCGAGGTGTTCATGGTGACCACGTCGGCATCGAGGCCGTCGGCCACGGCGCGGGCCTGGGCGCTGGAGCCGCCATGCGACTGGTCGATCTTCACGTCCTTGCCGGTGGTCTTCTTGTAGTGGGCGACGAAGGCGGTGTTGTAGTCCTTGTAGAACTCGCGGGCCACGTCATACGACGCATTGAGCAGCGTGTTGCTCTGTGCATGGCTGGCGACGCTGGCGAACAGCGCGAGGCTGGCCAGCAGGAACTTGGAGGACTTGATCGGAGAGGTCATGGAGAGGTCGAGGTTGCAATGGAGTCCCGCAGCGCCGGACGTTGTCCCGGCGTGTCGGTCAGCGACTGCAGCAAGGCGAGGCCGAGGGGCCAGTCGCCATGTCCGGAGTCGATGTTGATGTGGCCCGCATTCTGCATGCGGACGAATTCGCTGCCCCAGGAACGGGCATAGGCGCCGGCCAGGCGTACCGGGCAGAAGGGGTCGTTGCTGCTGGCCACGACGATGCTGCGATACGGCAGCAGCGCGTACGGCACCGGGGCGAAGTCGTGCAGGACGGAGCGGCGTTCCGGGTCCGCGGGCGCCACCAGCAAGGCGCCGGCGATGCGTTCGGCGGCTTCGTGGCCCAGGTGAGACACGGCGATGCAACCAAGGCTGTGCGCCGCGATCACGACGGACTCGGGCCGCGAAAGGATGAGCTTTTCGAGGTTGCCGACCCAGGCGGCACGGGTCGGCGCGACCCAGTCGTCCTGGCTGACGCGCTCGGCGCCCTGCAATTGCTCGGCCCACAGACTCTGCCAGTGGCCAGCGCCGGAGTCGCGCCAGCCGGGAACGATGATGAGTCTCGTCGTCACGGCGCAGCAGGCAGGGATTCGGCAGGGAAAATGCCGGTGGATGAGGCGGTCATGGGGCGTGGTTGGAGGGCGAGCCGCCGATTGTCCGGGGCCTTCTACAGATAACAAACGAATATCTGCTTGTAAGAATATGGCCTCCAGCGCATAAGAAGTCAGGTTCGCGGCGGAAGGCGTCGGCACAATCGGCGCGGTTCGCGGACCGGGTCCGTCAGTTTTCTCCGGATTCGCACCGATGTTCGACAAACGATTCGTTCCCCGCCAGGTGGTCGCATCCGGCGGCAACCGCTGGGACTGGGCCCTGCTGCCGCTGGTACTGGCGCTGCTGTTCGCGCTGGCCTGGGGCGGCTCGCAGATGGCACGGCCCTACGAACTGGGCGAGACGCTGCCGATCAGCCTCGACCCCTGGATGCTGCCGTACTACCTGTTGCGGACCACGCTGCGGATGTTCCTGGCGCTGGGCGCGTCGCTGGTGTTCAGTTGCCTCTTCGCGGTGGTGGCCACCAAGTACCGCTCGGCCGAGAAGGTGCTGGTGCCGTTGCTCGACATCCTGCAGTCGATCCCGATCCTGGGGTTCCTGTCGATCACGGTGACGGGCTTCATCGCCCTCTTCCCCGGCAACCTGCTCGGCGTGGAATGCGCAGCCATCTTCGCCATCTTCACCTCGCAGGCCTGGAACATGGCGTTCAGCCTGTACCAGTCGCTGCGCACGGTGCCGGCCGAGCTGCGCGAGGCGGCACAGGTGTTCCAGCTCTCCGGCTGGCAGCGCTTCTGGCGGCTGGAACTGCCCTTTGCGATGCCGGGGCTGCTCTGGAACATGATGATGTCGATGTCGGGCGGCTGGTTCTTCGTGGTGGCGTCGGAGGCCATCTCGGTGTCGAACCAGAACATCAAGCTGCCCGGCGTGGGCTCCTACATCGCGATGGCGATCGAGGCCCGCGACCTGGGCGCGATCGGCTGGGCCATCGCCGGCATGCTGATCGGCATCACGCTGTATGACCAGTTGTTCTTCCGCCCGCTGATCGCCTGGGCCGACAAGTTCAAGTTCGAGGAAGGCAGCAGCGAGGATTCGCCGAACTCCTGGCTACTGACCTGGCTGCGCCGCACCGACCGCATCAAGCATGCGGTGCATCGCGTCACCGGCCTGCTCGATCGCTCGGTCGCGTTGTTCCGCCGCGACCACGACGGCACCTCGATCAAGGCCCGGCCCCAGCCTGCCAACCCCACCGCCGTGCGCATCTGGGATGCCATCGTCGCGGCTGCGGTGCTGGTCGCGGTACTGTGGCTCACGCGCTTCATCCACACGGAAGTGGGCTGGCGCGAGGTAGGGCACGTCTTCCTGCTGGGCCTCTACACGATGCTGCGGGTGCTGGTGCTGATCGCGCTCGCCGCGTTGGTGTGGGTGCCGATCGGCGTGTGGATCGGCATGAACCCGCGCTGGGCCGGGCGGTTGCAGGGCGTGGCGCAGTTCATGGCCGCGTTTCCGGCGAACCTGATGTTTCCCGTGGCTGTCTTGTTCATCGTGCGCTGGCACCTGAACCCGAACATCTGGCTGGCGCCGCTGATGGTGCTGGGCACGCAGTGGTACCTGCTGTTCAACGTGATCGCCGGTGCGTCGAGCGTGCCGACCGAGTTGCGCTATGCGGCGCAGAACCTCGGCCTCAAGGGCTGGCTGATGTGGCGGCGCTACCTGCTGCCGGCGGTGTTCCCGAGCTTCGTGACGGGCGCGATCACGGCCAGCGGCGGCTCGTGGAACGCGAGCATCGTGGCCGAGTACGTGACCTGGGGCGACACCACGCTGAAGGCGGCGGGGCTCGGCAGCTATATCGCCGAGATGACGGCCATCGGCGACTTCCCGCGCATCGCGCTGGGCATCGGCGTGATGTGCGTGTTCGTCATGGGCATGAACCACTTCGTCTGGCGCCGGCTCTACGACCTGGCCGAGAACCGGATGCATTTTTGAGGAGCCATGCATGGCCGAAGCGATTGTTGAATTGAAGGGCGTGGGCAAGTCCTTCCGCGGTTCGGACGGCGCCACGCGCTCCGTGCTCGAGGGCGTCGACCTGCGCCTGGCCGAGGGCGAGATCGTGGCGTTGCTCGGCCAGTCCGGCTCGGGCAAGTCGACCTTGCTGCGCATCCTGGCCGGGCTGATCGGCGTCGATGGCGGAACGGTGCGCTATCGCGGGCAGCCGCTGTACGGGCCTGCGCGCGGCATCGCGATGGTGTTCCAGTCGTTCGCGCTGTTCCCTTGGCTCACCGTGCAGCAGAACGTGGAACTGGGCCTGGAGGCGCGCGGCGTGGCGCCGGCCGAGCGCGCGCGCCGCGCCGAGGCGGCCATCGAACTGATCGGCCTGGCCGGCTTCGAGGGCGCGTTGCCGCGCGAGCTGTCAGGCGGCATGCGCCAGCGCGTCGGCATTGCACGCGCCCTCGTCGTGGAGCCCGAGGTGCTGCTGATGGACGAGGCCTTCTCCGCCCTCGACGTGCTCACAGGCGAACGCCTGCGCGACGACATCCTGCAACTCTGGGGCAGCGGCTCGATGCCGACCAAGGCGATGCTGATCGTGTCGCACAACATCGAGGAAGCCGTGCTCATGGCCGACCGCGTGCTGATCTTCGCGACCGACCCCGGCCGCGTGCGCGCCGAGTTGCCGATCCACCTGCCGCGGCCCCGCAACGTCGACAGCCTCGAGGTGCGCGCCTTGATCGACGAGGTCTATTCGCTCATGACCGAAAGCGCTCCGGCGGTCGGGCGCACGCGTGACGAACCGGTGGCCATGCATCTCGGCGACCGCTTGCCGGATGCCGACGTCGGGCGCATGGAAGCCCTGCTCGAATTGCTCGTCGAAGACGGCCGCGATGGCCGTGCCGACCTGCCCCGGCTGGCCGAGGAAGCCGAACTCACCGACCACGAGTTGTTGCCGCTCGCGCAGGCGCTGGCGTGCCTCGGCTTCGCGCAACTGGCCGACGCCGACCTGCACCTGACCGAGCTTGGAAGAAGCTATGTCGCGGGCACGCACACGCTGCGGCAGCAACTGTTCGGACAACAACTGCTGGCCCGGGTGCCGCTGGCTGCGCACATCCGGCACAGCCTGGAACAGGCACCTTCCGGCGAACTGCCGGAAGAGCCGTTCCTCGCCTTGCTGCGCGAGAGCCTCGACGCGCCGGTGGCCGAGCGCGTGCTGCGCACCGCGATCGAATGGGGCCGCTATGGCGAGGCCTTCGAATACAACTTCCACACCGGCCTGATCCACCTGCCGGTCGGCGAAGAGGCGACCGCAGCCGAAAGCTGAACGCGTTCAGCAGGTGACGATTGCGTGCGGCTCGGCGCCGTCGAGGTTCTCCGCCAGGAAATCGATCAGCTTGCGCACGGCCGGCACCAGCGCACGGCGCGCCGGGAACATGGCGTGGCAGATCCCCGGCGGCGGGCCCCATTCCGGCAGCAGCTCGACCAGCTTTCCACTGCGGATGTGAGGCGTGCACATGTAGTCCGGCAGGATCGACGCACCAATGCCGCCGACGACGGCGAAGACCAGCGTGGCCAGGTCGTCCGCGATGTAGCGCGGCGAATGGACGTGCACGTAGCTTGCCCCGCCCGGCCCTCCGAGGTGCCAGCTCTGGCGACCATCGCCGCTGGCCGACATCGCCACGGTGTCGAGCCGCGACAGGTCTTCGGGCTTTTCGATCGGGCCCTGGCGTTGCACCAGCTCGGCACTGGCCACGAGCAAGCCTCGACTCACGCCGAAATTCTTCGCCACCAGGGTCGCACTGTTCTCGATCACCGGCCGTACGCGCAGCGCGATGTCGACGCCCTCCTCCACGGGATCGACCGGCCGGTTGATCACCATCATCTCCACGCGCACCGCCGGGTAGCGGCTCATGAAGACCGGCAGCAAGGGCCCGAGGCTGCTGTGCGCCAGCGTCACCGGACAGCTGATGCGGATGGTGCCGCGCGGCTCGGTCTGCACCTGGGCCACGGCCTCGCCGGCCGCCTGGGCCGCATCGCGCATCGCGGCGCAATGGCGCAGGTACAGCTCGCCGGCGGGCGTGAGCGAGAGGCTGCGGGTGCTGCGCTGCAGGAGTTGCACGCCGAGTTGCGTCTCCAGCTCTGCTACCCGCCGCGAGAGGCGCGACTTCGGGATTCCCAGCGCCCGCCCCGCCGCAGCAAAGCCCCCGCGCTCCGCCACCTCGGCGAAATAGACCATGTCGTTGAGGTCTAGCATCTTTATTGTCCTGATTTTGGAACGATGTATGCCATTTTCAGCTACTTATCAATCAGTCACTACAAATTTAGACTTCTCCCCATGCCGACGCGTTTGCCGGCTCACTTACTGAAAGAGAGCGAAAGATCATGAAACTGCTGCACGTTGATTCCAGTGTCCTGGGCGCCAACTCCGTTTCCCGTCTGTTGTCGGCCGAGATCGTTGCCGAATGGCGCAAGGCGAACCCGCAAGCCACCGTCGACTACCTCGACCTGGCGGTGGACACCCCCAACCACTTCACCGCTGACGCGATCGGCATCAAGACCGGCCTGCAAGCCGAGCCGACCGAAGCCCAGCGCTTCGAGAACGCCGTGTCCGAGCGCCTGGTCAGCCAGTTCCTCGCTGCCGACGTGATCGTCATCGGCGCGCCCTTCTACAACTTCACCATCCCGACGCAACTGAAGGCCTGGATCGACCGCATCGCGCAGATCGGCCGCACCTTCAAGTACACCGACAAGGGCCCGGTCGGCCTGGCCGGCGGCAAGACCGTGATCGTGGCCTCGAGCCGCGGCGGCATGTACTCGACCAGCGAAGGTGGTCAGGCGATGGAGCACCAGGAGAGCTATCTCAAGGTGATCTTCGGGTTCTTCGGGATCACCGACGTGCGCTTCGTGCGGGCTGAAGGGCTGGGCATGGGTGACGCGGCCAAGAATGCCGCACTGGCTTCGGCGCGCAGCGACATCCAGATCGCGGTTGGTGCTGCGGCCAATCAAGACCGCGCCGCTATCGCCGCCTGATCTGATTCGCTAGCTTGCGAATCGAGCCCGCCTTGTGCGGGCTTTTTGCTTGTTGGCGCACGCTTGCTTGGTGCAGGCGAGCGGTTCGTCTCAATTGATGTTGGCGTTCTTGAACTCGAGGTTCTCGAAGTAGCTGCCGGTGAAGTCGACATGTTCGCCGCGAAGGCCGTCGGCCTGCACCGTCGTGCCGGTGCAGCCAAGCACATCGACCTGCGACCAATGGCCACCGTCGAAATTCAAGCCGTTCCACTGGCAGTTGTTGAACCTGCTCGCGGTGAACTGACTGTTCTTGAATTGGGAATGGGCGAAGGTGCAGTTGTCGAACGTGCATCCAGAGACGGTTATGCCCTCGAAATCGCAGCCTGTGAAAGTGCAACCGGTGAAGTGGCAGGTGGTCCAGCCGGCTTGCCTGAAAGTGGTGGCGGTGAAGCTGCTGCCGGTGAAAGTGCTGCTGGCGAGCTGCGCGAGATTGAGGTCGAGACCGGCGTAGGCGTTGCTGTCGCTCTGGCCGGTAAGACCTGCGGGGGCCCCTCCGATGCCTTTGCGCCATCGGTCGTGTTTGAGGATGATTATTTGGGAGGGCATATTTTATTGAAACCCGGCAATTGCGGGCACTACTCGCGCAGCAATCTTCTTATCGACCCCGCATCTTTATATTTAAACACAGATCGCACACCCTCCTTAGTTCCATCTAGACCACTGCCAATTTTCTCTTCGATCTTTACGAGGCGAGGGACCTCAAAAGAAAGCCTGCTTGCATTCCCAGAAAACACGTAGGATTTATAATAGTCTCCGTCAGTTCCGATGCCGGGATGACTTATTCGCCATTTAACCAAGACAACGAGATCGCTTTTCCCGTCTTTATCCACATCCTCCGCGAACACCGTCTCAATCACGGGGGCCGCGCCCTCATGAGGAATTGTCGCCAATCTTATCGAACTGTACGAATTTTTGTCCAAATTCGGTAACAGCAAGAAAGCATCAACAACACTGCCACCTTCTTCGTCACGCTCAAAAAACGTCACAATAGCATTCTTGCTAAGAAAGTCAATTTTGAAGGATCCGTCAATTTTTGCTTCCTTTGCAAATGCAGAAGCACTTACCAAATAGAGCAGTGCAATAATCCGCGCCCACTTCCATTTCGTCATCACACCTCCTAAATGCCATCAAAGGCTTGTTTCTCCCAGCCGTGCGAAAAGTGGTCCCGGCGTTGCTGGTAACTCTTGGTACTTCGATTAATTACCCGGGTAATTTTATCCACGGTTTCTGCCTGAGGACCTAGATCTGCAACTTCATATAACTTGTAGTGCAACCAAAAAAATACGCCTGACCGCACTGCGTATTTCGCGTCCTCGAGAATTTCCGGGTTGTTAACGGCATCCGGAACTTTATCGCTCCAAACCTTGGCGTAATTATTCATGAAATCTTGATAATTTGCCTTTCCCGTGAGTTGCTTCAGCCCCCGCCCGCGATACCTCCAACCGTCTCCACTGGCGACGTCGCCATTTCCAAGTCGACTGCCCTCATACGCTCGGTTCGCAATAG
>NZ_JAAVVD010000026.1:0-114916 GCF_018449755.1 Variovorax sp. dw_954 | reverse complement strand
GTCCGGCGCAAAGAGTACCGGAGGGGTATAGCTCAATTGGCAGAGCGTCGGTCTCCAAAACCGAAGGTTGTAGGTTCGATTCCTACTGCCCCTGCCACCTGAGGGTGGCGCCGAGAACCAGGCAAAAAGCCCGTCGCTACCACGACGGGCTTCGGCGTTGACAGATGCCGCAATGAATTGAAGGCCGACAGGCCAGGAAACACCGCCCCAAAGATGGCTACTACTCAAATTGAAACCGTGAGCACCGGCGCTGACAAGGCCAAGTTGGCTGCGGCCGTTGTGTTGGCGGTGGGCGCCATTGTTGCGTTCTACCTGCTCTCGAAGCAAGGTGGCGTGGTGCAGTGGATCGCCCTGCTGGTGGGTCTGGCTGCTGCCGTCGGCGTCTTTGCAAGTTCGGAGAACGGCAAGCAGCTGATCGCCTTTGGCCGCGACTCGTGGCGCGAGGTCAAGAAGGTTGTCTGGCCGACCCGCAAGGAAGCTGTCCAGATGACGGCCTATGTGTTCGGGTTCGTGGTGATCATGTCGATCTTCCTTTGGCTCACCGACAAGACCCTCGAATGGGTGTTTTTTGACCTCATTCTGGGTTGGAGAAAGTAATGACCGAAGAAGTTGAAGTTTCGTCGGAAGTGACGTCGGCCCTGCCGCCGTCGGCCAATCCGGACCTGCGCTGGTATGTCGTCCACGCCTATTCGGGCATGGAAAAGGCGGTCGAGCGCAATATTCTCGAGCGCATCAACCGCGCGGGCATGCAGAGCAAGTTCGGCCGCATCCTGGTGCCGACCGAAGAAGTGGTCGAGATCAAGAATGGCCAGAAGCGCACCACCGAGCGTCGTTTCTTCCCGGGCTATGTCCTGGTCGAAATGATCATGGACGACGAGAGCTGGCACCTGGTGAAGCACACCAACAAGGTGACGGGCTTCGTCGGCGGCGCCAAGAACCGTCCGGCCCCGATCTCGCAGAAGGAAGTCGAGGACATCGTCAACCAGATGCAGCAGGGCACCGAGAAGCCGCGCCACAAGGTGGAGTTCGTCGTGGGCGAATTCGTGCGCGTCAAGGAAGGCCCGTTCACCGACTTCAACGGCACCGTCGAGGAAGTGAACTACGAGAAGAACAAGGTGCGCGTGTCCGTGATGATTTTCGGACGCGCCACGCCGGTGGAGTTGGGCTTCGCCGAGGTCGAAAAGACTTAAGGGAACCAAAACCCGCCTGGCGGGTCTTTGTATTTCCGTGTTTCCTTGCAAACCGACTCGGCAAGGAACGTAGCAGCAAGAGTCGTCAACCCCGGGGAGCCGCTGCCAGAAGCACGGCGCTATCACCCGCAAGGAGCAAGTCATGGCGAAAAAAATCGTCGGCTTCATCAAGCTGCAAGTGCCAGCTGGTAAGGCCAATCCCTCACCGCCGATCGGTCCCGCACTGGGCCAACGCGGTCTGAACATCATGGAGTTCTGCAAGGCGTTCAACGCGCAAACGCAGAGCTACGAGCCGGGTCTGGCGCTGCCGGTGGTCATCACCGCTTTCGCCGACAAGAGCTTCACCTTCATCATCAAGTCGCCGCCGGCCGGCGTCCTGATCAAGAAGGCCATCAAGCTGGACAAGGGCTCGGCCCGTCCGCACACCGACAAGGTCGGCAAGATCACGCGCGCACAGCTCGAAGAGATCGCCACCACCAAGATGAAGGACCTGACCGCGGCCGACATGGACGCAGCAGTTCGCACCATCGCTGGAACTGCCCGCTCGATGGGCGTGAATGTGGAGGGCGTGTAAATGTCCAAGGTTACGAAGAAGCAAAAGGCGCTGGCCGGCAAGGTCGACAGCAACAAGCTGTACCCGCTGGTCGATGCCATCGGCATCGTCAAGGAAGCCGCTACCGCCAAGTTCGATGAATCCATCGACGTGGCCGTGCAACTCGGCATCGACGCGAAGAAGTCGGACCAGGTGGTGCGTGGCGCTGTCGTGATGCCCAACGGCACCGGCAAGACCAAGCGGGTGGCTGTGTTCGCCCAAGGCGCCAAGGCTGAAGAAGCCAAGGCCGCCGGCGCCGACATCGTCGGCATGGACGACCTGGCTGCCATGGTCAAGGCTGGCGACATGCCTTTCGACGTGGTCATCGCAGCGCCAGACGCCATGCGCGTCGTCGGTACGCTCGGCCAGATCCTTGGCCCGCGCGGTTTGATGCCCAACCCGAAGGTTGGCACCGTGACCCCGGACGTTGCCACTGCCGTCAAGAACGCCAAGGCTGGCCAGGTCCAGTTCCGCGTCGACAAGGCCGGCATCATCCACGGCACGATCGGCCGTCGCTCGTTCGACACCGACAAGCTGCAAGGCAACCTGGCTGCGCTGATCGAAGCGCTGGTCAAGGCCAAGCCGGCATCGAGCAAGGGTGTGTACCTGCGCAAGGTGGCTGTGTCGTCGACGATGGGTGTGGGTGTCCGCGTGGACACGCAAACCATCTCGGCCTGAGACGGCAAGTAATTTGCCCCGCCGGTCAAACGGCAGGGCGATGTGGTGGGTCGCAGCAACCGTCAAAGGTCGCTGCGGGCCATCCAAGACCGCTGGTGAGCAGGGCAGCCTGCTCTTAATTGCCTCCTCCGTGCAAGAGGCGATCAGCGCAGATGGCGATCCCGCCGCAAAGGATTTTGTTTCCTGAACGGTTGGTCGCTGCATGTAGCGCAATCCGAGGCCCTGGCCGAAGGTTGCATTAAAAGGAGTAGACCTTGAGTCTGAATCGCAGTGAGAAAGAAGCGGTCATCAGTGATGTGACCAGCCTCGCCGCAAAAGCTCAAACGCTCGTGATGGCGGAATACCGTGGCATCACGGTGGCCGATATGACCAAACTGCGCGCCGAAGCACGCAGCAAGGGTGTGACCCTCAACGTGTTGAAGAACACGTTGGCACGCCGTGCTGTTGCTGGTAGCCCGTTTGAGATCGTCGGCGACCAGATGACCGGTCCGTTGATCTATGGCTTCTCCGAAGACGCTGTGGCTGCCGCGAAAGTGGTGGCCGATTTCGCGAAGACCAACGCCAAGTTGGTCATCCGCGGTGGCGCATTCGGTGGCAAGGCCCTGGACGTCGAAGGCGTGAAGCAACTGGCCAACATCCCTTCCAAGGAAGTGCTGCTGGCGCAATTGCTGGGCTTGATGCAATCCCCCATTTCCCGCACCGCCCGCGTCCTCGCGGCACTCGCGGAAAAGCGTGGTGGTGGCGAAGCACCTGCAGAAGAAGCGGCTCCGGCCGAAGCACAAGCCGCTTGAAGCGCTTGTGTTGAAACATTCAACCCAATTGTTAGGAAACAAAAATGGCATTCGATAAAGACGCATTTCTGACCGCGCTGGACAGCATGACGGTCCTGGAACTCAACGACCTGGTCAAGGCCATCGAAGAGAAGTTCGGCGTGAGCGCCGCTGCAATGTCGGCTCCCGCCGCTGGTGGTGGCGCCGCTGCCGCTGTCGTCGAAGAGAAGACCGAGTTCAACGTCATGCTGATGGAAGCTGGCGCGAACAAGGTTTCGGCGATCAAGGCAGTTCGCGAAATCACCGGCCTGGGCCTCAAGGAAGCCAAGGACCTGGTCGAAGCCGCTCCCAAGGCTGTCAAGGAAGGCCTGTCGAAGGCTGACGCTGAAGCCGCCAAGAAGAAGCTGGAAGATGCCGGCGCCAAGGTGGAACTGAAGTAATTCAGTCCCTCTAAGGGCTGGAGGCGCCTGGAAAGGCCCTCCAGCCTTTCGCGCTTTCAGAGCGCACCCGAAAAGGGCCCTTGCAAGCCGATCTGCAAGGCGTTTTTCGAGTGTTTTCTGACCCCGACTGCAGAAGACCCCTTGGTTCGGGTGATGTGCAATGCATCACCGTCCGCCAACGGCTGGTAGTGGCCAGCCGCCAAGGAGTGGTGCATTTTGCATCCGAACCAAGTCGCTGAAGATCTCAAGCTCCGGAGCTCTCATGGCCTACTCATACACAGAACGCAAGCGCATCCGAAAAAGTTTCGGCAACCGCGACAGCGTCGTTGAAATCCCGTACCTGCTGCAGATGCAGAAAGACGCGTACACCGCGTTCCTGCAAGCCGGCATCGCCCCGCAAAAACGCACCGTCGAAGGCCTGCAGGCCGCATTCGACGCGGCCTTCCCGATCGTCTCGCACAACGGTTTCGTCGAGATGAAGTTTCTCGAGTACAACCTCGCGAAACCCGCCTTCGACGTGCGCGAGTGCCAGACCCGCGGCCTCACGTTTGCCTCGGCCGTGCGCGCCAAGGTGCAGCTGATCATCTATGACCGTGAGTCGTCGACATCGCAGTCGAAGGTGGTCAAGGAAGTGAAGGAACAAGAGGTCTACATGGGCGAAGTGCCCCTGATGACCGAGAAGGGTTCCTTCATCATCAACGGCACGGAACGCGTGATCGTGTCGCAGCTGCACCGCTCGCCGGGCGTGTTCTTCGAACACGACAAGGGCAAGACCCACTCCAGCGGCAAGCTGCTGTTCTCGGCCCGCGTGATTCCCTACCGCGGCTCGTGGCTCGACTTCGAATTCGACCCGAAGGACATGCTGTACTTCCGCGTCGACCGTCGCCGCAAGATGCCGGTGACGATCCTGCTGAAGGCCATCGGCCTGAACCCGGAATCGATCCTCGCGAACTTCTTCGTGAACGACAACTTCCGCCTGATGGACAGCGGCGCGCAGATGGAATTCGTCGCCGAGCGCCTGCGCGGCGAAGTGGCGCGCTTCGACATCACCGACAAGGCCGGCAAGGTCGTGGTCGCCAAGGACAAGCGCGTCACCGCGCGCCACACGCGTGAACTCGAGCAGTCGGAAACCACGCACATCAGCGTGCCGGAAGACTTCCTCGTGGGCCGCGTGATCGCCCGCAACATCGTCGACGCCGACTCGGGTGAAATCCTCGCCAAGGCCAACGACGAGCTGACCGAAGCGCTGCTGAAGAAGCTGCGCACGGCTGGCGTGCAGGACATCCAGGTGATCTACACCAACGAACTCGACCAGGGTGCGTACATCTCGCAGACCCTGCGCATCGACGAAACTGTCGACGAGTTCGCTGCACGTGTCGCCATCTACCGCATGATGCGCCCCGGCGAGCCGCCGACGGAAGACGCGGTGCAAGCGCTGTTCCAGCGCCTGTTCTACAACCCGGACACCTACGACCTGTCGCGCGTCGGCCGCATGAAGTTCAACGCCAAGGTCGGCCGCGACGAATCGACCGGCCCGATGGTGCTGACCAACGAAGACATCCTGGCCGTGGTCAAGATCCTCGTGGACCTGCGCAACGGCAATGGCGAAGTGGACGACATCGACCACCTCGGCAATCGCCGCGTGCGCTGCGTCGGTGAACTGGCCGAAAACCAGTACCGCACCGGCCTGGCCCGCATCGAGAAGGCCGTGAAGGAACGTCTGGGTCAAGCGGAACAAGAGCCGCTGATGCCGCACGACCTGATCAACAGCAAGCCGATCTCGGCCGCGCTGAAGGAATTCTTCGGTGCCTCGCAGCTGTCGCAGTTCATGGACCAGACCAACCCGCTGTCTGAGATCACCCACAAGCGCCGCGTGTCGGCTCTTGGCCCGGGCGGTTTGACGCGTGAACGTGCCGGCTTCGAAGTGCGCGACGTGCACGTGACCCACTACGGCCGCGTCTGCCCGATCGAAACGCCTGAAGGCCCGAACATCGGCCTGATCAACTCGCTGGCCCTGTATGCCCGCCTGAACGAATACGGCTTCATCGAGACGCCATATCGCCGCGTGGTCGACAGCAAGGTCACGATGGACATCGACTACCTGTCGGCCATCGAGGAAGGCAAGTACGTCATCGCCCAGGCCAATGCGGTCCTGGACAAGGACGGTGTGCTGACCGGCGACCTGGTCTCGGCGCGTGAAGCCGGCGAATCGATCCTGGTCGGTGCCGAACGCATCCAGTACATGGACGTGTCGCCTGCGCAGATCGTGTCGGTGGCTGCCTCGCTCGTGCCCTTCCTGGAGCACGACGATGCGAACCGCGCATTGATGGGCGCCAACATGCAGCGCCAGGCCGTGCCTGTGCTGCGTCCTGAAAAGCCGATGGTCGGCACCGGCATCGAGCGCGTCTCCGCGGTCGACTCGGGCACCGTGGTCACGGCCACCCGTGGCGGTATCGTCGATTACGTCGACGCGACCCGCATCGTGGTGCGCGTGAACGATGCCGAAGCGCAAGCCGGCGAAGTCGGCGTGGACATCTACAACCTGATCAAGTACCAGCGTTCGAACCAGAACACCAACATCCACCAGCGTCCGATCGTCAAGCGCGGCGACAAGATCGCCAAGGGTGACGTGGTGGCCGACGGCGCATCGACCGACCTGGGCGAACTCGCCCTGGGCCAGAACATGCTCATCGGCTTCATGCCGTGGAATGGCTACAACTTCGAAGACTCGATCCTGATCAGCGAACGCGTCGTGGCAGAAGACCGCTACACCTCGATCCATATCGAGGAACTGGTGGTGATGGCCCGCGACACCAAGCTGGGCGCAGAAGAAATCACCCGCGACATCCCGAACCTGGCCGAGCAGCAGCTCAACCGCCTGGACGAGTCCGGCATCATCTACGTCGGCGCCGAAGTGCAACCCGGCGACACGCTGGTGGGCAAGGTCACGCCGAAGGGCGAGACCACGCTGACGCCGGAAGAGAAGCTGCTGCGCGCGATCTTCGGCGAGAAGGCTTCCGACGTGAAGGACACCTCGCTGCGTGTGGACCAGGGCTCGCAAGGCACCGTGATCGACGTGCAGGTGTTCACCCGCGAAGGCATCACGCGCGACAAGCGCGCCCAGCAGATCATCGACGACGAACTCAAGCGCTTCCGCCTTGATTTGAACGACCAGCTTCGCATCGTCGAAGCCGACGCGTTCGACCGTATCGCCAAGCTGCTGAACGGCCGTGCCGCCAACGGCGGCCCGAACAAGCTGGCCAAGGGCACGAAGATCGACAAGGCCTACCTCGACTCGGTCGAGAAGTTCCACTGGTTCGACATCCGCCCGGCGGAAGATGATGTGGCCTCGCAGCTCGAGTCGATCAAGAACTCGCTGGAGCAGACGCGCCACAGCTTCGACCTGTCATTCGAAGAGAAGCGCAAGAAGCTCACGCAAGGCGACGAACTGCCCGCGGGCGTGCTCAAGATGGTCAAGGTCTACCTGGCCGTCAAGCGCCGCCTGCAACCCGGCGACAAGATGGCCGGCCGTCACGGCAACAAGGGTGTGGTGTCCAAGATCGTTCCGGTCGAAGACATGCCGCACATGGCCGACGGTACGCCGTGCGACATCTGCCTGAACCCGCTGGGCGTGCCTTCGCGGATGAACGTGGGCCAGGTGCTGGAAGTGCACTTGGGCTGGGCCGGCAAGGGCATCGGCCAGCGCATCGGCGACCTGCTGCAGCAAGAAGCCAAGGTGGCCGAGCTGCGCAAGTTCATGGAACAGCTCTACAACGGCTCGGGCCGCAAGGAAGACCTGAGCCAGCTGAGCGATGGCGACGTGCTCGAGATGGCGCAGAACCTGCAAAACGGCGCGACCTTCGCGACCCCGGTGTTCGACGGTGCCTCGGAAGAGGAAATCCGCGGCATGCTGAAGCTCGCCTTTCCGGACGACATCGCCAAGCTCAAGGGCCTGACCGATACGCGCACCCAGGCGTACCTGTACGACGGCCGCACCGGCGACCAGTTCGAGCGTCCCGTCACCGTCGGCTACATGCACTTCCTGAAGCTGCACCACCTGGTCGACGACAAGATGCACGCCCGTTCCACCGGTCCGTACTCGCTCGTCACGCAGCAACCGCTGGGCGGCAAGGCCCAGTTCGGTGGCCAGCGCTTCGGTGAAATGGAAGTGTGGGCACTGGAAGCCTACGGCGCCGCCTACGTGCTGCAGGAAATGCTGACGGTGAAGTCCGACGACGTGGTCGGCCGCACCAAGGTCTACGAGTCGATCGTCAAGGGCGAACACTCCATCGAAGCCGGCATGCCGGAATCGTTCAATGTGCTGGTCAAGGAAATCCGTTCCCTGGGCCTGGACATCGAACTCGAACGCTCATAAGCAGACAAGGAAAGAGTCACATGAAGTCATTACTCGACCTGTTCAAGCAATTCACGCCGGATGAGCATTTCGATGCCATCAAGATCGGCATGGCTTCGCCCGAGAAGATCCGTTCGTGGTCTTTCGGCGAAGTGAAGAAGCCCGAGACGATCAACTACCGCACCTTCAAGCCTGAGCGTGACGGCCTGTTCTGCGCCAAGATCTTCGGGCCCATCAAGGACTACGAATGCCTGTGCGGCAAGTACAAGCGCCTCAAGCACCGCGGTGTCATCTGCGAGAAGTGCGGCGTCGAAGTCACGCAGACCAAGGTTCGCCGCGAGCGCATGGGTCACATCGACCTGGCCGCACCGTGCGCGCACATCTGGTTCCTGAAGTCGCTGCCGTCGCGCCTGGGCCTGGTGCTCGACATGACGCTGCGCGACATCGAACGCGTGCTGTACTTCGAAGCCTACGTGATCACCGACCCCGGCATGACCCCGCTGAAGAAGCGCGACATCATGTCCGAGGACGACTACGACGCGAAGCGCAAGGAATACGGCGATGAATTCGTTGCCAAGATGGGCGCCGAAGGCATCAAGGACCTGCTCGAAGGCATCGAACTCGACAGCGAGATCGAGCGCCTGCGCGGCGACCTGACCGGTTCCGAAGTCAAGGTCAAGAAGAACTCCAAGCGCCTGAAGGTGTTGGAAGCCTTCCGCAAGTCGGGCATCAAGCCCAACTGGATGGTGCTGGAAGTGCTGCCCGTGCTGCCGCCGGACCTGCGTCCGCTGGTGCCGCTGGACGGCGGCCGCTTCGCGACCTCCGACCTGAACGACCTCTACCGTCGCGTCATCAACCGCAACTCGCGCCTGCGCCGCTTGCTGGAGCTGAAGGCTCCGGAAATCATCGCGCGCAACGAAAAGCGGATGCTGCAGGAAGCGGTTGACTCGCTGCTGGACAACGGCCGTCGCGGCAAGGCCATGACGGGCGCCAACAAGCGTGCGCTTAAGTCCTTGGCCGACATGATCAAGGGCAAGAGCGGTCGTTTCCGCCAGAACTTGCTGGGCAAGCGCGTGGACTACTCGGGCCGTTCGGTCATCGTGGTGGGCCCGACGCTCAAGCTGCACCAGTGCGGCTTGCCGAAGCTGATGGCGCTTGAACTGTTCAAGCCCTTCATCTTCTCGCGCCTCGAAGCCATGGGCATCGCGACCACGATCAAGGCTGCCAAGAAGGAAGTCGAATCGGGTACGCCGGTGGTCTGGGACATCCTTGAGGAAGTCATCAAGGAACACCCGGTCATGCTGAACCGTGCGCCAACGCTGCACCGATTGGGCATCCAGGCCTTCGAGCCGATCCTGATCGAAGGCAAGGCCATCCAGCTGCACCCACTCGTCTGCGCGGCCTTCAACGCCGACTTCGACGGTGACCAGATGGCTGTCCACGTACCGCTGTCGGTGGAAGCACAGATGGAAGCCCGCACGCTGATGCTGGCCTCCAACAACGTGCTGTTCCCGGCGTCGGGCGAACCGTCGATCGTTCCGTCGCAAGACGTGGTGCTGGGCCTGTACTACACGACCCGCGACCGCATCAACGCCAAGGGCGAAGGCCTGATCTTCTCCGACATCGGCGAAGTCCAGCGCGCGCTTGACGCCAACGTGGTCGAGCTGACCGCCAAGGTCGCCGTGCGCATCACCGAGTATTCGAAGGACAAGGAAACCGGCGTGTTCACCGCGTCGACCTCGCTCGTCGATACGACCGTGGGCCGCGCGCTGCTGTCCGAGATCCTGCCGAAGGGCCTGCCGTTCTCGAACATCAACAAGGCGCTGAAGAAGAAGGAAATCTCCAAGCTCATCAACGTCTCGTTCCGCAAGTGCGGCCTGAAAGAGACCGTCGTGTTCGCCGACAAGCTGTTGCAGAACGGCTTCCGCCTGGCGACCAAGGCCGGTATCTCGATCGCCATCGACGACATGCTGGTGCCCGCCGAAAAGCACGGCATCATCGAGCGCTCGGCCAAAGAAGTGAAGGAGATCGAGCAGCAGTACGTGTCCGGTCTGGTCACCTCCGGCGAACGCTACAACAAGGTGGTGGACATCTGGGGCAAGGCCGGCGACGAAGTGTCGAAGGTCATGATGGCCAAGCTGTCGAAGCAGCGCGTCATTGATCGCCACGGCAAGGAAGTCGAGCAGGAATCGTTCAACTCGATCTACATGATGGCCGACTCGGGCGCTCGCGGTTCCGCCGCGCAGATCCGCCAGGTCGCCGGCATGCGGGGCCTGATGGCCAAGCCTGACGGCTCCATCATCGAGACGCCGATCACCGCGAATTTCCGCGAAGGCCTGAACGTGCTGGAGTACTTCATCTCCACCCACGGTGCCCGTAAGGGTCTGGCCGACACGGCACTGAAGACGGCGAACTCGGGTTACCTGACCCGTCGTCTGGTCGACGTGACGCAGGATCTGGTCGTGACCGAGCAGGATTGCGGCACGCACGGCGGCTACCTGATGCGCGCGATTGTCGAAGGCGGTGAAGTGATCGAGTCGCTGCGCGACCGTATCCTCGGCCGCTCGGCTGCGGAAGACGTGCTGCATCCGGAAAACCGTTCGGTGCTGCTGAATGCCGGCCAGATGTTCGACGAAGACAACATCGAGGAGCTCGAAGCGCAAGGCGTCGACGAAGTCAAGGTCCGCACCGCGCTGACCTGCGACACGCGCTTCGGCATCTGCGCGACCTGCTACGGCCGTGACCTGGGTCGCGGCGGCCTGATCAACATCGGCGAAGCCGTCGGTGTGATCGCCGCGCAGTCGATCGGCGAACCCGGTACGCAGCTGACGATGCGGACCTTCCACATCGGTGGCGCCGCTTCGCGCGCTGCCATCGCGTCCAGCGTGGAAGCCAAGTCGAACGGTTCGATCGGCTTCAACGCCACGATGCGCTACGTGACCAATTCCAAGCAGGAGTTGGTGGTGATCTCGCGTTCCGGCGAAATCATCATCCACGACGAGCATGGCCGCGAGCGTGAGCGTCACAAGGTGCCGTACGGCGCGACGCTGGCGGTGAAGGCCGACCAGACGATCAAGGCCGGCCACGTGCTTGCCAACTGGGACCCGCTGACCCGACCCATCATCACCGAGTTCGCCGGCAAGACCCACTTCGAGAACGTCGAAGAAGGCCTCACCGTCGCGAAGCAGGTCGATGAAGTGACGGGCCTGTCGACCCTGGTCGTGATCGACCCGAAGCGCCGCGGTGCCGCCAAGGTGGTTCGTCCGCAGGTGAAGCTCATCGACGCCTCCGGCGCCGAAGTGAAGATCCCCGGCACCGACCACTCGGTGACGATCGGCTTCCCGATCGGCTCGCTGGTGCAGATCCGCGACGGCCAGGACGTGGGCCCCGGCGAAGTGCTGGCCCGCATCCCGGTCGAAGGCCAGAAGACGCGCGACATCACCGGCGGTCTGCCGCGTGTGGCCGAGCTGTTCGAAGCCCGTTCGCCGAAGGACAAGGGCACGCTGGCCGAGATGACCGGTACCGTGTCGTTCGGCAAGGAAACGAAGGGCAAGGTCCGCCTGCAGATCACCGATCCGGAAGGCACGGTCCACGAGGAACTCGTGCTCAAGGAAAAGAACATCCTGGTGCACGAAGGCCAGGTGGTGAACAAGGGCGAAAGCGTCGTCGACGGTCCGGCCGATCCGCAGGACATCCTGCGCCTGCTGGGTTCGGAAGAACTGGCGCGCTACATCGTGGACGAAGTGCAGGACGTGTACCGCTTGCAAGGCGTGAAGATCAACGACAAGCACATCGAGGTGATCGTTCGCCAGATGCTGCGTCGCGTCGTGGTCGACAACATCGGCGACACGAACTACATCTCGGGTGAACAGGTCGAACGCAGCGAAATGCTCAACACCAACGACGCCCTGCGCGCCGCTGGCAAGATCCCCGCGACGTTCACCAACCTGCTGCTCGGTATCACGAAGGCCTCGCTGTCGACGGACTCGTTCATCTCCGCCGCATCGTTCCAGGAAACGACGCGCGTGCTGACCGAAGCCGCGATCATGGGCAAGCGCGACGAGCTGCGCGGCCTGAAGGAAAACGTCATCGTCGGCCGCCTGATCCCCGCAGGCACCGGCATGGCGTACCACCAGGCCCGCAAGGTGAAGGACCAGATGGACGAGGCCGAGCGCCGCGCCATCGCCGAGTCCGAAGCCGCAGAGCTGGCCGGCGACAGCGCGGCTGCCAGCGCCGACGAGCCGGCAACGGCCACCGCCGATGCCGGCGAAGGAGCCGCTGCCGCCAGCGAGTGATCGCCCGCGCAACCCGGCCATGACCCCATGACCGGAACCAGACGCCCCCTTTTCGCTCGCGCGGATCGGGGGCGTTTTTCATGCCTCAGAGACAAACCCCATGAATCTCCTGCCTGAAGGCTGGCCCTGGTGGATCGCCGGCGCGGTGGCGCTGTTCTGGTTCATTGGCGCGCACAACCGGCTGGTGCGCCTGCGTTCGACGGCGCTGCAGGCCTATGGTGCGCTCGACGCCGCCTTGATGCGTCAACTCGATTTCGTGCAGAACCATGTGATACAGACCGAGCCGGGCGCCTTCGGCCCGGGTGAGCTGACCAGCGCGGCATCGCTGCGCGCGGCGGCCCGGCAATTCGGCAACATGCTGGGCGCCACGCGCAAGCGCCCGCTGGATCCGCAGCCGATGGCGGCGCTGGGGACCGCGCTGCACGCGATGCTGGCGGCCTGGCAGCGACAGCATGGTGACCCGGCGATGGTGTTCGAGGCCGACGGCACGCTCTCGCGGCCCGCGCCCCTGGGCAGCGACGGCGACGATCCTGCCGTCGCTTCGGTCGCCGTGCCGATCGCTTGGCCCGAAGCGTCGGCCGCACCGGAGATCGCGCGTGGCCAGTTCAACCAGGCGGTGCTGAACTACAACGCGGCCATCGCCCAGTTTCCGGCGATGCTGATGGCGTTCATCTTCGGCATGCGCCGCGCAATGCCGCTGATCTGAAAAGAAGCCGCAGGGAAGCGTTCGGCGGTGCTTCGGGTTGTTACCATCAACCGCTTGCGAGACCTCACCGCCCCCCCTTCCAGTTCGACACCGCCCCATCTGGGGCCTCCGCTGTGGCGCCAGTTGCAGTTGACTGCGCAGGCCATCGCGGCGATTCGCGCCGGGACCTCGGGCAGTGCCGCCTTTGAAGCGGTGGAGCCCGCGCTGCGGCCGGGCGTGCAGGCGCTCGGCTTCCAGGCGCTGCGCTGGCTGGGCCGTGCCGAGGCGCTGCGGCGCCAGCTTGCCAAGCGCACGCCGCCGCCCGGCGCCGATGCCTTGCTCTGCACCGCCCTGGCGTTGGGATGGGATGCCGCGCGTGCGCCCTATGAGCCTTTCACACTGGTCGACCAGGCGGTCGAGGCCGCCAAGCGCGACCCGGCGACGCGGGCGCAAGGCAGTTTCATCAACGCCTGCCTGCGCCGCTTCCTGCGCGAGCGCGACGACCTGGTCGCCGCGACCGATCACGAGCCGGTGGCGCAATGGAACCATCCGCGCTGGTGGATCGAACGGCTGCGGCGCGATCATCCGCGCGACTGGCAGCGCGTGCTGGAGACCAACAACCAGCAACCGCCGCTCACGCTGCGCGTGAACACGCGCAAGACCTCCCAGGGCCTCTACCTGCAGACGCTGTCGGCCGCAGGCATGGCGGCCACCCCGGTGGCGGCGAGCGGTGTCCAGCTCGCGCGGGCGCGCCCCGTCACGCAGTTGCCGGGCTTTGCCGAAGGCGAGTTCTCGGTGCAGGACAGCGCCGCGCAACTCGCCGCGCCCTTGCTGCTCGACGGGCTGCGTCCGGGCGAATCTCAAGTCGATGTGGCTTTGCCATCTCGACTTGATCCCCCTCGGGGGGCGGACCGGGCGAAGCCTGGGCCTGGGGGCTCGGTACCCCTGCGCGTGCTCGACGCCTGCGCCGCGCCCGGCGGCAAGACCGCACATCTGCTGGAATATGCCGGCGACATGCCCATCGAGGTCACGGCGCTGGAGATCGACGCCGGCCGCAGCAAGCGTATCGGCGAGACATTGGCGCGCCTCGGCCTGAGTGCCGACGTGCTGGTGGCCGATGCCGTCCGCCCGGAGCAGTGGTGGGACGGCCGGCTCTTCGACGCCATCCTGCTCGATGCGCCGTGCACCGCGTCGGGCATCGTGCGGCGCCATCCCGACGTGCGCTGGTTGCGGCGCGAAAGCGACATCGAGCAGTTGGCCCTCCAGCAAGCCATGCTGCTGGCGGCGCTGTGGCCGCTGGTGCGGCCCGGAGGGCGCCTTCTCTATTGCACCTGTTCGGTGTTCAGGCAGGAAGGCGCGCACCAGATCGAGGCGTTTCTTGCGCACAACACCCATGCCCGTTTGCGGCCTTCGCCCGGCCATTTGCTGCCCCAAAGCGGCGGCAACGTGCGCGGCGTCCCGGACAATGGGCTGGGTGAACACGACGGTTTCTTCTACGCCTTGCTTGAAAAACCAGCCCGCTAGCCGGCGCGGCTGGCCGATCGCAGCCTGGATCGGCGCGTTATGGCTGGTGTTCCTGGCGGCATGGCTGCCAACCCCGGCGGCGGCGGAGGCGGCCGAGGTCACGCAGATGAAGCTGGAACGCAGCGGGGATGCCGTGTATCTCACGGCTGCCGTGCAATTTGAACTGCCAACACTCGTGGAAGAGGTGCTCGACAAGGGCATTGCTGTCTATTTCGTCGCGGAGGCGGAGCTCTACCGCGAGCGCTGGTACTGGACGGACGCCCGCATCGCCCAGGTGGCACGCTACATGCGCTTGGCCTACCAGCCCCTCACACGCCGCTGGCGCCTCAACGTGTCACCCGTGCCCATCACCAACGCCGGCTTCGGCGCGACCCTGAACCAGAACTTCGACACGCTCTCCGATGCGCTGGATGCGGTCAAGCGCGTCGGCCGGATGCGCATGGGCGATTCCAGCGACATCTCCGACGACGCCGTGCATCCGGTCCAGTTCCGGTTCCGCCTCGACACCTCGCAACTGCCGCGGCCCTTCCAGATCGGCCTGGCCGGCCAGACCGACTGGAACATCGCAGCGGAACGCGCCGCCAAGCTGACAGTAGGGAAGCCGCCGTGACCCCCGGCCCGGGCCAGGCGCCGCACGGCGACCGCCGCAACCCGCCCCACACGCACCACACGCGCCGCACAAAGGCCGTACGTTGGGCGATGGGCGTTGGCGCCGCGGCGATCACCGCCATCGGGCTGGTGATGATGTTCCTGCTGGCGCAGGCCACCAACAACCGCGCGCTCTACGAACGCAACTACGCGCTGCTGTTCGGCATCAACGTCGTGGTCGCGATCTTCCTGTTGCTGGTGCTGGTCTGGGTCGCGTTCCGCCTCATCCAGCGCCTGCGGCTCGGCAAGTTCGGCAGCCGCCTGCTGATCAAGCTGGCGGCCATCTTCGCGCTGGTCGGCGTGGTGCCGGGGGCGCTGATCTACGTGGTGTCGTACAACTTCATGTCGCGCTCCATCGAGAGCTGGTTCGACGTCAAGGTCGAGGGCGCGCTGGACGCCGGCCTCAACCTCGGCCGCGCGACACTCGATTCGCTGACCGAGGACCTGTCCAGCAAGGCGCGTGCGGCCAGCGTGCAACTGGCCGAAGTGCCGGATACCAGCGCAGGCCTCGTGCTCGAGCGCATCCGCGACCAGCTCGGCGCGAGCGACGCGGTGCTCTGGACCGGCAGCGGCCAGCTCGTGGCCAGCGCGGGCACCTCGCGCTTCCAGCTCAATCCGGAGCGGCCGACCCCGCTGCAGTTCCGCCAGGCGCGCACCGAGCGCGGCGTAGCGCACATCGAGGGGCTGGACGAGGCATCCCCGCCGGGCCTGACGCCGCCGCCTGCGACCGTGCATGCGCTCAACATCGTGCAGCGGACAGGCTTCGAGTTCAGCACCGATCCGCGCTTCCTGCAGGTGACGCGCCCGATCCCGCCCGCCCTGGTGGCCAACGCGCTGGCGGTGCAGGAGGCCAATCGCGAATACCAGGAGCGCGCTTTGGCGCGTGGCGGGCTGCGGCGCATGTACATCGGCACGCTCACGCTGTGCCTGTTCCTCGCGGTGTTCGGCGCGGTGCTGCTGGCGGTGCTGTTCGGCAACCAGCTGGCCCGACCGCTGCTGGTGCTGGCCGATGGTGTGCGGCAGGTGGCCGGCGGCGACCTGCGGCCCACCACCGTGCTGCAGACCCGCGATGAATTGGGCGGGCTGACGCGCTCCTTCGCGGTCATGACCCAGCAACTGGCCGATGCGCGCGGCGCGGTCGAGAAGACCATGGGTGAACTCGATGCCGCGCGCGGCAACCTGCAGACCATCCTCGACAACCTCACCTCCGGCGTGATCGTGCTGGACGCGGCCGGCACGGTGCTGCAGACCAACCCCGGCGCCACGCGCGTGCTGCGGGCGCCTCTGGCGGCCTTCGAGGGCCAGCGACTGGTGGCGGTGCCGGGGCTCACGGATTTTGCGCAGGACGTACAGCAGCAGTTCGACGACTTCCAGGTCGAGCACCTGCAGCATGGTCTCGACCACTGGCAGCATGCCTTCGAACTGCACCCGCCCGGCGGCGGCATGGCGCAGGACACCATCAACATCGTCGCCCGCGGCGCGCAGCTGCCGGGCAGCGCGCGGCTGCTGGTGTTCGACGACATCTCCGAGATCGTCTCGGCCCAGCGCGCGCAGGCCTGGGGCGAAGTGGCGCGGCGGCTCGCGCATGAGATCAAGAACCCGCTCACGCCGATCCAGCTTTCCGCCGAGCGCCTGCAGATGAAACTCAACGGCAAGGTCGAGCCGCCGGAGCAGGCGATCCTCAACAAGTCGGTGAAGACCATCGTCGACCAGGTCGATGCGATGAAGCGGCTGGTCAACGAATTCCGGGACTATGCGCGCCTGCCGGCGGCAGAGCTCAAGCCGGTCGACCTCAACGCGGTCGTGATCGACGTGCTGAGCCTCTACGAGACCGAGGCCGCAGCGGTGCCGGTGCACACCGAACTCGATGCGCGCTGCCCGCCGATACGCGGTGACGCGCAGCAGTTGAGGCAGGTCATCCACAACCTGCTGCAGAACGCGCAGGACGCCACCGAGACGGCCCAGGGCGGCAAGGGCAGTGGAGAAGTCATCGTTCGCACTCGCCTGGACGACGCGGGCAAACGCGTGCGACTGACGATGCAGGACAGCGGCCATGGCTTTGCGGAGAACATCCTCAAGCGCGCCTTCGAGCCCTACGTCACCACCAAGTCCAAGGGCACCGGACTGGGGCTTGCGGTGGTGAAGAAGATTGCCGACGAGCACGGTGCACGCGTCGAACTTTCCAATCGTGTCATCGATGGGGCTGTAGTGGGGGCGCAAGTCTCGCTATCATTCGCGCTGGCGGCAGATCTGCCAGCCACTCCCGCAACACCCGACGAACATTCGCCTACCACTGCCGCCTGAGCGCGCACACCGAAGCATTCATGGCAAACATTCTTGTCGTCGACGACGAGCTGGGTATCAGAGACCTGCTATTCGAGATCCTTAACGACGAAGGCCACAACGTCGAGCTGGCCGAAAACGCCGCGGAAGCGCGCGCGGCCAGACAACGTGCGCGGCCCGACCTCGTCCTGCTGGACATATGGATGCCCGACACCGATGGCGTCACGCTCCTCAAGGAGTGGTCGACCGCTGGCTTGTTGAGCATGCCCGTCATCATGATGAGCGGGCACGCGACCATCGACACCGCAGTCGACGCCACGCGCATCGGCGCCTTCGCCTTCCTTGAGAAACCCATCACGTTGCAGAAGCTGCTGAAAGCGGTGGAGCAGGGCCTGGCCCGCGAGAGCGCCCGCCGCGCCGCCGCCAGCGTGGTGCCGACCACCAGCCACTTCGCCGCCGCGGTGACCACCACCGGCGACCACGGCCTGATGCCGCTGCCGACGGCGGCGCTGGTCGTCGAGGCCGGCCCGCGCGCCAACCAGACCTTCGACCTGGACCGGCCGCTGCGTGATGCACGCGATGGTTTCGAGAAGGCGTACTTCGAGTTCCACCTGGCAATGGAGAACGGCTCCATGACCCGCGTGGCCGAGAAAACCGGCCTGGAACGCACCCATCTTTATCGCAAACTCAAACAATTGGGCGTCGATCTTTCGAGAGGGCGCAGAAGCGCTGTATAATCGAAGGCTCCATACCAAGGCCCGGTAGCTCAGTTGGTAGAGCAGCGGATTGAAAATCCGCGTGTCGGTGGTTCGATTCCGCCCCAGGCCACCAGTCTTCCAAGCCCCTGATTCTTTGCGAAATCAGGGGCTTTTTGACGTCTGGTGCTGGGCGTGCCCCGCATCTTCAACCTCCGGATCGGACTCGTACGAGCGCGCGCAGATCACGTCGTACGCCTTTTGCGACTGGATGTTCCGCGACATCTACCTGCAGCCACCGGCGCAGGCAGCGTCGGTGAGTTCCTCGTCGACCTTCAAGGACTTCCCGCCGAGGCAGAGGACCGCGAGCTTCGGTTTGAACCAGGTGCTCGCGGAGTGACGGGGGCAGTCATGCGCAAGCTGATGCCAGCGCCAAGGGCCGGTGCGTCCCGGGCGACGCCGAGGCCGCTGTGCCTGGCGCCTGGATCAGCGCGCGGCCGACGTGTCGTTGTGCACGGTCGGCGCGTCCGCCCCTTACGGCAACCGCACCTTCGCAATCCCGCCCAGGAACAGGTCCGCGACGATCGGCGCCATCGCGTCGTAGTCCAGTTCGCCGTCGGGCTTCATCCAGGTGAACATCCAGTTGATCATGCCGAACAGCAGCATGGTCAATGGCTTGGACAGGTGCGCGCTGGGCTGGCCTTCGCGCATTTCCGACACCGCCCGCGCAAAGCCGGCGACGACGTGGCGCTCCTTGTCGAGCACGCGCTCGCGGTCTTCGGGCTCAAGGAACTTGACGTCCTCGGTCAGCACCCGGTGCGCGTCCTGTGCGTTGGCGTACTCGGCCACGATGCGGTGGATCAGGTGGCGCAGCCTGGCCTCGCCGTTCAAGTGGGCGGAGGCCTCGTCGTCGATCAGGGCCTGCAGGCGCGACACGTGCCCTTCGGCAATGCTGACGAGCAGGCTGTACTTGTCCTTGTAGTAGTGATAGAGGGAGGCCTTCGACAGCCCGCAGGCCTCCGCCACCTGGTTCATCGACGCCGATGCATAGCCCCGCCGGGCGAACAGCGCGGCGGCGCGGGACAGGATCATCTCCCGCTGGTCTTCGTAGGTGGCAGCTCGTCCGCGCGGCATGTCGAACTGTTCCTGCCTTATTCGTCGTCGCGCTTGGTGGCGATCAGCGTGCGCACCGGCGAATGCTGCACGCGCGGCCGGTCTGCCTCGACGGCCGCGAGCGGCGCGACCTCGACCAGGCTGGCAAGGCAGCGCCGCGTGAGCTCCTGGTAGGTGAGGGTGCCGTCGAGCTTCCAGGCGATCTCCTGGTCGCTGAGTTCGCGCTTGACCTTGGCAGGCATGCCCGCGGCGAGGCTGCGCGGCGGCACCTTCATGCCGGCCGGCACGAAGGCGCAGGCCGCGACGAAGGAACTCGCGCCGATCTCTGCCTCGTCCATTACCACTGCGTTCATGCCGACCAGGGCATCGCGCCGCACGATGCAGCCGTGCAGCACCGCGCCGTGGCCGACGTGGCCGTTCTCCTCGATGAGCGTGTCCTGCAGCGGAAAGCCATGCATCACACAGGTGTCTTGCACATTGGCGCCGGCGTGGAGCACGATGCGGCCGAAGTCGCCGCGCAGGCTGGCGTTGGGACCGATGTAGCAGTCGGGGCCGACGATCACGTCGCCGATAAGTACGGCGGTGGGATGCACGTAGGCGCTCGGGTCGACCACCGGCACGACGCCTTCGATGGAGTAGCAGGGCATGTCTCGTCCTCTTTTCTTTTGACTAAGGGTTTGCACTAGGCCAAACATCTTGCGCGGCGAAGTCGGGAAATAATAAACTCTACCGAACGGTCGGTCAATAATGTTTTGAGAGACAAGAACAATGTCAGAACCCACGATTTCGGTTGCGCAGACGGGTAGCGTCACCACGCTCACGCTCAACCGCCCCACGGCGATGAACAGCTTCACCAGCGCGATGCATGCGGAGTTGCTGGCCGCGCTGAACGGCGCCGCGGCCGATGCATCGGTGCGCTGCGTGATCATCACGGGCGCCGGACGCGGCTTCTGCGCGGGCCAGGACTTGAGCGATCCGGCTGCCGCGCCGGGGCAGGACCTGGGCAAGCTGATCGAGGCCAACTACGCGCCGCTGGTCGAGCGCGTGCGCTCGATGCCGGTGCCTGTGATCGCGGCCGTCAACGGCGTGGCCGCGGGCGCAGGCGCCAATCTCGCGCTGTGCTGCGACCTGGTGATCGCCGCGCGGTCCGCCTCCTTCATCCAGGCCTTCTCGAAGATCGGACTGGTGGTCGACACAGGTGGCACGTGGCTGCTGCCGCGGCTGGTGGGTTCGGCGCGCGCCCTCGGGCTGGCGATGCTGGGCGACAAGGTGCCTGCGGCCGACGCGGCGCAGATGGGAATGATCTGGCAGTGCGTCGACGACGCCGCGCTGCTCGATACCGCCAACGCCCTGGCCACTCGGCTGGCCGGCATGCCGACGCGCGCGCTGGTGGCCACGCGGCAGGCACTGACCTCGGCGCAGGGTATGGACATGCGCCAGGCCCTGCAGCAGGAGGCCGCGCTCCAATCCGAACTCGGCAGCGCGCACGACTATCTCGAAGGCGTCGATGCGTTCCGCAACAAGCGCGCGCCGACCTTCACCGATCGCTGAGCACTTGCAGCCCGCGCCAATCCACATGACCGAACTCTCATCTCCACAACAAACCGCCGAATACGTCCGCGAAGGCATGCTGCGCAACGACCGCGCGACGCGCGCGCTCGGCATGCGCGTGCTCGAGATCGCGCCCGGCAGCGCAACGCTCTGCATGCAGGTGCGCGAAGACATGCTCAACGGCCACGACACATGCCACGGCGGCTTCATCGCCACGCTGGCTGATTCGGCCTTCGCCTTCGCGTGCAACTCGTACAACGAACTCACCGTCGCTTCAGGGTTCGGCATCGACTTCATTGCGCCGGCGAAGCTCGGGGATGTGCTCAATGCGCGTTGCGAAGAGGTTTCGAAGGCCGGGCGTACCGGTGTCTACGACACGGAAGTCACCAACCAGCGGGGCGAGCGCCTGGCGGTGTTCCGCGGCCGCTCGTACACCGCCAGGGGCAAGCCGGCCGTCACGCTTGCGTGACGCCTGTACGCCCGCCTGAACCCTGCGAGACCCCAGAGGAGACAAGAACATGCCCGTGAAACAACCCGCCCCCGGCGACCTGTCGGCCATCGAGACGGCCAGCCGCGACGAGATCGCCGCGCTGCAACTGGCGCGCATGAAGGAGACACTGCAGCGCGCCTACGACAACGTGCCGCACTACCGCAAGTCCTTCGACGCCAGGGGCGTGAAGCCGGGCGACCTGAAGCAGTTGAGCGACCTGTCGAAGTTCCCGTTCCTGGTGAAGTCCGACCTGCGCGACAACTACCCCTTCGGCCTGTTCGCGGTGCCGCGCGAGCAGCTCTCGCGCCTGCATGCGTCGTCGGGCACGACCGGCAAGCCGACCGTGGTCGGCTACACGAAAAAGGACATCGACACCTGGGCCGATCTCGTCGCGCGATCGATACGCGCCGCAGGCGGACGCCCGGGCGACCTGATCCACATCGCCTATGGCTACGGCCTGTTCACCGGGGGCCTCGGCGCGCACTACGGCGCCGAACGCGCCGGCTGCACCGTGGTGCCGATGGGTGGCGGGCAGACCGAGAAGCAGGTGCAGCTGATCCAGGACTTCCAGCCCTCCATCATCATGGTCACGCCCAGCTACATGCAGGTGGTGATCGAGGAGTTTGCGCGGCAGGGCATCGATGCACGCGAAAGCTCGCTGAAGCTCGGCATCTTCGGCGCCGAGCCCTGGACCGAGGCGATGCGCCACGACATCGAGCAAAAGGCCGGCATCGATGCGGTCGACATCTACGGCCTTTCCGAAGTGATGGGCCCGGGCGTGGCCAGCGAATGCATCGAGAGCAAGGACGGCCCGGTGATCTGGGAAGACCACTTCTATCCCGAGATCATCGACCCCATCACCGGCGAGCTCATGCCCGACGGCGAGGAGGGCGAGCTGGTCTTCACCTCGTTGACCAAGGAAGCCATGCCGGTCGTCCGCTACCGCACGCGCGACCTCACGCGACTGCTGCCGCCGACCTCACGCTCGTTCCGCCGCATGGGCAAGATCGTCGGCCGCAGCGACGACATGATGATCATCCGCGGCGTCAACGTGTTCCCCACGCAGGTCGAGGAGATCGTGCTCGCGCACGAGGCGCTCACCGGCCTCTACCAGATGCTCATCAGCCGCGAAGGGCTGCTCGACCAGGTCGAGGTGCATTGCGAGCTGCAGCCCGGCAGCGTCATTTCAGAAAGCGATCGCGGCGCGGTGGCGAAATGGGTGCAGCATCGCATCAAGACGCTGGTCGGCATCTCGACCGAAGTCCGAGTGTTCGACCCGAACACGATCGAGCGCACGCAGACCGGCAAGGCCCGCCGTGTGGTCGACAAACGTCCCCGCTGAACAAGGAGAACACCTCATGTACACACAAGCCATGGACACGATGGGCAAGGAGCCCGGCGACGGCAGGAAGGCCGTGCGCTCCGCCGACGAGATGCGTCTCGAAGAGAACTTCGACGCGCACATCGACGGCGGCGACTTCATCGAGGCGAAGGACTGGATGCCCGATCACTACCGCAAGACGCTGGTGCGGCAGATCAGCCAGCATGCGCATTCGGAGATCGTCGGCATGCTGCCCGAGGGCAACTGGATCTCGCGCGCACCGACCTTGAAGCGCAAGGCCATCCTGCTGGCCAAGGTGCAGGACGAAGGCGGCCACGGCCTCTACCTCTACGCCGCGGCCGAGACGCTCGGCACCTCGCGCGACCAGATGTTCGACGCGCTGCACAGCGGCAAGGCCAAGTACAGCTCGATCTTCAACTACCCGACGCTGACCTGGGCCGACATCGGCACCATCGGCTGGCTGGTGGACGGTGCGGCCATCATGAACCAGGTGCCGATCTGCAGGTGCTCCTATGCGCCGTATGCGCGCGCCATGATCCGCATCTGCCGCGAGGAGAGCTTTCACCAACGGCAGGGCTATGAAGCGCTGCTCACCATGATGACCAAGGGCACCGATGCGCAGAAGGCGATGGTGCAGGACGCGGTCAATCGCTGGTGGTGGCCGTCGATCATGATGTTCGGCCCGCCGGACGACCAGTCGCCCAACAGCGCGCAGTCGATGCGCTGGGGCATCAAGCGCTTCAGCAACGACGACCTGCGCCAGAAGTTCATCGATGCGGCCGTCGAGCAGGCCCGCATCCTCGGCGTGACCCTGCCCGACCCGGACCTCAAGTGGAACGAGGAGCGCCAGGCGCACGACCACGGCACGATCGACTGGAGCGAGTTCTGGCGCGTGATCGCCGGTGACGGGCCATGCAACCGCGAGCGCCTTGCGACGCGCGTCAAGGCATGGGAAGACGGGGCATGGGTGCGCGAAGCCGCGCTCGCACACGCCAACAAGCAAACCAAATTGAAGGAAGCAGCATGAGCACGGAAAACGAATGGCCATTGTGGGAAGTGTTCGTCCGCTCCAAGGCGGGCCTGGACCACAAGCATTGCGGCAGCCTGCATGCCGCCGACTCGAAGATGGCGATCCAGATGGCGCGCGATGTCTACACGCGCCGCCAGGAAGGCTGCAGCGTGTGGGTGGTGCGCTCCGAGCAGATCGTGGCGAGCGACCCCGGCGAGAAGGACATGTACTTCGATCCGGCCGAGGACAAGGTCTACCGTCATCCGACCTTCTACGAGCTTCCAAAAGCCGTGGACCACATGTGACCGGGTTCTGACATGCAAGCCTCCATCGAACTCCAGCTCACGCCTTCCACGCAGTACCTGCTGCGCATCGGCGATACCTGCCTGATCCTGGCCCAGCGCCTCGGCGAATGGTGCGGCCACGCGCCCATCCTCGAGGAAGACATCGCCATGTCGAACATCGCGCTCGACCTCATCGGCCAGGCGCGGGCCTTGCTGACGCGCGCCGGCGAGATCGAAGGCCGGCAGCACGACGAAGACCAGTTGGCCTTCCTGCGCAAGGAGCGCGACTACTTCAACCTCACGTTGGTCGAGCTGCCGCGCGGCGACTTCGCGGTCAGCGTGCTGCGCAACACCATGGTCTCGACCTGGCTCAAGTTGCTGTGGGAGCGGCTCGCGAATTCCAGCGACGCGGAAGTCCAGGCCATCGCCGGCAAGGCGTTGAAGGAAGCGCGCTACCACCAGCAGCATTCGGGCGACTGGGTGGTGCGCCTGGGCGACGGCACCGACGAGTCGCGCAACCGCATGAAGGCCGCGCTGGAACACCTGTGGCGCTATGCCGCGGAGCTGTTCGACACCGATGCCGTCGACGAGCAGGCGCATGCCGCCGGCATGGGCCCGCTGTGGTCCGAGCTGAAGGCGCCGTGGACGGCGGAGATCCAGGCCATCCTCGAGGAAGCCGGCCTCGCGCTGCCCGCCGATTCCACCTTCCGCAGCGAAGGCAAGCGCGGCCTGCACAGCGAGCACATGGGCTTCATCCTGACCGACATGCAGTACCTGCAACGCGCCTTTCCCGGAGGCGTGTGGTGACGGTGGCGTTGTGCGTGGCATCGGAGCAGGGCGAGCGCGTGCGCGCGGCCTGGGACGTGCTCGCGACGGTGCTGGACCCCGAGGTGCCCGCCGTGTCGGTGCGTGACCTCGGCATCGTGCGCGACGTGATCGAGAATGACGACGGCCTCGAGATCGTGCTGACGCCGACCTACTCCGGCTGCCCGGCGACCGAGGTGATCGAGCACGACGTCCTCGCGGCCATCGATGCCGCAGGCCTCGGCCCGGCCCGCGTGAGCCTGCGCCGCGCGCCCGCCTGGACCACCGACTGGATCAGCGCCGAGGGCCGTCGCAAGCTCACCGAATACGGCATCGCGCCACCCGGCCCGGCGACATCGAACGAAGCCGTGCCCATCCGTTTCTTCGGCCGCCACAGCGAGGCTCAGAAACTCGCCTGCCCGCGTTGCGGCAGCTTCCACACCGAGCGGCTCGCCGCCTTCGGTTCCACCGCATGCAAGGCGATCTACCGTTGCCTGGCCTGCAAGGAACCCTTCGAGCACTTCAAGCCGATCTGATCGAGAACACCCCACCATGAGCGTCATGTTCCATCCACTGCGTGTCCGCGCCATCGAGCCCGACACGCAAGAGGCCGTCATCGTCTCCTTCGACGTGCCGTCCGACCTGCGCGAAGTGTTCGGCTTCACGCAGGGCCAGTACCTCACCCTGCGCACCGACATCGACGGGCAGGACCTGCGCCGCTCGTACTCGATCTGCGCCGGCGTCGACGACGGCGAACTGCGCGTGGGCGTGCGCAAGGTGCGCGGCGGCGTGTTCTCCAACTGGATCAACGAGCACCTGCAGCCCGGTCATACCGTGCAGGTCATGGCGCCGCAAGGCCGCTTCTTCGTGCCGCTCGACCCGGCATCGCAACGCCATCACGTCGGCATTGCCGGCGGCAGCGGCATCACGCCGATCCTGTCGATCATGAAGACGGTGCTGGCGCGCGAACCGAAGAGCCGCTTCACGTTGATCTACGGCAACCGCCTGCTGCAGTCGACGATGTTCAAGGAAGAGATCGAAGACCTCAAGAACCGCTACATGACGCGGCTGTCGCTGCAGATGGTGTTCTCCGACGAGCACACCGACGCACCGCTCAACCATGGCGTGATGGACCGCGTGAAGATCGGCGAATTCCTGAAGAGCGTGGTGCCTGCCGGCGGCATCGACCATGTGTTCGTGTGCGGGCCGTTCCAGATGAACGACGAGGCCGAGGCCGCGCTGCTCGACGCCGGCGTGCCCGAGGAGCGCATCCACATCGAGCGCTTCGGCGTCGCCCTGCCGTCGACCGGCCCGGTCGGCGCGGTGGTGCACGAGGCCAAGCCCGGCGATGCCGAAACGGCGCGCATCGTCATCGTGCGCGACGGCTTGCGCCGCGAGATATCGTTCACGAAGAACCAGCCGAGCATCCTCGATGCCGCATCGGCCGCGGGGCTGGAGGTGCCGTACTCCTGCACCTCCGGCGTGTGCGGCACCTGCCGCGCCAAGCTGATCGAAGGCGAGGTCCGCATGGAGCGCAACTTCGCCCTGGACAAGAAGGAAGTGGCCAGCGGGTTCATCCTGACCTGCCAGGCGCACCCGCTGACCGAGCGGGTCGTCCTCTCCTTCGACGAACGCTAGTGGCGCATCCGGGCGCGCGGGTACATCCCGATGACGGTGAGCCTATGGACACCGTCCACTAACGCCCGGCGTCTTGCCGCAATTTTTTCGCATATTCCTTTCCCACATCCACTCCGGAGAAGACCATGAAATCGTTCAAACCCCTGCTGCTGATCGCCCTGCTCGGCGCAGCGCTGGCCGCACAGGCCGACATCAACGTCGGCGTCACGCTGTCGGCCACTGGCCCGGCGGCGTCGCTCGGCATTCCGGAGAAGAACACCATCGCGCTGATGCCCAAGACCATCGGCGGGCAGAAGGTCAACTACATCGTGCTCGACGATGCGTCCGACACGACCGCGGCGGTGGCCAACACGCGCAAGCTCATCACGGAAAGCAAGGTCGACGTGGTGCTGGGCTCGACCGTGACGCCGGCATCGCTGGCGATGATCGACGTGATCTCCGAAGCCAAGACGCCGATGATCTCGATGGCCGCTTCGGCGCGCATCGTGGAGCCGATGGACGACAAGCGCAAGTGGGTCTTCAAGACGCCGCAGAACGACATCATGATGTCGCTCGCCATTGCCGAGCACATGCAGAAGGCGGGCGTGAAGACGGTGGGCTTCATCGGTTTCTCCGACGCGTACGGCGAGGGCTGGTTCCAGGAGTTCGGCAAGGCCGCGGGCCTCAAGGGCCTGACCATCGTCGCCAACGAGCGCTTCAGCCGCAGCGACACCTCGGTCACCGGCCAGGCACTGAAGATCATGTCGGCCAAGCCCGACGCGGTGCTGGTCGCCGGCTCGGGCACGCCCGCCGCGCTGCCGCAGAAGACGCTGAAGGAACGCGGCTATGCGGGCAAGATGTACCAGACCCACGGCGTGGCGAACGGCGACTTCCTTCGCGTGGGCGGCAAGGATGTGGAAGGCACTTTCCTGCCCTCGGGCCCGGTGCTCGTCGCCGACCAGTTGCCCGCCGCCAACCCGGTGAAGAAGAGCGCGATGGCCTATATCGCGGCCTATGAAGCGGCGAACGGCAAGGGCAGCGTCTCGACGTTCGGCGGCCATGCATGGGATGCGGGCCTGCTGATGGCGACCGCCGTTCCGGTGGCGCTGAAGAAGGCGCAACCCGGCACGCCGGAGTTCCGTGCCGCGTTGCGAGATGCGCTGGAGCAGATCAAGGAAGTGCCGGGCGCGCACGGCATCTTCACGATGTCGCCGACCGACCACCTGGGCCTGGACCAGCGCGCACGCGTGATGGTCAAGATCGAAGGCGGCGCCTGGAAATACCAGCCTTGAGAAGCTAGGGATCTTCTGCTGCGCGCAGCGATCCCGGGCCTTCGATGTCGAGTGCGGCATGGCAAGCGCTCCGCGCACTTGTCGGCCTGCGCCCAACGGCAATGACGCCGTCCTTGAATACGGCGCTGCACTTCGGCCCGAGCTCGGTGCTCGCTGCGAAATCTTCTGACCTTCTCCCTACAGGAACCTATTTATGGACGCACAGATCGCCCTGCTGCTTGCGCAGGACGGCCTCGTCAATGGCGCGGTGTACGGACTGATGGCGCTGGCCCTGGTGCTGGTGTTTTCGGTCACGCGCGTCATCTTCATCCCGCAGGGCGAGTTCGTCGCCTTTGGCGCGTTGTCGATGGCCATGATGCAGGCCGGCCGCGTGCCTCCGACGCTGTGGTTGCTGCTGGTGCTGGCGGCGGCGGCGCTGATCGTCGAAGCATGGCGCTGGAAGCGCGGCGCGACCGTGGAGTGGACATCGGCCTTGCTCTGGTGCGTCGCGTTCCCGGTGCTTGCCTGCGCGCTCGCACTGGCATGGCGGCCCACGGGCGTCGCGGCGCAGGCCTTCACCACGCTGGTGCTGGTCATGCCGCTCGGGCCGTTGCTCTATCGGCTCGCGTTCAGGCCGATGGTCAATGCCACGGTGCTGACCCTCCTGATCGTCTCGGTCGCGCTGCATGGCGTGCTGGTCGGGCTCGGCCTGCTGTTCTTCGGCGCGGAGGGATCGCGCACGCCGGCGTTCTCGGAAGCGCGCTACGAAGTGGGCGGCTTGCAGGTGAGCGGGCAGTCGCTCGTCGTCATCGGCGTGACCTTCGTGCTCGTCGTGCTGATGTTCCAGTTCTTCGGCCGTTCGATGGTCGGCAAGGCGCTGCGCGCCACCGCGATGAACCGCGTCGGCGCGCGGCTGATGGGCATCCCGACCGAGTTGGCAGGCGACGTGAGCTTTGCGTTGGCCGCGCTCATCGGCGCCGTGTCAGGGCTGCTGATCGCACCGCTGACCACGGTCTACTACGACACGGGTTTTCTCATCGGTCTCAAGGGCTTCGTGGCCGCCATCGTCGGCGGGCTGGCGAGCTATCCTGCCGCGCTGCTCGGCGCGCTGCTGGTGGGTCAACTCGAATCGTTCTCTTCCTTCTGGGCCAGCGCCTTCAAGGAGGTGCTGGTGTTCACGCTGATCATCCCGGTGCTGTGGTGGCGCTCCTTGCGCAGCCATCACGTGGAGGAAGAGGAATGAAGCGCATGAATACGGGATCGGGAGCGGGAACGGGTTCGGGTGCAGAACGCAGAAGGAATACAAAAGGTACGCAGAAGTCGCAGAAGAATCCAACGAATTCTTTGATGGTTTTCTTTTGCGACCTCTGCGAAACCTCTGCGACTTCTGCGTTCGGCTTCCACATTTGCATCGAGGCAAACGTATGAGCGCATCGACAAACAACACGCCGATGCCAGCGCCAAGCTCTGGCGGCTTTCTCACGCGGCGCCATCTCACGCTCGCCGCGATCGTGGTGCTCGCAGTGGTCTGGAACTGGCTCCCTGAATTCACCGTCGTGGTGATGAGCTACATCGGCCTTTACGCGATCGTCGCGGTGGGCCTGGCCATGCTGACCGGGGTCGGCGGGATGACCTCCTTCGGGCAGGCTGCGTTCGTCGGCATGGGCGCCTATGCGACGGCGTGGACCTGTACCTCGCCGACGGCCGCCTCGACGATCGGCGCGGTGGTGGGCACCGGCTTGCTGCCCTGGGTCGGACTGGTGCTCGGCCTGGTGCTGACCTTCGCGCTGGCCTGGATGCTGGGCGCAGTCACGGTCAAGCTGCAGGGCCACTACCTGCCGCTGTGCACCATTGCGTGGGGCCTGAGCCTTTACTATCTGTTCGGCAACATGGAGTTCCTCGGCGGGCAGACCGGCATCACCGGCGTGCCGGCGCTGGTCATCGCGGGCTGGTCGCTGGCATCGCCGCGCGCGCTCGGCGTGGTGATCTGGGCTGTGCTGCTGATCGGCTTGTGGCTGCTGCACAACCTGCTCGATTCGCGCGAAGGCCGCGCGGTGCGTGCGCTCAAGAACGGCCGGCTCATGGCCGAGTCGATGGGCGTGGACACGGCCCGCTACCGCATCAAGCTGTTCGTGCTGGCCGCGTTGCTGGCGGCGATTTCCGGCTGGCTCTACGCGCACATGCAGCGCTTCGTGAACCCGACGCCCTTCAATCTCAACATCGGCATCGAATACCTGTTCATGGCGGTGGTCGGCGGTGCGGGACACCTGTGGGGCGCGGTGCTGGGCGCGGCGCTGATCACCTTGTTGAAGGAGAAGCTGCAGGACATCCTGCCGGGGCTGCTGGGGACCAGCGGCAACTTCGAGGTGATCGTGTTCGGCTTGCTGATGCTGCTGGTGCTGCAGCGCTTCGCGGAAGGCTTGTGGCCGGCGCTGGAGCGCCTGGGGCAGCGCTTCCTGCGCGCCGAAGCGGCACGCGCACCACGCGGCATGGCGACGCTGGCGCGGCGCGTGTTGCCGGCGCGCGGCACGGTGCTGCTGCAGTCGTCCAGCGTGACCAAGCGCTTCGGCGGACTGGTCGCCAACAACGACGTGACGATGAACGTCAAGGCCGGCGAGATCCATGCGCTGATCGGACCGAACGGCGCGGGCAAGAGCACCTTCTTCAACATGATCTCCGGCGTGGACGACCCGACCGAAGGCGAGGTTCGCCTGATGGACAAGCCCATGCACGAACTGCCCGCGCGTGACTTCGCCTCGCTGGGTCTGAGCCGCACCTTCCAGCACGTGCGCCTGCTGGGGCAGCGCAGCGTGATCGAGAACGTGGCGCTGGGCGCGCACCTGCGCGCCAAGCGCGGCTGGGTCGCATCGATGTTGCGGCTGGACCGCGGCGAAGAGGCAGCATTGCTGGCAGAAGCGCGGCACCAGATCGAACGTTGCGGACTCGGCGCGCATGCCGACACGCCCGCCGCCTCGCTGGCATTGGGGCAGCAACGCGTGGTCGAGATCGCGCGCGCGCTGGCCAGCCAGCCAGCCGTGCTGTTGCTCGACGAGCCGGCGGCCGGTCTGCGCCATCTGGAGAAACGCGCACTGGCCGAACTGCTCTCGCAACTTCGCGCCGAAGGCCTGGGCATCCTCGTGGTCGAGCACGACATGGAGTTCGTCATGAACCTCGCCGACCGCATCACGGTGCTGGAGTTCGGCACCGTCATTGCGGAGGGGACGCCGGCGGAGGTGCAGTCCAACCCGCGCGTGCTCGATGCCTACCTGGGCGGTGCGGAATGAGTTCGCCGCGCATCGGAAACATGAAATGAACAAGCTACTCGAACTCGATGCCTTCAGCGTCGCCTACGGCAGCGTCGAGGCCTTGCACAGCGTGCAGCTCGACGTCAACGAAGGCGAGATCGTCACCGTCATCGGCCCCAACGGCGCCGGCAAGACCACGTTGCTCTGTGCGGCGATGGGCCTGCTGCCGTCGAGCGGCTCGCTCACGCTGGCCGGCGAGCGCATCGCGCGTCCCACAGTCGAAGCCATGGTCGCGCGCGGCGTCGCGCTGGTGCCTGAGAAGCGCGAGCTGTTCGGCGAGATGTCGGTGGAGGACAACCTGCTGCTCGGCGGCTTCTACCGCTGGCGCAAGGGCCAGCGCGACCAGAAGGCGCGCATGGAGGAGGTCTTCCAGATCTTCCCGCGCATGCGCGAGCGGCGCGAGCAGATGTCGTCCACGCTCTCCGGCGGCGAGCGCCAGATGCTGGCCATCGGCCGCGCGCTGATGGCGCGTCCGCGCCTGCTGATGCTCGACGAACCCTCGCTCGGCCTCGCGCCGCTGATCGTGCGCGAAGTCTTGCAGGTGGTTTCATCGCTGCGCAATCACGGCGTCTCGGTGCTGCTGGTCGAGCAGAACGCACGCGCCGCGCTGCAAGTGGCCGACCGCGGCTACGTGCTGGAGACCGGCGCCGTCGCGCTCTCCGGCGCGGCCAGCGACCTGCTGCACGACCGGCGAATCATCGACACCTATCTCGGCATCGGGAATGCGAAGCGCGACGATGCCGCGCCGGCCCACGCCTGATCCTCTTTCACACACACAACTTGGGACATTGCAAGTGACCACCGTTCTCCAGAGTTACATCGCCGGCCGCTGGGTCGGCAACCAGGCCGCGCAGACATTGAACAGCGCCATCAACGGCCAGCCGGTGGCCAGCACGCATGCCGAGGCGCTCGACTTCGGCGAGGCCGTCGCGCATGCACGCAAGGTCGGCCTGCCCGCCTTGCTCGCGATGGATTTCCAGCAGCGCGCCGAATGCCTCAAGGCGCTGGGCAAGTACCTCGCCCAGCACAAGGAAAAGCTCTACGCCATCTCGGCCCACACCGGCGCCACGCGTGCCGACGGCTGGATCGACATCGAAGGCGGCGCCGGCACCTTGATGGCCTATGCCAGCATGGGCAGCAACGAACTGCCTTCCGGCAACCTGGTGCATGAAGGTCCCGCGATGCCGCTCGGCAGGAAGGGCGGCTTCGCAGGCACGCACATCCTGGTGCCGCGCCATGGCGTGGCGGTGCACATCAATGCCTTCAACTTCCCGGTGTGGGGCCTGCTCGAGAAGTTCGCGCCCAGCTTCCTCGCCGGCATGCCCTGCATCGGCAAGCCCGCCACCGCCACCAGCTACCTGACTGAAGCGCTGGTGCGCCTCGTCAACGAATCGGGCCTGATGCCGGAAGGCGCGCTGCAGCTCATCATCGGCGGCACGGGCGACCTGCTGGACCGGCTGGACGGCTCCGACTTCGTCACCTTCACCGGCTCGGCCGACACCGCGGCCAAGCTGCGCGTGCATCCGAACATCGTGCGCAACTCGATCCCGTTCAACGCCGAGGCCGACTCGCTGAACTGCGCAATCCTCGCGCCCGACGTGACGCCCGACGACGAGGAGTTCGACCTGTTCGTGAAGGAGGTCGCGCGCGAGATGACGACCAAGGCCGGCCAGAAGTGCACCGCCATCCGCCGCGCCATCGTGCCGCGGCAGCATGTCGATGCGGTGGCCGAGAAGCTGCGCGCGAGGCTGGCCAAGACCGTCATCGGCGACCCGTCGCGCGAGGACGTGCGCATGGGCGCGCTGGCATCGCGTGCGCAGTTCGACGACGTGTCGGAACGCGTCGCGATGCTGATGCAGGGCGCGGAACTGGTCTACGGCGAGCGCGACGGTTTCGCGCCCGTGGGCGAGGGTGTGGCCAACGGTGCGTTCTTCTCGCCGACGCTGCTGCTGAGCCGCAAGCCGCTGCAGCACGACGCGGTGCATGACATCGAAGCCTTCGGCCCGGTCAGCACCTTGATGGCCTATGACGGCATCGACGAGGCGATGGCGCTGGCCGCACGCGGACGCGGCAGCCTGGTCGGCACGCTGGTCACGCGCGACCCGAAGATCGCGGCGCGCGTCATTCCTGCGGTGGCCGCCTTGCATGGCCGTTTCCTCGTGCTCGACCGCGAGGCCGCCGTTGAATCGACCGGCCATGGTTCGCCGCTGCCCCAGCTCAAGCACGGCGGCCCGGGCCGGGCTGGTGGCGGCGAGGAACTCGGCGGCATCCGTGCCGTGAAGCACTACCTGCAACGCACGGCCGTGCAAGGCTCGCCGACGATGATCGCGGCCATCACGGGTGAATACATGCGCGGTGCCGCGCGGCAGGAAAGCGAATCGCATCCCTTCCGCAAACACTTCGAGGACCTGCAGATCGGCGACTCGCTGCTGACCCATCGGCGCACGGTGGGCGAGGCCGACATCGTGGCCTTCGGCGGCATCTCCGGCGACTACTTCTACATGCACTTCGACGAGGTGGCGGCCAAGGAATCTCCCTTCGGCAAGCGCATCGCGCACGGCTACTTCGTGCTGTCGGCCGCGGCCGGGCTGTTCGTCTCGCCCGCGCCGGGCCCGGTGTTGGCCAACTACGGGCTGGACACGCTGCGCTTCGTCAAGCCGGTCGGCATCGGCGACACGATCCGCGCGCGCCTCACCGCCAAGCGCAAGATCGACCGCAACAAGAAGGACGCCAACGGCGTCGGTCAAGGCGTGGTCGCGTGGGATGTGGAGGTCACCAACCAGCTTGACGAGGTGGTGGCGAGCTATGACATCCTGACGCTGGTGTCGAAGCGGGCGTAGCGTCCGGTCTCCAGGCACGACCTCCGCTGACGATTGCGAGATTGCGAGATCGCGGGCCCGTATCCGGGGCGGGATCACGCCGACGGCGTACTCTGCTCCGCGAATGTCCCCCGGCCTTCGGCCTCCTCCTTTATTTCGCTGCGCAGAGCACACCATCGACGTGATCATGACGCGCCGTCGTTGCTCGACGCTCTTCGGAACACAACGGACCCTTCCACGTGCCGAGGGCATCGGGTGTTCCCCGCAGCGAAATAAAGGAGGAGCCGAAGGCGGGGGACATTCGCGGAGGGGAATACCCGATGCCCTCGGCACGCATCCCAGTCGCATCTCACGCGGTGGGCCGACGCGATGCCCTCACAGCAACTGTTCACTCACAAAGAACGAAGTGAACGACATCCCCAGCTGCCGCCGCCAGTTGCGGCTCGGCTCCGCGCTGAACACCAGCGGCTGCGTGGTGTCCGACGGCGCGACCCATTGCAGCCGCGGCCGCCCGGTCCCGGGCTGCATCCGCAACTGGTAGCTGCGCGGCAACTGCTCGCGCTGCAGCAGCGTCGCGACCTGCATCGCCAGCTCGGGGCTGTCGATGACCAGGCCCATCTCGGTGTTGGAGTGCGCCGAGCGGCGGTCCATGTTCATCGAGCCGATGGACAGCCAGCGATGGTCGACCACAGCAAGCTTGGCATGCAGGCGGCCCACCGAGCCGTGCGAACCCTGCGAGAGGGATTCGGCGGCTTGCGGCGCATCCACGCCGGGCATCATCTCGTAGAGCGCCACGCCCATGTCGAGCAGCTCGTCGCGGTAGCGTGAGTAGCCGACGTGCACCAGCGGCTCGTCGGTGGTGGCGAGCGAATTGGTCAGCACCGCCACACGCACCTTCCTGGCGGTCGAGGCCTGCAGGATGTCCAGCATGCGCGTGTCCGGAATGAAGTAGGGCGATGTCACCAGCACGTCGAAGCGGGCCGATTGCAGCAGTTCCAGGTTGCCGCTCATGACCGCGCCATCGGCCAGGCTCTGCTCGTGCGTCGCCTTCACCGGCGCATCGGCCATCACGCGAACCGTGGCCAGGTGCAGTTCGACCCGGCCGCTGGCCAGCTCCGCGCCGACCGGACCTTGCCCGAGCAGGTCCTGCCCGGCCAGCGCCTGCGCACCGGCGTCGGAGCCACCCTGTGCCCATGCATCGAACTGCGCGCGGGCGACCTGGGGCAAGCGCTCCGTCGCCACCAGGCTCTGGATCGGATAGGCGTGCTCGCTGTTCCAGTAGGCATCGAACACCGCCGATTGCTCCCGCACCACCTTGCCTGCGGCCAGCACGTCCATGTCGATGAAGTTGGCCGGCTGGCTGCGGCCGAAGTACGCGTCGCCGATGTTGCGCCCGCCGCTGATCGCGAAAGCGTTGTCGACGATGAAGAGCTTGTTGTGCATGCGCCGGTTGACCCGCGCAAATTCGTTGAGCGAGCGCAGCACGCGCGAGGGCACGGCGCCGCCGCGCACCGCCAGCGGGTTGAACATGCGCACCTCGACGTTGGGCCCGGCGGCCAGGCCGGCCAAGAGTTCATCCTCGCCGCCAGCGTGCAGGTCGTCGATCAGCAGGCGGACACGCACGCCGCGATCGGCCGCGCGGGCCAGCGCATGCAGGAACTCGCGGCCGGAGGCGTCGTTGGCGATCTGGTAGTACTGCGCGTCGATGGTGCGCGCGGCGGCGTGGGCCAGCGCCATGCGCGCTTCCAGTGCCTGGCCGCCGTCGGGCAGCAGGCGAAGACCGGAGACGTCCTCGTTCGCGGGCAGCGAGGCACTCGCGACCGCCGTCAGCGGCGTCGCGCCATCCAGGCTCTGCGAAGGCAGGCGCGTCACGTCGCCCGGCAGGCTGGCGCACCCGGTCATCAGCGCGGACAGCACGATGCCGAGGCAAAGGGCGATCAGGCGGACCAGCTGCTTCGGCAACGCGGACATCGAGAGGCTCCAAAAGGGTGCGGTTGTGGGAGGTTCGCGCTACTCTAGACAGTCGGGCGCCCACGCACGAGTGTCCAATGCGCATCGCGGATGTGACATTGATCACAGCCAGACAAGACCAGATAATTTGCTGCACGGCAACAAGGGCCACGCACGAACGTCGCGCGTGGCCCCGGGTTGCGCGCCATGCCAGAAAAAAACGGAGTGCCCGATGAGTCCCGACGACGAGGGAGTGAGCGATCAACTGCCGCCAGCCTTGCTGCAAGCCATCGCGCTGCGCGGCGCCACGCGCGCATTCCCGGCGCAGACCATCCTGATCAACGAAGGCGACGCCACGGATTCGCTCTACATCATGCTGAGCGGGCGCGTGAAGGTCTATGCCAGCTCCGACGAGGGGCGGGACGTGGTGCTCACCGAATACGGACCGGGCGAGTACTTCGGCGAACTCTCGCTCGACGGCGCCAAGCGTTCCGCGTCGATCAAGGCCATGGAGCCCTGCACCTGCCGCGTCGTGCAGGGCTCGGAGATGCGCCAGTTGCTGATCGACTATCCCGACTTCGCGATGCACCTCACGCGCAAGCTGATCCGCATGGTGCGGCGCCTGACCGAGCAGGTGCGCAGCATCGCGACGGAGGACGTCTATGGCCGCATGGTGCGCGTGCTCAATGAACTGTCAGAGCAGATCGGGCACGAGCGCGTGCTGCGGCAGAAGCTCACGCAGCAGGACATCGCCGACCGCGTCGGCGCGTCGCGCGAGATGGTGAATCGCGTGATGAAGGAGCTCACGGCGGGCGGCTACGTGACGCAGCGCAACGGGCGGCTGGTGATCTTGCGCAAGCTGCCGTCGGCCTGGTAGGGCTTGCCGGCGCAGCGACGCAATTTCTCTTCGTCGCAAACACCCCGCTGCTGTACGCTGCCATGAGGAGGGACTTCCCATGCAGCAATCGGCAGCGCAGGACACCGCGTCTGGCGCAAGGATCAAGGTCGCGGTTCTTGGCGGCGGCCCCGGCGGCATCTCGGCGGCGTTCTGGCTGAGTGCGACGCCCGCACTGCGGGCGCGCTATGAGGTCACCGTGCATACGCTGGGCTGGCGACTCGGTGGCAAGTGCGCGAGCGGGCGCAACATGGCTGTCCACGGGCGCATCGAGGAGCATGGCCTGCACATCCTCATGGGTTGCTATCAGACAGCGTTCCAGACGATTCGCGCATGCTATGCCGAGTGGACGCCACGCGCGTCCAGTCCCTTCAAGGCCTGGACCGACGCCGTGACCCCGCAGTGGAAGGCAGCGGCCGAGGAGCAGGCGACCGGCGTTACGCCGCCGTTGTGGGCACCCTGGACCTTTACGCTGCCCGAGCGCGCCGGTCTGCCCGGGGACCCCGTCTCCCCGGCCGCTACCGAGGCCCTGGTGGGCGTCATGGCCGAATCGGTGCAGGCGCTGCTCGATGAGAACCTCGATCCGGCCTTGGCCGCACAGTTGAACTACGGACCGGCGCTGGCCCTGCTGCGCCGGCTCGCGTCCTCCCCGGTCTTGCAGGACGGCCCCACCGCGGGCATCGATGCCACCCGCGTCGAACTGCAGGAGGCGGCTGAACGCGTCCGCGCGCAGCTTGCGGGCTGCCCCGACAGGAGCGACCGCGCCACGTCGGCTGCGACGGCGGCGAGCCTTCCCGTGCTGGTGACCCACGTCCTGATCCTGGCCGACCTGGCGATGTCAGTCGGGCTCGGCTGGCTTTTCGACCTGTGCGGGCGCGGGCCTTCTGCCTACGACACGTTGAACGCGCAGGACTTCCGCGACTGGCTGGGCGGCCATGGCGCGACGCAGGCGGCGCTGGACTCGGCGCCGATCCGTGCGCTCTACGACCTGACCTTCGCCTATCGCAACGGAGACGCCACGACGCTCGCCAACGGCTCGATGGCCGCCGGAGTGACCTTTCGCTTCGTGATGGACCTGGCCTTGGGCTATCGCCACGCGCCGTTCTGGAAGATGAACGCCGGCACCGGCGACGCGTTGTTCACGCCGCTCTACCAGGTCCTGGCAGCGCGCGGCGTGAAGATCGATTTCTTCCATCGCGTGACCGGCATCGCGTTGAGCGCCGACAAGTCGAAGATCGGCGCCATCCAGATCGACCAGCAGGCCGAAGTCGTCGGCGGCAGCTATCAGCCCTTCGTGGTCGTGAAAGGCCTCGACTGCTGGCCGGACCAGCCGCTGTGGGAGCAGCTCGTGAACGGCGCTCGACTGCGCGCGGACGGTGTCAATTTCGAATCGAGCAGCGATACGACATCGGCGGGGCAGGTCGAGCTGTTGCTCGGCACGGATTTCGACATGGTCGTGCTGGCCGTGCCACCCGATGTGATCGAGGCTGTCGCACCGCAGCTTGCGGCCGCGAATGCACGATGGTCGAGCATGGTCGCGCAAAGCATCTCGGTGGCCACCGAGGCCTTTCAGCTCTGGCTTGCGCCGGGTCTGGACAAGCTCGGATGGACATCGGATGCGACCATCGTGTCGGCCTATGCGGAGCGCTTCGACTCGTGGGCCGACATGTCGCAACAGTTGCCACTCGAGGACTGGCCGGCAGCCGGTGCGCCACAAGCGATCGAGTATTTCTGCGGCTGCATGCCCGAGGATGCCCCGCCCGCGGACCCCTGCCAGGACGCGCAGGCCTGGCTCGATGCGTCGATCGCAGGCCTGTGGCCCTCGGTCGCCGTGCCAGGCGGCCCGATGAAGCCCGGCACGGAAATGTCGCGCTACTGCCGCGCCAACCGGGAGGGCTTCGAGCGCTATGTGCAGACGCCGGCGGGCAGCGTGCAGTACCGGCTGCCACCGGGGCCCGCGCAGTTCGGCAACCTGTACCTCGCGGGCGACTGGACGCTGACTCGGTTCAGCGGCGGCTGCTTCGAATCGGCCATCGAGTCGGGGTCGCTGGCCGCGGCCGCGATCGCCGCGCAGAACCCCTGATACGACTCGCAGTCAAGCGCAGGACAAGGCGGTCCAACGCGGTCATGCGTTTGATTGCAAAGTCGTCAAGTCGTCGACACCACGACCGCGCCCGGCTGCGCCGTGAAGTCGAATGCCAGCCAGGCGGCGAACTCTATGGGGAGCGTCGTCTGCCCGGGCGTCGGTTCGGTGCCCAACAGGTCGCGCACGACCTGGTGGCTCTCGCAAGTCGCGATCTCGAGCGCAAAGTCGGACGCATGCAACAGCCCGCCGCCATGGAAGCCGGTCAGCTGCGCCGGTGAATCGACGATGGCCTGGAAGCAGGCGAGGCCCGGGTCGAGCGAATCGCGCAACTGCTTCATCTGCACCGTCGGTATGGTGGGGCCGGCGATGAGTGCCTCGAGGTGCTCGCCAGCGAAGCCCCCCAGCAGGCTTTGGGCGATCGCCCGGGCCGCATCGTGGCCATCGGTCCATTGCATGGTCGCGCCGGCGGCCGGCAGTGCCGATCGGCTCGTCACCGTCAACAGCGGACGGATCTGCGCCTCGGTATTGGCACCGAGGGTATCGAACACCGTCGTCGAGCAGGTGAAAGCGCCGGCCCCGTGCGGTGAATCCGCCGGCACCGCGATGCGCGCCCACACCTTGGGCCAACCCCAGACGTCGCGCCCGGTCAGCAGGCCGATCGTGTAGTTGATGAAGATGTAGGGCGTCCACAGGACGATGCGCAGCGTGCCGCGCTCATGGTTGGTTTCGAGCAGCGGCACCCAGAGCGCGCACTCGCGCCCCGGTTCCCAGCCGATCGCATCGACCTGCGAGGTGCAGCGATCGACCGTCATGAAGCTGATCATCGAGAGCCCGGCCAACACCCGGTAGTGCACGCGGCTGCCGCCCACCGGGTTCAACAAGGCATCGACCAGTTGCTGGGTCGCGGCGACCTGGGTCTTGAAGCCGAACGCAAAGCTCCTGGCGCCGGTGAACACTGCCGGCTGCGCGAGGCTTGCCGCTCCGTGCCCGATCCAGGAGATGAAGGGAGGAAGGGTGGCCATGGTGGTTCAGCTTTTTTGCGAAGGCTTGCGTTGCAGGAAGTCGTAGCCGACGATCGTCGCTGGCTGGCCGCAGATGGCGCGCGACGCGGCCATGCCGGACATCACCGCGCCTTCGATCGCTGTCGTGTTGAAGCCGTGGCGCGTGGCCTCGCCGGCGAGGATCAGGTTGGCAAAGCCGCTTTCGGCCGGGTGCAAGCGGTACTTCGTGGTGCCCGCAGCGGAGAGCACGCAGCATTCGGTCGGGTCGATGTTGGCGCGAAGGAACTGCTGGTCGAAGCGCGGCGTGCCGCTGGGTGGGCCGCCGGTCGCGCCGCTGAAATCGGAGAGGACCTCGAAGCGGAACTTGCCCTCGGGCGTGCGGGCCGCGGGCCAGATGCAGGCCGAGGCGTCGTTGAGCCAGTCCACTGCCTGCGAGCGCAGTTCGTTCCACGCCTGCGCCGGGACGCCGGCCTGGGTCGACGGCTGCCGGTAGAGCGTCGTCGACCAGGTGCCGCACAGGTAGTGCAGCGACTTCGGCTTCGGGAAGCCGACGGCAGGCTCGACCGCAAGCACCTGCGTCATGTCGGCCCAGATGTTCAGGTACTCGGGCCCCGACACGGTGGCCGGCTTGCCGCTGGTCCAGCCGAGTTCATCGAGCGTCTGGTTGGACCAGAGCTGCAAGCCCTGGGTCGGGACGATGCCGATGTTGTTGACGAAGTCCGCGAACCGGCCGCCCCGCTGGAGCAGTGCATCGCACATGGTCGGCTCGTCGTTGAGCGGCTTGTAGGCGCCCATCGAGATCGCGAGCACGACGGTATCGAATTCGCTGCCACGGTTGAGCACGACTTCCTGGCCCACGGGCGGCCAGTTGCACCAGTGGCTTTCGAAGTCGACACCGGCGGCCTTCATCTTCGCGCCGTCGACGAGTTGGTCCCAGTCCGGCTCGCTGGGCCAGCAGACCAGGTTCTCGAGGACGAAGGTCGGGCGGTAGTCGCCTTGGGCCATGTCCGCCTGGCGGGCCATGCGCACCGTCTCGATCTGCTGGCCATCGGCCGAGAGTTCGAGCTTGGTCACCTTGTGGAAGAACTCAACCTTGACGCCGGCCGCCACCAGGGCCTCGTAGAGCGGCGCCACGACTGCCTCGCCCATGCCGGTCTGGATGTCCCACATCATCGAGCCCTTGAAGGTGCCGATGAGCCGGGCGCAGACGCCGAGGGCCGTGCCGGCCGCATAGGACGGGCGCTGCACGTCGCCATCGGCGTACTGGAACAGGGTGTCGTAGACGATGCGGGTGACCGTCGAAGTCGCCACGATGCCCGGGTTGGCGCCATGCTGGATGAGCCAGGCACGGAAGTCGACTTCGTCGAGGGATTCGAAGGGCCGGTCGGGCAGCACCAGGTCGATGAAGTACCCGGCCGCAGCGGCAATCGCGATGTCGATCAGTTCCTCGACCACCTGCCGTTCGATCGCCGACGCGCTGCCAGCCACGGCGGGGCCGGCGCGCACGACGGCGTCGTGGAAGCTTGCCTGCATCTGGCGGTGCAGGTCCAGCAGGTCCGCGACCTGCCGTGCATCGACCAGCGCCGGCTCGGCGAGCAGCGCTTTCATCCACAGGTTGCCGGCATCGACGAGTTCATGCAGCGCCATCCCCGCCGCATGCGAGCCGAAGAACAGTTCCTTCGCGCGTTCCAACTCGGTTCCGGCCAGTTGCGCGAGCGTCGATGCGGCAAAGCCGCTCGGCAGTGGCTGCGCGGCCGGCCCTGCAGGCGCTGCGGTGGCGGGCGCTGCAGCAACAGGCGCTGCGGCGACAGGCGCAGCCCCGAGGCCGTGGATCACATTCTTCACGACCAGCACGAACAGGTTCCACATCGTGGTCCAGGCTTCGGCCGGCGTCATGTCGACACCGCCCTGGCCCGGCGTGCCCTGGTTGGTCGGCCAGGTCAGCGGAAAGTAGCTGAAGCCGCTCGCGGTCCTGACGCCGATCGGCGTGTAGAGCTGCGGCTTGGCCACGTCGGTCCAATGCTGCAGCGGGCAACCCGGCGGCGGCGTGCGGTTCGCGTAGATCTCCTGGACCATGTGGAAGACGTTGGCATAGCAGCCGAACCAGACGTGCAGGCCGTGCTCGAGATTGCGGCCGAGCGCGTCGCGCCCGCTGGCCGCCTTGCCGCCCAGCCGCCAGCCCATCTGGTACAGCGTGACCTCGTGGAGACCACGCAATTCAGGCGTGCGCGTGAGTTCCCACGCGGCGCTGAGGCCGGCCATGCCGCCTCCGAGGATGGCAATCTTCTTCGGGGTCGTCATGCATGCCCTTGTGGTTGAGTTTGCGATTCGAGTGCGCCGCGCAGTGCGGAGGTCTTGCCGTCGTTTGACGCCGGCAGCAGCGGCCCGAGCGTCCAGGGGTTGGCGCCCAGCCTCTCCAGGATTGCCCCGCCGCGTTGCTGGTGTTCGCGCTGCTGCGTCGGCGATTTCTCCACGCCGGCCAGCGCCAGGCGGCACAGCGCTTCCTCCAGCGGCAGCGAGAAATCGACGGCCTCGCGGATGCCCTTGTGCCAGTGCGCGGCCGCCTCGTCCGGCTGCCCCGACGCGAGCGCCAGGCGGCCCCGCAGCAGCCTTTCGCGGGGCTTGAAGATCACGATCTTGCTGGCGAAGCGAGAAGCCGCGCGGCAGGCGATGCGTGCCGGGTCCATGCGCGTGTTCAAGGCAACGTGGGCTTGCGCCGGGCCCTGGGCCAATGCCAGGTGGACCTCGGCCACGGCCGCCACGCTGAGCAGGGCGATGCCCATCGTCGGCGCGCTCTCCAGCATGTTGTCGAGCGCCGTCGTGGCGGCGCGCAGGGCCTGCACGGCATTGCCGGCCTGCAGGTGCGCTGCGGCCTCGATGCCATCGCACAGCAGTCGTTCGGCGCGATGCAGGGCCTCGTCGCGCACCAGCGCGATGCGGCGCAGGGCCTGGACCGGATCGCTGCCGGACAGCATGTCGATCAATGCCACTCCGCACAGCACCCAGGCGCGCACCGGCACGTTCTCGACCTGCTCGGCCTCTTCGCCGAAGGAGCGCAGCGTCGCCGCCGCCTTCGCATAGTCACCGCGCAGCAGGTCGCTGTATGCCTGGATGACGCGGCACGACTGGAAGCGGAAGCGGTCGCCGATGCGTTGGTAGATCGACGCACCCGCGTCGCAGTGACGATCCATCTCTGCCCAATGCCCGGCCTGGAAGGTATAGACCGCGGACAGCAGGTGCGCGAAGCCCTGGTCGTGCAGCGACCCGGCCTGTTCCGCGAGTGCGATGGACCTCCGCCCGTAGAAGCCGGCGACGCGGTGGAACCCGGCGGTGCCGAAGCCGATGGCCAGTCCGCCGAATCCCTCGACCATCTCGCCGACCGATGCCGCTCGCTCGGCACGGTTCAGCGATGTCAGGGTGTCGTGCAGCAGGCCGATCGCATCGCCCCGGAAGTAGGCGCGTTCGGCGCGACGGGTGAAGATGTGCGCGCTCAGCCGGTCTCGTGCGCGGGCCTCCTCGTCCTTGTGTCGCCGCATCAGGCCCGAGCGATGGAGCAACTGGCGCGTGGCTTCCACGGCCAGGCTGGCCGTCACGGCCGCGCGACTGGCAGGCACGCGGATCTCGTTGAGCGTTGCGCACACGCCGAACCAGCTGTGGGCCTCCTCGAAGCGCGAGAGTTCGTGGCAGGCGTCGCCCTGCAGTCGCGCGAGCTCGGCCTCCTGCTGCGCCGGCAGGACGATGCGGGCCTGCGCGGCCACGCGCTGCAGGTGGCCGACGTGGTTCAACGCATCATGGTTGGCGCTGCGCTCGATGGCGAAGGTGGCCGCCAGCTGGCGGTAGCGGATGGCCGTGTCGAACTGGGTGGCGTGCTCCCAGTGGTGGGCCAGTTCGGCGAAATGCGGTGGGAGTTCGCCGGCATGGCGTTGCTCGATGAACTCGGCCAGTTGCCGGTGCAGCGGCTGGCGTTGCCGCAGGGTCAGCAGGTCGTAGGTGACCTCCTGGATGATGGCGTGGTGGAAGACATAGGCGCCGACGGACTGCGCGTCGGGTTCGAGGATGGCGGCCGTCACCAGGTCCTTCAGCATGGCGTCGATCCCGGCGTCCTCTACCGGAAGCGGATAGATCGCCCGCACCACCTCGACCGACACCGAGCGGCCGATGACGCTGGCGACCTTGGCCGTCATCAGGTGGGAGGGGGCCAGGCCGTCGAGCCGGCTGACGACCAGGTCCCGCACGTTCGTCGGAACGATGTCCGATTCGAGGTCCGACTCCACGATCCGGATCTTGCCGTCCCTGACCGCCAGCACGCCGCGCTCCAGCAAGGCCAGCGTCAGCTGCACCGCGTGGAAAGGCAGGCCCTCGCAACGCCGGTGGATGAACTCGACGAGCCGCTTCGCGACCACGGGCACGCCGAGCAGGTCGGCGACGATGGCCTGGATCGAATCCATCGGCAGTCGCGAGAGCGAAAGCCGCGGGCGCGCGAGCTCGAACAGTTGCACGCCGTGCGGTGCGGCGCTGCCATCCAGCGGACGCGATGCCAGGACCCACAGCAGTTGGGGCAAGCGCTTGCACAAGCCGAGCATCAATTGCGCCGAGGGCTGGTCGATCCAGTGCAGGTCATCGACGGCCAGCACGAGCGGGGCGTCGGCCGCTGCGCGGAGCAGGAGCGCGGCGAGCAGGTCCTCCAGGCCGGCGAGCCGGGCCTGGCCGCTGATATGGGCCGCCAGTCCGTCGTCCTCGAAATGCAGCGGCAGGATGTCTTCCATCAGCGCGACTCTGGCTTCCGAGGGGTCGCCGCGCAGCGCCTCGGCCAGCCGCTCCTGCAGCAGCACAGGCGGCGCATCGGGTGGGTCGCCCTGCTTCCATAAAAGGCGTTTCACCAGGGCGCGGCACGCCGCGTACGCCTCGAGCGTCTGGAACGCCGAGGCCGTCGCGAGGATGACGTTGAAGCCACGCGCGCGCGCAGCCATTTCAACCTGTCGCAGGAGGTGCGACTTGCCGCCACCGGACTCCGCCTCGATCGCGACTACGGCGCCCTGGCCTTGCGCCAAGCCATCGAGCGCCCGGTCGAAGGCATGGACCTCGCTGTCGCGGCCATGCAGCCACTTCGGTCCGCGCGCTTGCGGTGCGCCCGCATCGGGGCCTGGGTTGAAACGGTGCGCCATCAGTGGTTCGCGCATGCCCTTGATGACGACGGGCAGCGGCGTGGCGAAGCGGAAGTGCGAGGCGGAGGCGGCCGCACGCACGGTCGCGTCGTCGACCAAGATGCCGCCCTGGGCGCCCTGCATGAGCCGCGCGCCGCGATACATCAAGGGTCCGTTGACCAGGAAGTGCCGCCGCGTGCGGCTGCCCACGTCGCCGCAGAAGGCGCGCCCCGTGGAAACGCCGATCGATGATGCGTGGCCCTGCGCGTGCAGGCCGTCGTGGATGCGGCGCGCGACTTCGAGCGCACGTGAGGCATCGTTCTCGCGTGCCTGCCCGGGCAATCCGCAGGCGACCAGCACGATCACGCCCTTGTCGCCGACGGCCAGCTCGAACACCCCGGCCCGCAGCGGGTCGATGGCGGACTGCATCGCGTCGATCGCCTGGCGAATGCGGTCGGCGAAGTCTTCGGCGCCCAGGTCCAGGTCGCTCAGATGCGTATAGACGATGCTGAGCATGCGGAACTCCGCCATCCAGCCTGCTTCGGAAGCGGCGGCGCGCTCCATGACGACGCGCGGCACGTAGCGGTGGGCGCGTGCGTCCACCGGCTCGTCGCAACCGGCGGACGGCATGCCAATCGTCGCCACGGCGTTTCGCAACGAGACGAGACGCCGGAACGTATTCCCCTTCCTTTCGGTGCTCGCGATCGGGCCGACGCGCTCGGCAAAGCCCTCGGTCATGACGATTTCGCCGGGGTCGCCGGCATGCGCGAGCGTCGCGAGCTCGTGGATCGGCGCGCCGGTGACCAGGAGGAAGCCGCGCTCGCCCTGGTTCTGGAAGCCGATGGCCGTGATCGGCCCCGCCGCCAGCGCGATGCGGTGACGCAGCACCACATCGAACATGAGCGGCCGTCCGTCGAACGCGTCCCGTAGCGCGATCGCCGCGCGGGCCGCCCGGCTCGCAGGGTCGTCCGACACTGGGTCATCGCGCCAGACGGCCAGCACCGCATCGCCTTCGACCTGCACCACGTCGCCGCCGTACGCGGCCACGATGTCGAAGACCTCGCCGAAGTAGCGATCGAGCACGGTGTTGAGGCGCTCGGCGCCATGCGGGCCCTCCGCCTCGAAGCGCTCGGTCAGCGGCGACGACCCGGCGATGTCGACCAGCAGGACCACGGCGGGGAATGCTTCGCGCCAGGAGGTCTGTTCCGCTGCCCCTGCTTGCAATTGCGTCTTCAGCAATTGGGAGAGGTAGGCGCCGGGCTGCATGACCGAATGTAAACCGCGCACCGGCGCAGCGGAACCCCTTGCGCGCGACGTTGGCGTCTGTTGGCTGGCGGCCGGCCCCATGGCGCGGCTGGCGGAAACGGCGCAGCATCGGGGCACGAACGCACGATGACCCAGACCTGTACCGGCTGCGGTGCCCAGGCGCCGCCTGACGCTTCCTTCTGCCCGCGCTGCGGCCGTCGGCTGGCGTGTCTGTGCCCGGCGTGCGGTTGCGCATGCGACCCGGACTTCGCGTTCTGTCCGCGCTGCGGTGCGCGACGCGAGTCCAACGCCGCGCCGCTGGTCGCACCACCGCCATCGCCAGCAGCAATTACGACAACGCCCGCAGCAGCGCCAGCGACCGAGACCGCCGACCACGAGGCCGACCGCCGCCAGGTCACCATCCTCTTTGCCGACCTCACCGGCTTCACCTCCCTGGCCGAGCGGCTCGACCCCGAGACCGTGCGCAGCTTCCAGAACGCCTTGTTCGAGACGATGGCCCAGGCCATCGCCCACTACGACGGCTTCGTCGAGAAGTTCGTCGGCGATGCGGTGATGGCCGTGTTCGGCGCGCCGCGCGCGCACGAGGACGACCCGCTGCGCGCCATCGAGGCCGCGCAGGAAATGCTGCAGGGGGTGGAGCGCCTGAGCCAGCGCTGGGCCGCGCGACTGGGCCGTGGCGTGACGCTGCACATCGGCGTGCACACCGGCGCCGTGGTCGCCGGCAGCCTGGGCAGCGGTGCGGGCGGCACCTATGCCGTGACCGGCGACACGGTCAACACCGCATCGCGCCTGCTCACGGCCGCGGAGCCCGGTACGGTGCTGGTGTCGGAGGCGACGCAAGCCATGGTGCGGCACCGCTTCGACTTCGACGCGCCCGCCGAACTGGCGCTGCGCGGCAAGGCGCAGCCGATGCGGGTGTATCGACTGGTCGGCCTGCGCAAGGACGAGGCCTCCGCACGCGGCCTGGCCGACCTGGGCCTGGCCGCGCCGATGGTCGGGCGCGGCGATGCCATCGAAGGCCTGCTGGCCGCGTTCGACCGCATGCAGCAGGGCCGGGCGCAACTGGTGACGCTCACCGGTGAGGCGGGGGCCGGCAAGTCCCGACTGCTCGCCGAACTGTTCGCGCGGCTCGCGGATGACCCGCGCCTGGCCGCCACAGGTGTGCGCCGAACCACCTGCTCGCCACTGGGCGAACCGACCTACGGCGCCTTTGGCGCATTGTTCCGCGATGCCTACCGCGTGGAGGCCGGCGATTCGCTGGACGTGGCCCGGCGCAAGCTGCAGGAAGGCTTGCTGGCCCTCGGCGCCGATGCCGACGAGGCCGCAGCAGTCGCGCAGGTCATCCATTACCTGCTCGGCATCCAGGAAGGCCGCCCGCCCGACATCGAGCCCGAGCAGTTGCAGCGCCAGATCTCGCTGGCCGCGCGCGCCTTGATCGAACGGCGGCTGTCGGCGCAGCCGCTCCTGCTCGTGATCGACGACCTGCAATGGGCCGATGCCGCATCGCTCGGCCTGCTGCGCGAAGTCGTGGACCACTTCGTCGACCGGCCGCTGATGCTGCTGGTCGCGCAGCGCCCCGACGCGCGAGCGCTGCATGCCGTGCGGGCCGAGCCATCAGCGGTCGAACTCGGCCCGCTGCGCGACGACGAGGCGCGCGAACTGGTGAACCATCTGCTCGGCGCCCCGGCGGGCGACGACCTGGCGGCGGTGCGCGAGCTGGTCGCGGCGCGCGCTGGTGGCAATCCGCTGTTTGTCGAGGAGATCGTCCGCAGCCTGGCCGGTGCTGGCGTGCTGGCGCGCCAGGGCGACCGGTGGGTCTGCGAGGCGGCGCACGAGGCGGTCGACGTGCCGCAGACGCTCTACGGCCTGCTGCTGTCGCGCATCGACCGGCTCGGCGCGGAAGATCGCCACGCCTTGCAGGAGGCCGCAGTGCTGGGCGCCCGGTTCAGCCCCGCGCTGTTGCGGCACATCGCCAGCGAACCGGCGTTCATCGATGCGGCGCTGGCCCGGCTCGCCGCCGCCGACCTGGTCCGCGCCGGCGCGACGGAGGCCGCGGACTGGCGCTTCACCCACGCGCTGCTGCATGACGTGGCCTATCAGAACCTCTTGCTCACGCGGCGCACCGAACTGCATCACCGCGCCGGCCGCGCGCTCGAAGCCGAGACCCGCATCGCGGCGGAACAAGACGCCGATGCCACGACGGGCGCCCGTGATGAAGCACGCAGCAGCAGCCCGCGCCGGCTCGCCGAACTGGAGGCGCTCGGCCATCACTGGAGCCTGTCGCCGGACAAGGCCCGCGGCGCGCACTACCTGCTGGCGGCGGGCGACTGGGCGCGCGGCGTGTATGCCAACGACGATGCGCTGCGCCACTACGAGCGCGCCTTGTCCACCCTCGCCGATGCGCTGCCGGAAACGCCGCAGGCCATCGCGGAGATCGAGGCCGCCCAGCTCGATGCGCGCGAACGCCTGGGCGACCTGTTCGGCCTGCAGGGCCGGCGCAGCGAAGGGCTGGCGCACTACGACGCGGTCAGGCTGGCCATCGAGGCACACGATGAACCCGTGCGCACTGCGCGCGTCCTGCGCAAGATCGGCGGCCTGCACTGGGAGGCCGGCGAACGCGAACGCGCCGGCGCCTGTTTCAGCGCCGGCCTGGCGCGCCTGGGCGAGGGCGGCGACCCCATCGAGCGCGCTCACCTGTTCCAGGAGATGGGCCGCCTCGCCTTCCGCGCCGGCGACAACGCCACCGCCCTCACGCTCGCGCAACGCGCGCTGGGCGAGGTTCCCGCCGACGCCGACACCGACGGCGCGGGCCGCACGCGCGAAGCGATCGTGGTCCGTGCCGCGGCCTGCAATACGCTGGGCGTCACGCTCGCGCGGCTCGGCCGGCAGGCGGAAGCCGTGGAACAGATCGAGCTCAGCGTCGCGCAGGCGGAGGCCCACAACCTGCTGCAGGCCGCCTGCCGCGGCTACACCAACCTCGGCGTGCTCTATGCGACGCTGGACCCGCAGCGCAGCATCGACACCTGCCTGCGCGGCCTCGCGACCGCGAAGAAGGTCGGCGACCTCGGCTTCCAGTCGCGCCTGTATGCCAACTTGGCCGTCGCCTATTGCGCGCTGACCAACCGCTGCGAGGACGAGGGCATCGAGGCCGCGCGCGCCGCCGCCAGCCTGGACCGCCGCCTCGGCCTGCTCGACCACCTGGCCGTTCCGCTGATCGTGCTGGGCCAGATCTACCAGTGCCACGGCGACTCGGCGAAGGCGTTCACGTCTTATACGGAAGCGTTGCAATTGGCCGAGCAGATCGACGAGCCGCAATTGCTCTTCCCTTGCTACGATGGATTGGCTACCCTGTACCTCGACGCGGGACGCCCGGCCCAGGCCGAGGGCTGGTTCCAGAAGGCCCAGGCGGTCTGCGAACGCGCCGGCCTGGAGCCCGACGCGCTGATGGTGCTTCCGTTCCTCTGCTGACATTTCTCTGCCGAATTTGCCAAAGGAGTCGACATGACTGCTGCAATGACGCATCCCGTGGGGCCGGGCCAGCCGGCGCCCGATTTCTCGCTCCCGGCAGTGGCCGGCTCCGACACCATTTCACTGGCCGACTACCGTGGGCGCAGCCCGGTGTTCCTCGCGCTCATGGTCGGCCTGTGGTGCCCGTTCTGCCGACGACAACTGGCCCAGATCAGCGGCTACGAAGGCAAGCTGAAGGCGCTGGGCGTCGAAAGCCTGGCCGTCGTCGCCACCGACCCCGAAAACGCGCGCATGTACTTCAAGTTCCGGCCCACCAGGCTGCGCCTCGCGTCCGACCCCTTCCTGTCGACGCACCGCGCCTTCGGCGTGCCCAAGCCCGAGCCGAGCCCGGAGATGCTGGAAGCGCTGGAGCAGATCATCGTCAATCCCTTTGGCGACCTTCCCGAGCCGATGCCCATCGTGGCTGCCGCCAAGGCGATGGACCGGATCGACGGCTACGTCCCCACGCCGAGCGACCAGAGCGATGTCGATCGGCAATGGCCGCAACTGAAGGCGCTGTTCATGATCGACCGCGAGGGCATCGTGCGCTGGGCCTGCATCGAGTGCCAGGACGAAGGGCTGGCCGGCATCGGCAAGCTGTCGTCGGAAGAGTCCATCATCGAGGCGGCACGCACGCTGCTGCACTGAGCTCGCTCACTGCACGCTGCCTTCCGCCGCCAGCCCCGCCGGCCGGGTGCTGGCCGCGACCATCGCTTCCAGCCGCTGCCGGTCGGCGATCAGGCGGCCGGCCACCAGCGACACGACCTGGAAGCCGAAGGCCGGGTTCTGGAAGTACAGCTCCCGGAAGGTGTGCTCGTCGATGCGCAGCACCGTGCACTTGGTGACGCAGCGCGCCGTCAGCGTGCGGCGCTTGTCGGGCGCGAAGAAGGCGATCTCGCCGAACAGCCGGCCGGGCTCCATCTCCTGACGGATCTCGACGAACTCCATGCGGCCGTCGGCCAGAAAGTACAGGTGCGAGGCCTCGTCGCCCTTGCGGAACAGCACCTGTCCCGCGCGCAGGCGCTGCTTGCGCATGTAGGGCCGCAGCCAGACGCCAGAGAGGTCGCTCTGCTCGGCCGCCTTCGTCACCTGCCGCGTGAGCCGCGCCATTTCAGCGAGGCGCCAGATGTTGATCGGCAGCAACGCGCCGTGCAGCAGGATCATGATGAAGGCCGGGTGCAGCGCCCCGTAGACCAGGAAGCCGACATTACCCGCCACGGCCAGGTAGCGCAGCGGGATCATGGTTTTCACGAAGGAGCTGACCACCACCAGCAGCCCGGCGATGCCCGCCGCGAAGAGCGCGATGGTGCCCGAGGTGGTGGCGAGCGCGGTCTCCAGGCTATTGGTGGCAAGCGCGTACAGGTCAGGCATGGCCATGCGAGTTCCTCGTTGAGCACTTCAAATGTGCCACAGGCGGACGTTTGACCGTGAGGGTGTGGATGCTGATACTGGCCCTGCGCCCGCACCCGGACCTATCCCATGGCCATGCCAATGCGGAGTCGCCGCCGATGCCATGACCGATCCCCCCGTCAAGCACAGGCTCACAGCCATCCTCGCGGCCGACGCCGTGGGGTTCTCGCGCCTGATGGCGATGGACGAGGGCGCCACCGTCGCGGCACTCGATGCGGCACGCGCGCTGTTCCGGCAGCACGTCGGCGCGCACCATGGGCGCGTCGTCGACATGGCGGGCGACTCGGTGCTCGCGGTGTTCGATGCGGCCACCGCCGCGGTCGATGCCGCGCTGGCAGTGCAGCAGGCGCTGGCGCTGGCGACGCAGCCTGTGGCGGAAGACCGGCGCATGCGCTTTCGCATCGGCGTGCACCTGGGCGACGTGGTCGAGAAGGCGGACGGAACGGTCTATGGCGACGGCGTCAACGTCGCCGCGCGGCTGCAGGCGCTGGCGGACCCTGGCGGCATCACGGTGTCGGAGGCCGTGCGTGGGGTGGTGCTGGGTCGGGTCGATGCGCGCTTCAGGGACCGGGGGGAGCAGCAGCTCAAGAACATCGCCATGCCGGTCCATGCGTATGCCGTCGCGCTGGGAACGGTCGATGCCGCTGCGGACCCGGCCCGGGTCGCAGCCGGGGAAGCGCCACCGCTTGCGCAGCGCCCGCCGCCCCGCGCCGCCGCCCTGTTCGTGGGCCGCAGCCAGGAAATCGCGCAGCTTGCCAAGGCGCTCGACAGCGCGCGCCGCGGACAGGGGCAGGTGGTGCTGCTGGCCGGCTCCGGCGGCATGGGCAAGACGCGCCTGGCGCAGGAGATGGCCGCGCGCGCGGAAGCGCAGGGCGTGTCGGTGCTGTGGGGGCGCTGCCTCGAGGAGCCCGGCGCGCCGCCGTACTGGCCCTGGCGCCAGTTGATCCGTGGCTACCTGCGCGCCGGCGGCGATCCGCGCCCGGCCGAGACGCTCGGCGCCGGCCTGCCCGACATCGTCAGCATCGTGCCGGAAGTGGCCGAGTCCGTGCCGTTGCGGCCCGCCGCGGCCCATGCCGAGGCGCTCGACACCGCGCAGTCGCGCTTCCAGCTGTTCGACGCCGTGGCCGGCTTCTGGCGGCGCGCGGCCCGGCGCATGCCGCAGGTGCTGATCTTCGAGGACCTGCACTGGGCCGATGCGACCTCGCTGCGCCTGTTCGCCTTCCTCGCGGCGGAACTGGAGGACAGCGCGCTGCTGCTGATCGGCACTTACCGCGACACCGAGCTGTCGCGCCAGCATCCGCTGTTCGACACGCTCGGGGAACTCACGCGCTCGCCGGTGCTGCGCCGCATCGAGCTGGCCGGCCTGAGCGAGCGCGAGACGCAGGAGTTCATCGCGGCGGCGAGCGGCGGCCTGGCCGGCGCGCAGCTGGCGGACGCCATCCACGCGCGCACCGAGGGGCATCCGCTGTTTCTCGAAGAGACGATGCGCTTCATGACCGAGACGCGCACGCCGCATGCCCCCGGGTCGATGGCCGAGCTGCTGCAGAAGATTCCCACCGGCGTGCGGGAGGTGATCGGCAAGCGCCTGAACCGCCTCAGCGTGCCGGCATCCAGGCTGCTCTCCATCGCCGCCTGCATTGGCCGCGTCTTCGAACTCGACCTGCTGGCCGGACTCGACACCGACAAGTCCGAGGACGAGGTGCTCGTGGCGTTGGAAGAGGCCCTGGCCGTGCACCTCATCGAGCCGGTGCCGCAGTCCCGGCGGTTCCGCTTCAGCCATGCCCTGATCCGCGAATGCATCTACGACGAGATGCTCGGCCTGCGCCGTGCGCGGCTGCACCTGCGCATCGCGGAGATCCTGGAAGCGCGGGACGGCGCCGACCGCCCGGCGGTGTTGCCGCAACTGGCCTACCACTTCAGCGAAGCCGGACCGGGCGCCGCCGCAAAGGCGCTCGCCTATGCCCGGCAGTCGGCCGAACATGCGGCGCAGCTGCTCGCCTTCGAGGAAGCCGCTCGCCTCTACCGGCTGGCCCTTCACCTGCAACAGCAGCACTTCGGCAAGGACGCGGCCGAGCGTTGCGGCCTGTTGCTGAAGCTGGCGGAGGTCGAGATGCTGCTCGGCGCCGGCGAGCCCGCGCGTGCCGCCTGCCTGGAGGCCGCCGGCCTGGCGCGCGGCCATGGCCTCGCCACGCTGTTCGCGCAGGCGGCCATGGGCTTCGAGCTCAGCAACGTCGAGTCCGCGCGATCGGGCGAACTGTCGGTAACGCTGCTGCTGGAGGCGCTCGCGCTGCACCGTGCCGACGACCCCCTGCGCGTCGAACTGCTGGCGCACCTGTGCCGCGCCTACGTCTACTGCAACCTCGCCGACGAGGCCAAAGACGCGCACCGCCGCGCCGTGGCGCTCGCGCGGCAGATCGGCGACCGGCAGGGCCTGTGCCTGGCCCTGACCTCGATCGCCGCGGGCGTCTATTGGCCCGACCAGTTGCGCGAACACCTGGCCGCTGCCAGCGAGGCCTGGGGCATCGCCGACAGCCTGAACCTGCCGCGCCACCTGCTGCGCCTTCTGCCGTACTTCCTGATGGACCTCATCCGCATCGGCGACGTGGCAACGCTGGCCCGCGTGCGGGCGCATGGCCTGCGCAGGGCGCAGGCAACGGGGGCGCTGCACGAGCAGGCGATCTGCAACTACGTCGAAGGCGTGATCGCCATCAGCGAAGGGCGCTTTGCCGATGCCGAAGCCTGGGCCGGCAAGGCGCTGGCGATCGGCCGCCGCGCCAACGAGGCACTGGCAGTCGGCGTCTACGGGATGCAGATGTTCTGCCTGCGCCGCGAGCAAGGCCGCCTGCGCGAGACCTTGCCGCTGTTGCAGCACTTCGTGCGCACCACGCCCCAGGCGCAGACCTGGGTGCCCGGCCTGGCCGTGCTGTATGCCGAGCTCGACATGCGCGCCGAATGCGAGGCGCAGTTCGAAAGCCTGCCCTGGGACCGCGCGCTGACGAGTGCGATCGATGCCAGCACGATGACGGTGATGATGTTCGCGGCCGAGGTGTGCGTCTACCTCGGCGACGCCGCGCGCGCCGCGGTGCTGTACCCGGTGTTGAAGGGCTATGCCGGCGCCAACCTGGTGGCCGACTCGGGCGGGCCCTGCCTCGGCTCGGCCGACCGCCTGCTCGGCGGGCTGGCCATGGTGATGCGGCAATGGGTGGTGGCGCAGCGCCACTTCGAGGCCGCGCTGGCGATGGACAGCCAGACCGGCTCGCGCACCTGGCTCGCGCACAGCCGCTTTGCGTACGCGGTCATGCTGCACCGGCGGGCGCTGGCCGGCGACACCGACCGCGCCCTCGCGCTGCTGGCTGAGGCACAGGCCGAGACCACCGTGCTCGGCATGCAGGCGCTGAAGCAGCGCATTGCAGCATTGGCGGCCACCATCGCCGCGCCGCCGCCCACCTTGCCCTGCGGCCTGACCGAACGCGAGGTCGGCGTACTGCGGCTGATCGCCATGGGCCGCAACAACCGCGAGATCGGCCAGGTGCTGCAGATCAGCCCGAACACCGTGGCCAACCATGTGCGCAGCATCCTCGAGAAGACCTATACGGCCAACCGGACGGAGGCGGCTGCGTTTGCGCGTCGGGAGGGCTTGCTCAATGAGTAGCCTCGGCCACGGCCTCCTCGGCGGGATGGATGTTCTGGTTCACCCGGAACAGGTTCTCCGGGTCATAGCGGCGCTTGATCTGCGCCAGCCGCGGATAGTTGTCGCGGTAGGCCGCGCGGATGCGCTCGTCGCCCTCGTCCATCATCATGTTCACGTAGGCGCCGCCGGCCGAGTAGGGATGCAGCGCGTCGAAGTAGTTCTTGGTCCAGGCGGTGATCTTCGGCGCGTCCTGCGGGTCGGGGCTGACGCCGACGACCACCTCGGCCCAGTTGGCATGGCGGTAGGCGAAGGGCGTGTCCGACGACTTTGCCCGATGCGCCGCGCCGTCGATCGGGTAGAGGTGCATGGTCGACTGTCCCGTAGGCATCTGCGCGCCCCAACGCGCATGCTCGGCAATGGCCGCGTCCGACAGCTCGTTGACGAAGTCGGCGCGCCAGTACCACTGGTGGCCTGGCGGATAGAGCCCGTCGAAGGCGCCGTTCAATGCGGGGAAGGGCATCGGTTGCACGCCGTGTAGCAAGGGGGAATTGAACTCGGCCACCGGCTTGAACACCGCGTCGGCCTGTTCGAGCGGACCGGTGTAGCACCAGATCACGCCGCACACCGGCCGCCCGTGCAACGCCTCGGGGAATGGCGGGACCGGCGGCACCGAGGTGAAGGCAAAGAACCCGTTGAGGTCTTCCGGCGCCTTTGTGATGAAGTCCCGATACCAGCGCAGCACTTCGGCCGATTTGTCCAGGTCCCAGAAGGTCGGCCCCGCGACCACCATCGACACCGGATGCAGCCGGAACACGAAGGAGGTCACCACGCCGAAGTTGCCGCCGCCGCCGCGCAGCGCCCAGTACAGGTCGGGATGCGATTCGGCGTTGGCCGTGACCAGCGAGCCGTCGGCCAGCACCACGTCGGCCTCGAGCAGGTTGTCGATGGTGAGCCCGCACTTGCGCGACAGGTGCCCGATGCCGCCGCCCAGCGTGAGCCCGCCGACGCCGGTCGTGCTGATGATCCCGCAGGGCGTGGCCATGCCGAAGGCGTGCGTCGCATGGTCCACGTCGCCCCAGGTGCAGCCGCCTTCGACGCGCACGGTGCGCGCCTGCGGATCGACGCGGATGCCCTTGAGCCCCGACAGGTCGATGACCAGCCCGTCGTCGCAGGTGCCGAGCCCGCCGCCGTTGTGCGCGCCGCCGCGCACCGCCAGCAGCAGCGCATGGTCGCGCGCGAAGTTGACGCTGTGGATGACATCCGCCACATCGCGGCATTGCACGATCAGGCGCGGGGTGCGATCGATCATCGCGTTGTAGACCTTGCGCGATTCGTCATAGTCGGCGTCGCCGGCCTGCACGACGCGTCCGCGCAGCGTGGCGGAAAACTGGGCGATGGACTCGGGGTTGAGCATGATGTTTCTCCGGTAGATGGCGCGTTCGTCTGAACGCTGGACCACGCTCCCGTTGTACGCATCACGCCGCAGCGCCGGAATAGTCAGTTCTGACCACCGGGGGCGGTCGAGCGAACTATCGGACTGCTCAGGCCGCTGCCGCGAGCATCCGCTCCGGATGGAATTGCGAGACCTCGATGATCACGTCGGCGGGCACGTTCGCGCGCCGCGCCGCATCACGGATCGCTTCCGGACTGGTGGCCTCGTACAGGCAATAGGACTTGCGCTTGTCCGCGCTCAGGAACGAGAACAGCCAGTTCACGCCTTCCTCGCCATTGATCTTGGTGATCGCGGTGACGCCATCGACGTCGAGTTCGAGCTGCTCGGCGAAGTTGCGCTCGATGAGAAACAGGGGCATGGGACCCTCCGGGACCGGGTTGGCCTCCCTCGTCTGGCGACGCCACGTTAGCGGGCCCCCCGGCACTTGGCAATTTGCCGAAAAGCGTAGCGTCCCCTGCGGAGGGTAGACCGAAAGGCGAGCCCCCTACACCTAGAAATCCACCAGGCTCAACCCCACGCTCAACACCGTGCGCTTGCGGTTGTAGTCCACCAGCGTGTCGCCATAGCCGTGGAACAGTTGCGTATGGAAGCGCAGGTTGCTCTTGGCCGGGTCGCCGATCACCTTGAACCATTCGAGCCGGATCGAGCCCTTGCCGTCGCTGCGCAGGTTGTTGCGCAGCGTGGCCGACACCAGGTTGTCGCGGTTGATGTTCCAGCTGCCAGTGAGCTCGGCGCGGCCGATGTAGTCCTCGATGTCAGGGTTGTCGTCGGTGGCGACGCTTTCGTTGATGCGCTTCCAGATGCGGCCGGTGAGGGTGAAGCGTTGGTCCAGCTCCACGCCCGCCATCAGGTAGTAGCGGTTCCAGCTGCGCGACAGGGGCAGGCTCTGGCCGTTCGAGTTGTGCGCGAGGCCCAGCCCCGCATAGCGCCAGCGCCAGCCGCCGGGCAAGGCCACGTCGGTGGGATAGACGTACATCATCTCGGGCTCGTGGTCGGTGGTGCGGAAGGGGCGCGAGATGTCGGCATTGAACACCTGCCAGGTCGACTGCTGCGAGTAGGCGAACCACAGCGAGTCCTTCTTCTCGGGATCGTTGCCGGTGAGCAGGCCCTGCGCCAGCTTGGTCCGCATCGACAGGCCGATGCGCATTTCCTGCGCCTGGTAGGGGACGAAGGTGCCGGTGTGGCCCTCGGCCGGCGATGTGGGAATCTTGGGCTTGCCGTCGGCGATGGCCAAGGACACATCGAGCGGCCGGTAGCCGCGAAAGGTGAAGGTGCCGCAATCCGAGCCCTTCTCCAGTTCCCAGAAGCGCGACAAGGTCGAGTACTGCCGGTCGCGACAGCCTTCCTCGGAGGACACGCTGACCACGCGGGTGGCCGGCACGCTGGCATCGACCGGCGCGGGCTGCGTGGCCTCGAGCACCGGTGGCGCGGCGGGCACGGCCGCGGCCGGCAGCGTCTGCTGCTGGGCCCAGCGGTCGAAGCAGGCCAGGCGCGCGTCGTTGTTGTTGGCCAGGCGCTGGCAGGCCTGCCAGGTCAATTGCGATTCAGACAGGGGGCTGGGCGGTTGCTCTGCGGCCTGCGATGAAATAGAGCTGAGGCCCAGCACCGCGAAGAACGCGGGCAGGGCCATTGAAGGCTTGGTCATTGTTGAGTCGAAGGCGACGTGTTGCCACGCGCGGATGAAAGCTTGCGCAGCACGAAATGCGTGCTGCTCTCGTCGGCGGACTTGCGCCACGTCCCTTCGAACACTTTCCCACACGACCCGGGCTTCATGCTGCCGGACCACACCGCGTTGATGGTGTGGCCATCGTCTGACTGGTCGATGCTCAGGATGCCCTCGTCGTCGATGTCGCCGGCGATCTGCGACAGCGTCGGGTTGCCTTCGCGCGTGACGGTTCCGCGTACGCCGGCGTAGTCGGGGTGCCGCGCCATCTCGACGATGGCTGTGCCGGGCTGGCCGTCGATACTCAGCTCCCAGCGGCCGAACAGGGCTTCGAGCGGCAGTGATTGCGTGTCCGGGGGACACATGGGGGGAATGGGTGCCGACGGCATCGGCGCATCGACCTGTGCCGCCGCGCCGGTCCATCCAGCGCAGGCGATCGCGAGGATCGCCAACCAACGCACGCCGGTCATGGCGCGGCGGCGGCAGCCGACGCTGCGGCGCCATCCGCCGCGCGCTTGGCGAATTCGGCGCGCAGGGCCTTGAGCTTTTCCCGCGGGTCTTCCTTGGCGGTGGTCTTGTCGAGCGCCATCTCGGCGATGAAGCGGCTCGGGATGGCCTGCACCATCTCGCGGCCCTTCTTGCGCTTCTTGGTCCAGCTTACGGCCAGCGTGCGCTGTGCGCGCGTGATGCCCACGTACATGAGGCGGCGTTCTTCCTGAAGCCGTGTCAACGTGTCGTCGCTGATCTTTTCCTGCCGGCCGTTGTCGTCGTCGAGCTTGAAGGGCAGCAGCCCTTCGGTCACGCCGATCAGCATCACGTGCGGCCATTCGAGACCCTTGGACGCATGCAGCGTGGACAGCGTGACCACGTTCTGGTCCTGCTCGCGCTCGCTGATGGTCGACAGCAGCGAGATCGTCTGCGCCACTTCCAGCAGGCTCTTGCGCTCGCTCACGACATTGGCGCCGCTGCTGTCGTCGATGGTGCCACCGGCACGCTGCGTCATCCAGTCGACGAACTCCAGCACGTTGGTCCAGCGCGCGGCAGCGGCCTGTTCGCTGTCCTCGCCGTCGTAGAGATGCTTCTCGTAGTCGATCTCCTTCAGCCACTCCATCATGAAGGCGCGAGAGTCCTCGGCGCCGTGCGTGTGGCGGGCCTTGTACTCGAGCTCGTTGATGTAGCGGCCGAACTCATGCAGGCCTTCGAGCGCGCGCTTCGCCATCACGCTCGGCAGCGAGGAACTGAACAGCGCCTCGAACAGGCTGATCTTGTATTGCGACGCGAACACGCCCAGCGCCTGCAGTGTCTGGTGGCCGATGCCGCGCTTGGGCGTGGTCACGGCGCGCAGGAAGGCCGGGTCGTCGTCCTGGTTCACCCAGAGGCGGAACCAGCCGCACAGGTCCTTGATCTCGGCACGGTCGAAGAAGCTCTGCCCGCCCGACACCTTGTACGGAATCTGCGCCTTGCGCAGCGCCTGCTCGAATACGCGGGCCTGGTGGTTGGCGCGGTAGAGGATCGCGAAGTCGCGGAACTCCTTGTGCTGCGAAGTCTCGCGCAGGCCCTGGATGCGGGCCACGGCGCGCTCGGCCTCGTGCGCCTCGCTGTCGGCATCGACGATGCGCACCGGCTCGCCTTCGCCCAGTTCGCTGAACAGCGTCTTGGGGAACAGCTTGGGGTTCGGCCCGATCACGTTGTTGGCCGCGCGAAGGATGGCGCTGGTGCTGCGGTAGTTCTGCTCGAGCTTGATGACCTTCAGGTTGGGGAAGTCGACCGGCAGCTTCTTGAGGTTGTCGAGTGTCGCGCCGCGCCAGCCGTAGATCGACTGGTCGTCGTCGCCCACGGCGGTGAAGCGGCCGCGCTCGCCGACCAGCGCCTTCAGCACCTCGTACTGCGTGGCGTTGGTGTCCTGGTATTCGTCGACCAGCACGTGGCCCAGCGCGGCCTGCCACTTGGCGCGCACGTCGTCGTGGTCCTTCAGCAACTTCAGCGGCATGCCGATGAGGTCGTCGAAGTCGACGCTCTGGTAGGCCGCCAGCCGCTCCTCGTAGCGGGCCATGATCCGCGCGATCACGCGCTCGTTGTCGTCGGCGGCCTGCGCCTCGGCCTGCGCCGAGTTCAGGCCCATGTTCTTCCACTTGCTGATGGTCCACTGCCAGATGCGGGCCGTGGCCGCATCGGTGGTGCCGCCGGCGTCCTTCAGGATCTTGGTGACGTCGTCGCTGTCCAGGATGCTGAAGGCGGGCTTCAGGCCGAGCACGGCGCCGTCCTCGCGCATCATGCGCACGCCCAGCGCGTGGAAGGTGCAGACCATCACATGCTTCGCGTCGCGCCCGATCAGGTGCTTGGCCCGCTCGCGCATCTCGGCGGCGGCCTTGTTGGTGAAGGTGATGGCGGCGATGCGCTTGGGCTCCAGCCCGATCTGGATCAGCCGGCCGATCTTCATCGTGATCACGCGCGTCTTGCCGGACCCCGCGCCCGCGAGGACGAGGCAGGGACCGCTCACATAGTTGACGGCTTCCTGCTGGGCAAGATTGAGACCGGAAGACATGGGGGGAGGGGGGACCAGACGGAAAGCGCGCAATGATACCGGCCGGCCTCTCGCAGTCTGGTTACATTTGGCAATGATTGCGCAGGGCGCTGCCGGCCGCGTTGCCGGTTGCAAGCAATGTATCGCTGCGGGCCGCGGCCCGACTATTGCGTCAAGACACCGAGCTTGTAGGGATCGGCATCCGACACCCGATCGCAGCGCGACAGGTCGGAGCCCTGGTTGCCGTCGCAGTAGTAGGTGTTGTAGACCCGTCCGAAGAAGGTCGGCGTCGAGGTGAACAGCATGCCCTTGCCAGGCAGCCAGGCATCCTTTGCCCCGGGGCCGGCATCCGAGGCCGGTGCATCGGCGGGGGCGCTCGGGGACGCAGCCGACGCGACGTTCACTGGCCCCGCCGCGGGCGCCGGTGGCACCGCGGCCCGCGCCTCGTCGCTGCGCCAGCCGCCAGCGGCCAGCTCGGCAGCAGTCGGCCGGCGCGGCAGCGGGATCAGGAGCGCATTGACCTGTCCGCCGCGCCCGAAACGATGCTCCTTGCCGGCAAGGAAGGCGTAGGCGCAGGCGGCCTGGCACTGGCCGCGTGCCTCGGTCATCAGCCCCTTGCTGCGAATCACCTGCGCGTAGGCCTCCGCCACTTCAGCGCTGCCGCCGGTCGAGTTCTCGAACATCACGGTGCGCACGCGTCCGTTGCTGGCATGCTCGACAAATTCCGGCAAGGCGCTGCCGTCCAGCATCCCCGACACGACCATGCGGGTGCCCTCGACTTCGATCTCCGCCGCCAGCGCGGCAACGCTCATTGCCCCGACAGCGAGGGCGAAGACGATGAGTTTCGGCAATTTCAAGTGCATTTCCGCCGGATTTTGAACCAATGAGATACGTGCATACTGACAGCTTGCTGAGCGGTAGGCCGGCGTCAATCGATGTTTCAGAAAATTTCCTACACGCGGCGCGCACCACCTGCTGCAATAGTCCAACATCGTCCATTTGGCGAGTACCTAAGTTCACAGGCGGACTGTCAGAATGGATTGAATGCTCCTTGGAGAAACATATGGCTACGCTTCTTCGTTGGTTCTTCGGCCTTGCCTGGGTTGCTGCCGCAGGCTTGCTTTGGCACGAAGGCGCACTGCGGGCCGGCTGGGCATTGGCGCTGGCCGTTCCTGTCATAGTACTTTTGGCATGGCCATCGTCGCGTCGTCGGCGGGGCGACCATCTTCTTCAGTACGTGCACATGACCAAGGAACCCTGCTGAAGGGGTGAATCTTTCTACTGCGGGCCCCGATCTCGGGCCTGCGGTGTTGGCTCCGGCGTGACAAGCGCTTCGCGCAGTTGTCAGCCTATGCCGCAACTTCGTTGTCACCGCACGAGAGTGCGGTTCCGCTCCTCGACCCGACCTCGGGGCCCTCGCTACGAAATCTTCAACCCTTCAGGAAGCCCGCTTGGGCTTCCACTGAACGAGCAAAGCGAACGAGTACGGGCCCCAGGCCTGGATGAGCACAGCGAATGAGTAAAGGCCCCAAGCCCTTCACCGCGCACGCATTCCCTGCCTCCAGTCAGGATCCCCCACTCTTCATGCGCTGGTACTCATTGCGTTTCATGGCAAGGTAATCGTTGCGCTCGGTCTCGTGCAGCTGGAGCGCATAGCGCTCCGTCGCATCGAACCATGCGCCCAGGCGCGAATCGAGCTGCGTCGAAGCGGGCGCATCGAGGAACGCGTCGATCGCCAGGTAGTAACGCATCGTGTTGCGCTCCACGACACCGCGCACGCCCCCGATGTACTTGGGCGCGCCCTTGTCGTCCTTGCCGGTGACAGTGAAGCCCGCCTTGTCGCTGCCGATGGTGCTCAGGTAAGCCTGCATCGCCAGTCGAGCAGCGGTGCCGTAGGCATACGAATACGACAGGTGGATGAAGCTCTTGCCGCCATCGAGCGGCACGGACTCGAGCACGATCTTGTAGTCCCGCGTCGACAGCGGACCCTCGGCCGCCGCCAGGCCGACGTTCAGGTAGTCGTCGCTGGACACCACCGGCTGCCACACGAACTTCACGCGCTGCGCATCGGCCAGCGGCTGGTCGAACTTGCGCCCCAGCGCGACCGACAACGACGTGTCGGCGCCCGCCTTGGCAACGGCGCAGTACTTGGTGTTCAGGTGCAGCATCAGCACGTCGCACCATGTAGATGGCAATTGCAGGGTCTGGCTCACCTCGGCGAACGGATGATCGATCACCGCGTAGATGTCACCGGCGAGGCGGCTCGAGCTTTCCGACGACTCCAGCGCCAGCGGGCGTTTGAACGGGTTGTTGGCGAGTTGCGCGCCAATCGAACCGTGCTTGCGCTGCAGGGAGGCCGCATCCTGCGCATGGGTCGCCCACGGCAGCAACGCAAGGCACAACAGCAAGACCATCCGGCGGAATTGAGCAGGCATGGGTCGCATCTTCTTCTTCTGCAAGGCCGGCGTCTGTAGGACAGACAAAGTTCACGCATCGGCCGAACGGCGGGTCCCTGCATCAGATTCAGCGTCCAAGCGTGACAAACAGCGAGTACTTTGGTTAGCGCTCACTGCTAGAGTGCCCTCGATCAACAGGGAGCTACATGCAAGCGGCGGAAGTTCGCTCGGAAGAGCAGGGTGCGCAAGCGTCATCGACGGGCGGGGTCATGAAGACGCCGAACCTGATGCATCAGCACACCGTGCCCATCGACACGCTGGCCAGGGACGAGGATCTCGGCCGGGCGGGCGTCGGCGAGCTTGCCGGTGGCGTCGATGGGGTCGATGGCACAGCGGGTGCCGGCGCCCCCGCCGAGGCGCCGGCCGATGATGCCGCGCTGCGCGAGGGCACGCGGCTCGCCGGCTACGAAATCATCGACGTGATCGGGCGCGGCGGATTCGGCATCGTCTACCTCGCCTTCGACAACCTGCTCGAGCGGCACATCGCCATCAAGGAATACCTGCCGGCGAGCCTGGGCGTCCGCGCGCCGCTGTCGCCCTATGTCACGCCCCGGTCGCATCGCAGCCGCGAGGCGTTCGGCGCGGGCCTGCGCAGCTTCATCAACGAAGCACGATTGCTCGCGCGCTTCAACCATCCGTCGCTGGTCAAGGTCCTGCGCTTCTGGGAAGCCAACGGGACGGCCTACATGGCCATGCCCTACTGCCAAGGACCGACGCTGGCGGACGAGTTGGCGGCGCTGGGCCGTTCGCCTGACGAAGACGAACTGCGGCGACTGCTGCGCCCGTTGCTCGACGGGCTGGCCGCGATGCACGCGGTCAATTGCTTTCACCGCGACGTGGCGCCCGACAACATCCTGCTGACCGATGACGGCCCCATGCTGCTCGATTTCGGCGCTGCGCGACGCGTGATCGGCAACCTCACCAACGACCTGAGCGCGGTGGTCAAGCCGGGCTTCTCCCCCATCGAGCAGTACGCGGAAGACCCATCGCTGAAGCAGGGTCCCTGGACCGACCTGTATGCATTGGCCGCCGTGGCCTATGCCGCCGTGACCGGCAAGCCGCCGCAGCCCTCGGTAGACCGCCTCAAGGACGATCGCCTGAAGCCGCTCTCCGAGGTGGCCAGGGGCCGGTTCAGTCCTGCACTGCTTGCCGCCATCGACGGCGCGCTTGCCGTTCGACCGGCCGACCGGCCCAAGAATGTGGCCGGGTTCCTGGCCCGGCTGGATGGCGAGGCGGCCGGCCCGGGGGCTGTGGACGCGCCGCGCGAGGCCCGCTTCCAGATGGCGCTGTCGCAGGATGGACGGAGGGAGCCGGCCTTCGACTTGGCAGTACCGCAATCCCTGGAATCGCCGGTGGACCCAGCACTGCTGGACGCGGAGTTCACGCCGACCTTCGAGTTCGCGGATGCGCCATTGCCATTGCAAGTGACGCCGCTCCTCGGCGCTGGCGTTGTGAAGCCGGCGCCAGCGCCCGCCCTGGCACACGCCGCCGCGCCGACGATCGCAAGGGAGTCCGCGGCATCGGTGTCGGCATCGGCATCGGCATCGGTCCCGGCGTCGAAGCCGTACCGGGCCTCGACATCGACATCGACCCCGATCGGGGCTTCGGCTGTGGAGTCCAAGTCGGAATCGGAGTTCGAAGTGGAAGCCGGTGCGGCGCCTCCAACCGAGCCGCCGCCCGCGGCAGCGCCTGTCGGCGCCATCGTCGCCGTGGACACTGGCGCCGCCGCCGAAGCGCTGCCGAGCTGGGCACGCGAGAAGCCGCGCCGCTGGAGGACGCCGTTGTACGTGCTGCTGGGCATGTCCTTCGTGCTGATGCTGGCCGCCATCGGCTATGGACTGGGTTCGACAACGCCTCCGCCGATGGTGTCGAAGCTCCAGCCGACCGCCCCGGCGCGCAGCACACCCGCACCCAAACCCGCACCGCCGGCTGCGCCATCCGTTCCCCTTGCAGCGACGCCTGCCCCGGCAGCGACACAGCCGATCCGGATCCCCACGTCGCCAGCAGCAGTACCTCCGGCGCACGCCTCCGCATCCCCGATGCCGGCCCCCGCGCGCCCGCCGGCACCCGCGCCGCCAGCCGCGGCGCACACGCAAGCATCCGCTTCCGCACCGTCGGCGACTTCGCCAAAGCCGTCGCATGACGGCGCGCGGTCCACCTCCGTCGCGCCGAACCATGCGGCGACGGCCGCCCCACTCGCTGGCGATGACAGCCATGGCAACTCGCCCGCTATCGCCGCCGTGCCCGCAGCGCCCGCAGCGCCGTCCCATGGCGCAGCCCCACCCCCGCCTGGCCGGCCCGAGCACGTCGCGCAGGCCGGACCTGCCAGAGGCGCGGCCAACCGCGCGCGCTGCACCGAAATCCTCCAATCCGCTTCGCTCGGCCCGCTCAATGCGGGGGAGACCGCTTTTCTAAAAAGGGAATGTCATAGATGACCAAAACCAAAACCAAGACCACAACCTGGACCCCCGTGCGCCCTCAGCAGGTCGCGCTCACATCGGCAGCCGTGCTGCTGTCGCTGGCCCTCGCCGGCTGCGCCGCACCCAAGGCCAGCACCTCCAGCGCGGTGCAGCCGTTCGACCAGGCCATCGCGCAGGCGACCGACGCACTGGTGGCGCAGACGCACGCGCTGCCGAGCTTCCTGTCCAGGCTGGAGCCCAGGCGCACCGTGATGGTCGACCCGATGATCGACGTCGTGAGCGGCGCGCGGACCGAGACCACGCAGCTCATGCAGAAGCGCGTCATCGAGCGGCTGGGCGTGGCGAAGGACACGGTCGAAGTGATTCCCTTCGAGGGCTTGAATCTTTCCAGGGCCACCTACCTGTTGACCGGCACCGTCGTCCGCACCGTCGGCAAGCCCGGCACGCCGGTGCAGATCAAGCTGGCGCTGACGGAACTGCGCAACGGCAAGGTCGCGGCGCAAGCCACCACGATCGCGCGCGACGACGGCCTGGACGGCACGCCGCTCGCAGCCGACCAAGACAGCCCGGTGCTGGCCAAGGACAAGGTGGTCGACGGCTACGTTCGCACCACTTCAACGCTCCCCGGCGAGAAGGCCGACCCTTACTACATGGAGCACGTCGTGGTGGCGCCCGCCATCAACACGGCCACCGAGGCCTATGCCACCGGCCGCTACGCGGACGCCCTGGCCCAGTACAGCGCCGCCGCGGCGCTCCCCGCAGGTGACCAGTTGCGCGTGCTGACCGGCGTCTATCTTTCGCTGGTCAAGCTCAACCGCATGCCGGAGGCCGAGGCCGCATTCGGCAAGGTCGTTTCCTACGGTATCGACACCAAGCAATTGGGCGTGAAGTTCCTGTTCACGCCGGGCAGCACGGCGTTCTGGCCGGACCCGGCAGTCAGCGGGCAATACGGCATGTGGCTGGACCAGGTGGCCACCAAGGCCACCGCAGCCAAGGTCTGCATGAGCGTGGTTGGCCACACCAGCCGCACGGGCTCGCAGGAATTCAACGACACGCTGTCGCTGCAGCGCGGCACCTTCATCCGCGAGCAATTGATCGCCAAGTCTGCGGTGCTCGCCGACCGCACCAGGCCGGATGGCAAGGGCTACCGCGAGAACATCGTCGGCAGCGGCACCGACAACGCGGTCGACGCCCTGGACCGTCGTGTCGAGTTCAAGGTCAATCCTTGCTAGTACCTTGCTCAAGTCGATGTGGCCTGCGATCTCGACTTGATTCCCCGCGGGGGCGCGCTGCGTAGCCCGGCCCTGGAGGCTCAGATCGAGTGGGGGTCCACGTCGATGAGCCAGCGGATCACGCCCTTGCCGACCGGCTCCCGGCGCAGGGCGTGCAGCAGCGGTTGCCAGTCGGCCAGGAAGCGCTGCAGCGCAACGCGCGACGCGCTTTCGACCAGCATCTGTGCGCGTTCCACGTTGGCCACGCGCTGGATGGCGAGCGGCACCGCCGGGTAGCGCATCACCTGCGCCGCCTGGGGCAGCGCGTCTGCCGCGGCATTGGCCGCATGGAGGAAGTCCTGCGCGGCCTGTTGCGTGCGGGCGTCCGCACGCACCAGGGCCTGGAACGCGAAAGGCGGCATGCCTGCGGCGCGCCGCTCGTCGAGTTGCTGCCTGGCGAAGGCCGGATAGTCGTGTCGCCTGAGCGCCTGGAACAGCGGGTGGCCGCCGTGATGCGTCTGTATCCACATCTCGGCCGTGCTGCCTTGCGCCGCCAGGTAGTTCGCGTCGCGGCCGGCGCGGCCTGCCGATTGCATCAACAGGCTGAACAGGCGCTCCGGCGCGCGGAAGTCGCTGGAGAACAGCGCCCCGTCCGGATTGACCGCCGCCACCAGCGTCACGCGTCGGAAGTCGTGGCCCTTCGCGATCATCTGTGTTCCGACCAGCACATCCACTTCGCCGCTGTGCACCTGGGCAAGCTGCTGCGCGAGCGCGCCTTGCTTGCGGGTACTGTCTGCATCGATGCGCGCGATGTGCACGGCGCTGCCGTCCGGTCGTTTCGCCGTTGCGAACAACTCGGCCAGGTGTTCTTCCAGCCGCTCCGTGCCGCGTCCGACGGGCGCGATGTCGGGGTTGCCGCAGGCGGGACAGGCGCGGGGCACCCGCTCTGTGAACCCGCAGTGGTGGCAGCGCAGCGTGCGGTCGATCTTGTGGAATACGCGGTAGGCGCTGCAGTGCGGGCATTCGCTCTTCCAGCCGCAATCGGCGCAGGCGAGCACCGGCGCATAGCCGCGGCGGTTCAGGAACACCATGCTCTGCTCGCCGCGCGCGATGCGTTGCCCGATGGCGTCCAGCAACGCGCCCGAGAGCACTGTCTTCGGCGGCTGCAGGTTCATGTCGACGCCGCGCACCGTCGGCAGTGCGCCGTCTCCGATGCGCCCCGGCATGGCCAGCCGCACGTAGCGACCGCCCGGATCGACACCCTCGGCGGGACGGCTGTGGTGCCAGCTTTCGAGCGACGGGGTGGCCGAACCCAGGATGACCTTGGCGCCTTCGCGCTGGCCGCGCCACACGGCCAGGTCGCGCGCCGAATAGCGCGCGCCTTCCTGCTGCTTGTAGCTGGGGTCGTGTTCCTCGTCGACCACGATCAGCCGCAATGAAGGCATCGAGGCGAACACCGCCATGCGCGTGCCCAGGACGATGCGAGCCTGCCCGGCATGTGCCGCCAGCCAGCTCGCGAGGCGCTGCGGGTTGGTCATGCCGCTGTGCAGCGACACCACGGCGCCAGCGCCGAAGCGCGCCTCGAAGCGGTCGCGCACGCGCGCCTCGAGTTGGGGCGTGAGGTTGATCTCGGGCACCATGATCAGCGCCTGGGCCGTGTCGTCACGCGCGAGCAGGGCGGCCACCGCGCGCAGGTAGACCTCGGTCTTGCCGCTGCCGGTGCTTCCGAACAGCAGGAAGGGGCCGCTTTCCGCCTCGAAGCGGGTCAGGGCGGCGGCTTGTTCGGCGCTCAGGATGGTCGGACCGGTGCTGGTGCTGGTACTGGTGTCGGTGTCGGTGGCAGCGGCGGTAGCGGTGGCAGTAGGCCTTCCTTCTGTCGTTGCCCGGCGCTTCAGGCGCCGCGCGAGCTGCTGGCTCGTGAGGTCGCGCAACTGCGGGGGGAGTGCCGCCAGCGCGACTTCGCCGAGCGAGCGCTGGTAGTAGCGCGCCGCGAACGCCACCAGCTCGCGCCAGCCGTCGTTCAGCGGCGGCAGGGCGTCGAGCGCGCCGGCCACGGCCTTGAGATCTCGCGCGTCTTCGTCGTCAGTCCGCTGCGCGCACGCCCAGACCACGCCCAGCACCTCGCGCCGGCCCAGGGGAACCCGCACCAGGGTGCCCGGCGCCAGCGGCACGGTGCTTGCGTAAGACAAAAGGTTTCCAAGCGCGCTGTGCGCCGGAGTCTGGACGGCCGCCTCCAGCCGCCAGATGTGTTGCAAAGTGTTGCAAATCTGCGAGTCCTGGGCAGGAGAAACCCCAGTTCCGGAATCGACCGGGTCTGTCGTCATGGCGGCGCGCCTGCCGTGGGCGCTCTTAAAGAAGCTTGGAGCAAAACGAGTTAAGTCGTTGATTTTCTTGCGCTTTGCACGGTGTCCAACGATTGTGTGGATAACTTTGTTGATATCCCTGCCCGACACGCTCCAAACCCACGTCAATCAAGGCTTTCACTGGAATGCCTGCAAAAAAAGCAAAATGCAATTTCCTTAGAAATCAATAACTTACGTGTGCTATCGCTTTGCTAGCAAGGTGCCACATCGAAGTGACGCTGGCGCGTACCGCAAGACATCTTTTGTGCATAAGTCTGTCACCGACGCCGAAAGTGGCTTGACAAACGCAAATATTGCACACGACAGAGTTACATTTATACACAATCAGGGGCGGTTCGCCGCCCTGCTTGCGCGGGATTGGCTGCGGACGGCGCCCACCAGCGCCGCGACATGATCGGGTGGCGTGAACTGGCTGATACCGTGGCCGAGGTTGAAGATGTGCGTCGGCCCGGTCGTGCTGCGATCCGTGTGCGGCATGCCGAAATCCTGCAGGACCTTGGCCACCGCCGCCTCGATTCGGGCGGGCGGCGCGAACAGCACATTCGGATCGATATTCCCCTGCAGCGCCTTCGCCTCAGCGCCGCCTTCACCGACGAGCGCGCGTGCGCGGGCCAGGTTCACGGTCCAGTCCAGGCCCAGTACCTCGCAGTCCAGCCCGCGCATCGCGTCGAGCCATAGGCCGCCGCCCTTGGTAAAGACGATGCGGGGCACGGGTTGGCCATCGACACCGTTGCGCTTGAGGCCTGCCAGCACGCGTGCCGTGTAGGCAAGGCTGAATTCCTGGAACGCGCCGTCGGCGAGCACGCCACCCCAGCTGTCGAAGACCATCACGGCTTGCGCGCCGGCATCGATCTGCGCATTGAGGTAGGCCGCAACCGCATCGGCATTCACCGCGAGCAGTTGGTGCATCAGCTCGGGGCGGCTGTACATCAGCGTCTTGACCAAGCGGTAGTCGCTCGAGCCGGCCCCTTCGACCATGTAGCAGGCGAGGGTCCACGGGCTGCCGGAAAAGCCGATGAGCGGCACGCGCCCGTCGAGCGCGCGGCGGATCGACGTGACGGCATCGAACACGTACCGCAGCTTGTCGAGGTCCGGCGCCCGGAGCGCCGCGATGGCGGCTTCGTCGCGCAGCGGCCGGGCGAAGCGCGGGCCCTCGCCGGCTTCGAACGAGAGGCCCAGGCCCATCGCATCCGGCACGGTCAGGATGTCGGAGAAGAGGATGGCTGCATCCAGTAGCGGAAAGCGCTCCAGCGGCTGCAGCGTGACCTCGGTGGCGTAGTCGACGTTGGTGGCCAGCCCCATGAAGCTGCCGGCCTTGGCCCGCGTGGCCAGGTATTCCGGCAGGTAGCGTCCGGCCTGGCGCATGAGCCAGACGGGGGTGTGGTCAGTAGCCTGTCGCCAGCAGGCGCGCAGGAAGGTGTCGTTTTGCAGGGAGGCGAAAGGCATGGCCCCATTGTCGCTGCCGGCCACGCCGGGGCGGATCCAGGTGGCGCAATGCAAGCGGATGCGGCAGAGGCCGCCAGGCCCCGCATCGCCGGCTCGCGCGAAAAGCCCCCGGTGCTCGCCTACGCGGAACGCCTGTCGGCTTCCCGTGAGGCCAACCCGGACCACGCATCAATCCCTCAGGGCGAGCACAGCGAAGCCTGTTCCTGGACACCCGGGGAACCGGCTTTTTGCCGGGCCCCTGGGTGCGCCCCCTTCGGGGGAAGCGCCCGCGGCGCCACGGGGCTGGGCCTATTTCATGCCTTGTATTTCACCGAACAGCCATAAGCCCGGGTCGCCGCGGCCGAGATCGGTTTTCCGCCGAAGGCCTCGCCGAGCGCCTGGTTCACGTAGTTGGTGGCGTGCGCGATATCGTCCGCACGCGACGACGCGATGCTGTCGATGCCGCCCGCATAGACGAGCACGCCCTTGGGATCGATGATGAACAGGTGCGGCGTCGTGCGAGCGCCATAGGCCTGGCCGATCACGCCGTCCTCGTCCATCAACACGGCGGTGGGCGCGGCGCCCTGGTCCTTCATCCATTTGTCGAGCGCGGCCGGTTTCAGGTAGTCGCTGGCGGCGCGCTCGGTCGAGTTGACGGAAAGCCAGACCGCCCCCTTGGCCGTCGCCGCCTTCTGCGTGGCCGGCATGTTGCCGCTGCCGTAGTGCTTGCGAACGAAGGGGCAGCCGGGGTTGGTCCATTCCAGCACCACGAACGTGCCGGCGAAATCCGAGAGCCGATGCTGCTTGCCGGCGGTGTCGACGGCGACGAAATCGGGTGCTGGCTGGCCGAGGGACGGCGCCGCATGGGCGCCGGTGCCCATCAGCAAGGTAGCGCCGAGGGCCACCGCGGCAGCCATGATGGCGCGGCGGGAAGCGCGGTCGAGGGCTGCGCGGGCGCGTCGGGCGGCGCTGGCCGAGCGCGAGGAAATGGAGCCTGGAAGGGATGACATCGTCTGCGGGTCTCCCGAGTGAAAATTGAACAACGGCCGCAGCTTAGAACGTTTTATTCATGTGGTTGTGACAACCCGTAGACCAGCGGGGTGATGGGCCACTGCTTGACTCGCTGCGCCAGCGGCTACAACGCTGCCAAGGCCGCGCGCACTTCGTCCTTGCCGAGGATTTCCGTCAGCACCACGGGCGCCTTGCCGGGCGCCTGCAGCACGTAGACCGGCACGCCGTTGCGGCCCAGCGCCGCGAGCGCGGCGGTGATGGCCGGGTCGCGCCGTGTCCAGTCGGCGCGCAGGAGCGCTACTTTCCGGGCATCGAAGTCCGCCAGCAATTCGACATCGGCCAGCGTTCGCTTGTTGTACTGGCAGGTGACGCACCAGGCGGCGGTGAAATCGATGAACACCGGCCGCCCGCTGCCGTGCAGTTCGCCGACGCGTTCGCTCGACCACTTCTGCCAACGGGCGCTCTCGCCGGGCGCAGCAGCCGAAGCCTGCGTCATCGGCTCCACGGCCTGCAGCACGTTGGGGCCGATCGCGCCCGTCAGAAGGGCGCTGACCGCGACCAACAGCGTGGCAACGATCGCACGGGCACGGCCTCGCAGCGTGAAAGCCCACACCACAGAGGCCAGGCACACCAGCAGGGCGAGCAGGGCGCCCGCGCCGTCGATGCCGCTTTGCTGGCCCAGCACCCAGACCAGCCAGGCGACGGTTGCGAACATCGGGAAGGCGAGCAGGCGGCGCAGCGTCTGCATCCACCGGCCGGGCTTGGGCAAGAGCCGCGCAACCGCCGGCACGAAGGCGGCGAGCAGGTAAGGCAGGGCAAGACCCAGTCCCAGCGCGGCGAACAGCAGCAGTGCCTGCACGGCCGGCAAGGCGATCGCGAGGCCCAGCGATGCGCCCATGAAAGGCGCGCTGCAGGGCGATGCGATCACCACGGCCAGCACGCCCGAGAGGAAGTCATTGGTCACCGGATGCCTGGCTTCGGCCGACCGGATGCGCGACGGCGCCATGCTGCCGAACTCGAACACGCCGGCGAGGTTGAGCCCGATCACGGTGAACAGCGCGGCCAGCGCCGCCACCACGGCCGGCGACTGGAGCTGGAAACCCCAGCCGAGCTGTGAGCCGGCCGCGCGCAGGGCGAGCATCGCGGCGCCCAGCGCCAGCATCGACACCATGACGCCCGCCGTGTAGGCCAAGCCCGCCCGACGGTGCGCGCCGCGGTCGCCGGCCTGCCGGGCGAAGCCCAGCACCTTGATGGCCAGCACCGGGAACACGCAGGGCATGAGGTTCAACAACAGGCCGCCGAGCAGCGCGCCCGCCAGCGCCATCCAGAAACTGGCCGAAGGCGGCGCGAGGGCCGCGGCCGGCGCCGGGGCGGTCGCGGTATTGGCGGTCAGGGCGGCCTGCAGGGCGGGCGACACCTCGGCGCGCGGCGCCGGCGTGGGCCACTTGCCCGAAACGGGCGCGTCCGCGCGCCAGGCGACCGGCTGGCCGGCTTGCCGGTCGGCTTCGGCGAGCACTACGACCATCGGCAGGTCGGTCGGGCTGGCGCTGCGCTGGTCGGCCAGCGGAACGGTCGCAGTCCAGGCCTCGCCTTGCCAGGCTTGCGTCCAGTCCTTGCCGGAGACGGCGGCGGTGTGGATGACGTCGGTGGTCTCGGGGAAGAACTCCAGCGTCTTGCCGCGCGCGGCAGCCGGCAAGCCGTCGATCCTGATCTTCAGCGTGTTGCCGACCACCTCGACGACGCCGGGCTTGCCGAGCGCCACCGGTTCGGCCGCCTGCGCGGCATCGAAGTCGGCCCTGTGCAGCGCGGTCGAGCCCTGCACCGGCAGCGACAGCGCGAACTCGCCTTCCTCGGGAATGCATTCCTTGCGGCAGACCAGCCAGGAGGCCTTGAGCCGGATGTCGGCGCCGGCCACGCCGGTCAGCGAAGCGGGCGGCTTGAAGTCCGGCGCGACGGTCACCGCCACCGGCAGCAGGACGGTGCCTTCATAGCCGTAGTTGGCCAGGGTGCCGACCGGGATCTTCTTCGGCACCGGCCAGGCGATGTCGCCTGCGCTCATGCCGGCCGGCAGCGTGAAGGCCAACTCGGTCGGCAGGCCGGAATCGCCGGCGTTCTTCCAGTAGGTGTGCCATTCGGGCTGGTGCGTGATCAGCAGGCCCAGGCGGACCGGCGCGCCGGGAGCGATACCCTCGGGCGCCTGCGCGACCAGTTCGGCCCGGACGTGGGGCGTGGTGACCACCGGGCCGACCTTCGGCGCCAGCTGGGCCACGGCCGGCGTCGCGGCGATGAAAGACGCCGCCAGCAGCGCGGCAAGGGAAAGGCGGGAAAGGGTCATGCGCTCAATGGGAGCCGGGCTGTGGCGTGCAAGTTCCGGAAGTGCGGACAGGGTTCAGGCCCAGCCGAGCACGACGCGGCGGCTGCTGGCGCTTTTCTTCTCGATCTTCGTGACGACCACCGAGCCGATCTCCGCGGTGTTCGCCACGTGCGTTCCGCCGCAGGGCTGGAAGTCGATCTGCTCATCGCTGCCGATTCGGATGGTGCGCACCGTCCCCGTGCCGCGCGGCGGCTGCACGCTCATGCTCTTGACCAGGGCCGGGTTGGCGTCGAGTTCCGCGTCGGTGATCGCGCCGACCACCAGCGGATGCGCTGCGCCGACCAGTCGCGCGAGGCCGGCGGTCAGCGCGTCCTTGTCGAGCGGGTCGGTCATGTGGAAATCGAGGCGTGCGTACTCGGGCGTGATCGAGCAGCCATTGACCGGCCACGGCACCAGGTGGCACAGCAGGTGCGTCGAGGTGTGGAAGCGCATCAGCTTGTGGCGGCGCTCCCAGTCGAGGCGGGCAGTGACGGCGTCGCCCGCCTTCAGCGCCGCGAGCAGGTCGGCCTGGTCGGGCGCGGGCACGTGGAGGATCTCGTCGGTCGGCTTTCCCTCGGCGTCCTTCGCCTTGCGCGTGTCGGCGATGGCCAGCATGCGGCCGTCGGCCAGGGCCAGCACGCCGCTGTCGCCGGCCTGCCCGCCTCCGAGCGGATAGAACACCGTGCGGTCGAGCACGATGCCGGATTCATCGATGCGCAGGATGCGCGCTTCGCACTCGCGCAGGTAGGCATCGGTGCGGAACAGGTCGTCGGTCATGGTCTCGATGGTAGCGGCGCGGCCGTTTCGGGGTGCGACCACGCCAGAATGCGCCCGCAGCCGACAGGCGCCCTGAGCCGCGTCGCCGACATTCCACTCTTGCGCCCACGCATTCCTGGAGACACCGCATGGCCCGACCCCGACTTTCCTTGCTCGTTGCCGCATTGCTTCTGGCCGGCTGCGGCGAAACCGCGAGGCTGCCCTTCGAGGCCGGCGTGGGCACGCGGCCCGAGTTGCCGCCGCCGAACAAGACGATGTTCCCCACCGTCAACGTGGCCACCGCCACCGGCTGGACCGACACGCAGGGGCCGGTCGCGGCGCAGCCCGGCTTCAAGGTCGCGGCGTTCGCGCGCAACCTCGACCACCCGCGCTGGGTCTACACGCTGCCCAATGGCGATGTGCTCGTGGCCGAGGGCAACAAGCCGCCCAGGCCCGAAGGGGCGCGCGATGGTGGCGACGGCCTCGTCGCCCGCGTCAAGGACAAGGTGCAGTCGATCATCATGAAGCGCGCTGGCGCCGAGGTGCCGAGCGCCAATCGCATCACCTTGCTGCGCGACGCGGACGGCGATGGTGTGGCGAAGGTGCGCACCGTGTTCCTGCAGGGGCTGATGTCGCCCTTCGGCATGGCCCTGGTGGGCAACGAGTTGTTCATCGCCAACGCCGATGCCCTGGTCAAGGTGCCGTACATCGACGGCCAGACCACCGCGAGCGCTGTGCCTGTGAAGGTGACCGACCTGCCGGCCGGCATCAACCACCACTGGACCAAGAACGTCGTCGCCAACCAGGACGGCAGCAAGCTCTATGTGAGCGTGGGTTCCAACAGCAACATCGGCGAGAACGGCCTGCCCGCCGAGGAGGGTCGCGCTGCCATCTGGGAGGTCGACACGAAGACCGGGGCCAAGCGCCTGTTTGCCAGCGGCCTGCGCAACCCGAACGGCATGCGCTTCGAACCGGAGACCCAGGCGCTGTGGACCGTGGTCAACGAGCGTGACGAAATCGGCAGCGACCTGGTGCCCGACTACCTCACCTCGGTGAAGGACGGCGCATCGTATGGCTGGCCGTGGAGCTACTGGGGCGGCGTCGTCGACGTGCGCGTGCAGCCGCAGCGCCCCGACCTGGTGGCCAAGGCGATCGCACCGGACTATGCGCTCGGCACCCACGTCGCGCCCCTGGGCCTGGCGTTCTCCGATGCGCGGATGCCGCCCGAGTTTGCCAACGGCGCCTTCATCGGCGAGCACGGCTCGTGGAATCGCAAGCCCAAGTCTGGCTACAAGGTGGTGTTCGTGCCCTTCATCGGCGGCAAGCCCAGTGGTCCGCCGAAGGACTTCCTGACCGGCTTCCTCGATGCGGACGAGAAGGCCATGGGCCGGCCCGTCGGCGTCGCGCTCGACAAGTCTGGGGCGCTGCTGGTGGCGGACGACGTGGGCAATGCGGTGTGGCGGGTGTCGAAGGGCAAGTGAACGCGCCGGGCTACGCCTTGCGCCGTCGAGACGGGGCCCTTGCCGCTTCCGTAGCTTTCGCAACTTTTGCCTCCTGTGGCCGCACGACCTGGCGCAATCCTTCGAGCCCCGGCCCGACACTCGCCGCTACCGCACTCTCCGAATACACCGCGTAGGCGGGATAGAGGAATTCCGGCGTGCCGGGCACCCGATGGAGCCGCCCGCTTTCAAGGTGCGGGCGCACCACGTCGAGCCGGAAGTAGCCAGCGCCACCCGCGGCCAGGAGGTATTCGCGCCCGAGCGGTCCGAGGCTGGCAGATACGCCCGCACCCGACAGCTCCGGAAACGCCAGTGCATGTTGGGCTGCGAACTGGGGGCCCCAGTCGACGTAGACATAGTCGTTGGCGCGGGGCGCCTCGCCGTTGGCCGAGGTGGTGACCATCACCAGTTTTTCCTCGATCAGCAGTTCGATGCGCAGGCCCGGAAGCTGGTGCGGCGCGTAGACCACCGCGATGTCCAGCGTGCCTTCGGACACGCGGTTCAGCAGGCGTTCGGGCAGCCCGACCTCTGTGCGCAATGCGAGCTGCGGCGCGGCGCGACGCATCCACAACAGCCACTGCAGCAGCAGCGGATCCCACAGGCTCACTTCGCAGCCCACGGTGAGCACCGCGTCGCGGCCTGCGGGCACGGCCATCTGGTGCCGTGCCTGTTCCCAGGCCTGCACGAGGATCAACGCGTAGCGCGAGAACCGTTCGCCGGCCGGGGTGAGCGTGGCGCCGGAGCGGTTGCGCACGAACAACTTCTGGCCCAGCGATTCCTCGAGCGTGCGCACCCGCGCGCTGATGGCGGTCTGCGTGAGGTGAAGGCTTTCTGCGGCGCCGAGGAAGGAGCCGCTCGATGCGATTTCGAGGAAGGTCTTCGCGAGGTTGACGTCCATGGCTTGCCTCTTTGGGCCCTGATTTGACTGCAATATTGTTGCATTCAAATCCATTTGAATTCGTTTTACTTGCGCTATGGCAAGGCACAAGATGGAGCCCAGCCCAACACTCTGGAGTACGCCATGTTTGCCAAGGACGTCATGACCTCGCCGGTGGTCACCATCTCTCTGTCCACCCCGGTTCGCGACATCACCGAACTGCTGCGCGACCGCCGCATCGGCGGCGTTCCGGTGGTCGACGCGGTGGATGCCCTGGTCGGCATCGTGAGCGAGTCCGACCTGCTCCAGCGATACGAGGCAGGCCAGCCGCCGGCTGCAGCGCGCCCATGGTGGTGCCGCATGCTGCTGCGCAGCGAGGCGCCGCTGCGCTATGTGCGCTCGCACGGCACGCGTGCCTGCGACGTCATGACGCATGGGGCAGTGTCGGTGCGCGAGGACACGCCGCTGGCCGAGGTCGCGTCCCTGTTCGCGCGGCGCCACATCCATCGCGTGCCGGTGATGCGCGGCCGACGGCTGGTCGGCATCGTGGCCAGTTCGGACCTGGTGAAGGCGCTGGCGGAATCCGGCCAACCCGCAGCGGCCGGTCCCCGCAGCGATGCCGACATACAAGCCAGCCTCGAGGACGAACTCTCGCGGCAGGGGTGGTGGAGCGACACATGGTCTCAGGTTGTCGTCGAAGACGGCATCGTCAGCTATCACGGCCTGCTGGAGAGCGAAGCCGCCCGCGACGCGGCGCGCGTGGCCGCCGAGAACATCGACGGCGTTCGGGGCGTGATCGACGAGCGGATTCGCGCCGCCGACATGCAGGCGATGTGCTGAAGCAAATGTCCCCGAACCCGCCGGACGACTCGCCGCTTGCATGGCTCGCCGATGCCCGCGACGAAGTGGCGCGGCAATGCGACCTGCTGAACCGGCTGGTGCATCGGGTCGCCGACGAGGGTGTCGCGCCCGATGAGCTGCGCGCCACCCTCCTGCGCCTGACGCGGGCGTTCCGCGCCGCGCTGGCATCGCTCTGCGATCGTCACGTCCGCTTCGAGAGAACCGAACTGCTGCCGATGGCTGGGCGCCTGCTGGGCGACGACGCGCTCGCGCACATGAAGAAGTCGATGCGCTCCCGCCGCGGCGCGCATACCGCCCATCACTTCTTCGGCTGAATCGTCGTGGCGGTGCACGCAGGCGTCGTGCCCGCCAGCTTGAGGTAGGCGATCAGGTCGGCCCGGTCGCCCGGGTCCGGCACGCCGTCGTAGGTCATGGCGGTGCCGGGCACCACGGCCAAAGGCTTGGCCAGGAAGCGATCGAGTGTCTTGTCGTTCCATGTGATGCCGGAGTTCTTCATCGCCGGCGAATAGGCGAAGCCCGGCACGCTTCCGGCAAGCCGGCCGAGCAAGCCGCAATGCCGCGGGCCGACGCGGTCGAAGGCCAGTGCATGGCATGCCATGCAGCGCGCATAGACCTGTTCGCCGCGAACCGCATCGATGTCGCCCGCGCACGCTCCCGCCGCCAGCGCCAGCAGGGCGCCGGCCGCCAGAACGGCCCGGATCACGACATGAACGCCGCAGGCACCGGTGCTTCGCCGAGCGCTTGCCGCAGCACGGCCCAGTGCATCGCCTCGTCACCGAGGATGCTGGCCGCGGCCTTCGACAGGTCGCGGTTGCCGAACAGAGGCACTGCGCCAAGGTATGCGCTCACCGCGCCCTGTTCCAGCCTGGCCGCGAACCGGAGCACGTCGGCCTGCGACTTCAATTGCTCCGCCGGAAAGTTGTAGTTCGCCCTGGACGCGACCGGCTTGCCGCCGAGCTTCTCGATGGTCCTGGCGAGCAAGTCGGCATGGGCCTTGTGGTGGCCCTGGAAGGTGAGCGCGAGATCGAGCACCGGCTTCTCCAGCAGCTTGCTCTCGGCGCCGAGCTGATAGGCGGCGATGGCTTCGAGTTCGGCGCCCAGGGCAGTGTTGAGGATCTGCGTGTCCTGCGGTCCGCCGTCACCCGTGCTGGCCGCGAGGGCGTCCTTGCCGGCCAGCAGGGCAATGGCGGCGCCGGAGAGCACGAGGCCCGAGCGACCGAGGAACAGGCGACGTGCCGCGACGGGCGTGGGCATCTGGAGGAATGACATGGTGGTTTCCTTGGTGGGGTTGGGGGAGGAAAACGAATGGAGGCCTCAGGGCCGCGGCAGCGCTGCATCGTCCGCCAGCCGTGCCAGCACGCCAGCAACGATCCGGTCGCAGCGCGCGCCGTCGAACGAGAAGGCATCGCCAACCGCCACGTCGACGTCGCGCGACAGGCCTTCGCGCAGCAGGCTGCGGGCGCGAAAGAAGCGCGTGCGCGCCGAGGCCTCGGGCATGCCCAGTGCAGTGGCGACTTCGCCGAAGCTCATCTCCTCCACCGCGCGCAGCATGAAGACGGTGCGGTAGGCATCTGGCAGGCGATCGATGCGCGTCTCGATCAGGCGGCGCATCTCCTCGCGCATGGCCAGCGCTTCGGGGCGCCCGTCGGCGTTGTCTTCCATCCACTGCTCCTCGTCCGACCCGGTCGTCTCCCTGGCCGCGTCCAGCGGAATCACTTGCGCGCCGCGGCGGCGCAAGCGGCTGAGCGATTCGTTGATCACGATGCGCACCAGCCAGGTGGAAAGTCGTGCCTCCTCGCGGAAGTTCGCCAGCGAGCGCCAGGCCTTGAGATAGGCCTCCTGCAGCGCGTCCTCGGTGTCGGCATCGCTCTTGAGGATGCTGCGCGCGGTGCGAAACAGCAGTTGGTTGTGCCGCCGCATGATGGCTTCGAAGGCCGGGCCGTCGCCGCCACGCGCGCGCCGCGCCAGATCGGCGTCGGTGGCCTGTTCGGCAGGAAGTCGCTGCGATAGGTGTTGCTCGTGGTGCATGTTGGTGTTCTTTCACCTGTTGGACGACCCGACATCGCAAAGCGTTTCAGGAATCGAAGTGCCGCCGCGCCCGCCTTCGCGAAGGCGCTGCGTGGGTGGGCCCAATGTGCGCGAAACTTGCATGTCCCGAGAACCATGCAAATGTCCAAGCACGACCCTTCCGCCACCCCCTGCATCCGCGTCTCACCTAGTGGGGTGCATGGCCTCGGCGCCTTCGCAACCCGGCCGCTGCCGGCCCTTGCGTTGCTCGGCCTCTACGAAGGCAGGCGCTACACGCCCAAGCAGATCGCGGCGAAGGACTGGAACGACCAGCTCACCTACCTGTTCACGCTCTCCAACCAGGAGACCATCGACGGCGCCAAGGGCGGCAACGCGACGCGGCACCTGAATCACTCGTGCGAGCCGAACTGCGAGGCGGTGGAGGAATACGACGACGCGGGCAAGCTGATCCTCAAGTTCGTGACGCTGCAGCCGATCGAGGCCGGCGAGGAACTGTTCATCGACTACTGCCTGACCGCCGACGATGGCTCGGTGCCGGAAGACTATCCGTGCCGCTGCGGCGCCCCGAGCTGCCGCGGAACGATGCTGGCGCCAGTCACGAATGATCAGGAGGCGGCGCCGGAGTCCTCGTCCTCGGGCGCGTGACACGCGACGCAGAACTTGTTGCCATCCGGGTCGCGAAAGTACGCACCGTAATAGTTCGCGTGATATTGCGGTCGCAAGCCGGGCGGCCCCTCGCAGGTGCCTCCACGGGCCAGCGCCGACTGGTACGCGGCGCGCACGGTGGCGCGGTCCGCCGCTGCGAAGGCCACCATCTGCCCGTTGCCCGGGTCGTGCGGCTGCCCGTCGAAGGGCTTGCAGATCACGAAGAACGGACGCGAATCGCCGGCGCTGTGCCAGCCGGCCCAGGGCTTGTCGCGCTCGCAGAAGCGAAGCGCCAGGCCAAGGCTGTCCATGACCGCGCCGTGAAACGCCAGTGCGCGTTCGAAGTCGCCGACGCTGACGAAGACGTGCGAGAACATCGCCGCCGCCTTCAGATCATCGGCGTCACCGCGCCATCCATCGCGAGCACCGCGCCGGTGATGTAGCTGGCTTTGGGCGACGCGAGGAACACCACCGCGTTCGCGATTTCCTCGGGTGTGGCGATGCGGCCCAGCGGCAGGCGGGCCGTCGCGCGTTGCAAGGCCTCTTCGGTGCCGATGCCCTGCACCTTGGCATCGGCCACCAGCCCTTCCTGCAGCCGCGCGGTGAGCGTGAGGCCGGGGTTCACCGCGTTCACGCGCACGCCTTTTGCCGCATAGGCCGCCGCCATGCCCGCGCTCACCAGCATCAATGCGGCGTTCGCCGCGCCGCCGGCCATGTGGATCGGGCTGGCCACCTTGCCGCCCGCACCGATCACGTTGACGATCGCGCCGCGACCGCGCCGGCCCATGCGCTTGATCACCGGGTCGAGCATGTGGATGTAGGTGAAGTATTTGGCGTCCATGGCCTCGTGCCAGGCCGCCGCGTCCAGGTCTTCGGGCGCGGTGCGCCTGGCGGCGCCGGCCGAGTTGACCAGCACGTCGACCGGGCCGAAGTTCAGCTCGGCCGCATCCAGCGCGGCGAGGGCGCCGCCCGGCTGCCGCAGGTCCGCCGCATGCAGCGCCACATGGCCGCCCGCCTCGCTGAACTGCCCGACCAGCTCGCGCTCGCCGCGCTGCAGGTTGGCCAGTTCGCGCGACACCAGGCTCACGCGCGCGCCTTCGCGCAGGAAACCCAGCGCGCAGGCCAGCCCGATGCCCTTGCTGCCGCCGGTGATGAGAACGTGTTGGTGGGTGAGTTGGAGGTCCATGGGGCCTATTGAACCTTGAAATGGCACTGCGCGTACATGGCATGCCCCCTCATTGCTGCCGGCCGCATCGACCGGCCCGCCGCGGCCGCCGCAGCGCTGGCGCGCGACAGCCCTCGCGTTGAAGGTGCTTGCCAGCGTCGCCTAAGATCCGCCGCATGACGGACCCCACCCCTGCGCCCCATCGCTTCTGGGCCGAGCTCACGACGCGCGACTTCGCTGCGCTCGACCCGGCGCGCACGGTGGCGGTGCTGCCATTGGGCGCGACGGAGCAGCATGGCCCGCACCTGCCGCTGGGCGTGGACACCAGCCTGGTCGATGGCATCGTCGCCGCTGCCTTGCCGCAACTGCCGCAGGATCTGCCCGTGCTGTTCCTGCCAACCCAGGCCATCGGCCTGAGCCCCGAGCACGCGCGCTTCGCCGGCACACTCACCCTGTCGGCCGAGACGCTGATGCGGCTGTGGAAGGACATCGGCGCCGGCGTGGCGCGCGCGGGCGTGCGCAAGCTGGTGCTGTTCAACGCGCATGGCGGGCATGTCGGCGCGATGGACATCGTGGCGCGCGAGTTGCGCGAGGCGCACGACCTCATCGTCTACAGCGTGAGCTGGTTCAACCTGCCGCTGGGCGAGGCCGACGCGCAGTTCAGTGCGCAGGAGCACCGCTTCGGCGTGCACGCCGGCGAGATCGAGACCTCGATGATGCTGGCGCTGCATGCCCCGCTGGTGCGCACCGGGGCGCTGCAGGACTTCAAGTCCGCGTCGCAGCAGCGCGCCGCCGACTACGCCATCCTCGGCAACGGCAAGAGCGCCAAGCTTGGCTGGGCCATGCAGGACTACAACCCGCAGGGCGCCGCCGGCAATGCGACCGCGGCCAGCGCGGACAAGGGGCGCAGGGTGGTCGATGCGGCGGCGCGGCAGCTTGCGCTGTTGCTCGCGGAGGTGGTCGCGTTGCCGCTGTCGGTGCTGGGCGCTGATCCTGCGTGAGGGGCGCTACGCCGGCTTCATCGACGACGCGCTGACGCTCCTGCCGAGCCGGAGCGTCGGGCCGGAGGGGTCGCGTCACTCCAGCGGATAGCGCTTCACCAGCGCGCCCATACGCTCGCTCTCCTCGCGGATCTGCATCGCAAACTCGGCCGGCGAATTGACGACCGGTTCGGCGCCCGCTGCGGTGATGGCCTTCCTGACGTCGGCATCCTTCACGGCTTCGCGCAGTGCCGTGGCGTAGCCCTGCAGCACCGGTGCCGGCGTGCCCTTCGGCGCGAACAGGCCATACCACGTGACCGACTGGAACTGCGGATATCCGGCCTCCGCCGAAGTCGGCACTTCCGGCAATGCGGCGGCACGCTGGTGGCCCTGGGTGGCGAAGATCTTCAGCGTGCCGGCCTTGTAGTGCGGCAGCGCGGCCGTGATGCCGGTGAACGCCATGTTCACGTTGTTGGCCAGCAGGTCGGCGACGATCGGGCTGGTGCCGCGGTAGTTGACGAAGATCAGATTCGGGATGCCCGCTTCCGCCGCGAGTTGCCGCGCCGAGATGCGCGACACGCTTTCCCCGCTGGCGACCGAGCAGGGCTGCGCGGACGTCTTGCAGTAGGCGATGAATTCGGCCAGCGTCCTCGCCGGCACCTTGGCGCTGGCCACGATCGCGGCCGGCGATTGCGATACGGCGGTCACCGGCTCCAGCCGCGCGAGCGGGTCGATGCCCTTGAGGCCCGGCGTGTAGCGCGTGACCACGATCGAGGGCACCTGCAGCAGCACGGTGTAGCCATCGGGCCTGGCCTCCATCACGCGCCGGGTGCCGATCAGGCCGTCGGCACCCGCCAGGTTCTCGACCACCACCGGCTGGCCCCACAGGATGCCGAGCTGCTTCGACACGGCGCGCGCGGTGGCATCGGTGCCGCCGCCGGGCGAATACGGCACGACCAGGGTCACCGGGCGGTCGGGCTTCCAGGCGGTCTGGGCATGCGTGGCTGGTGCGGCGAGCAGGGCGCTGGCCATCAAGGCCGCGCCAGTGGGCGAAATCCATCGCTGAAGTCTTCGGGTCATCGGGTTGTCTCCGTTTCGTGGGAATGGGATGGGCTCGGCGGCACGGGGCGCGCCCGCAGCCAATCGCGTTCGAACAGGCCGACGAGGCGGCTGCAGGCGATGGCGCTGCCGCGCAGCAGGGGCATGAGTTCTTCGCGCGTGGCCGCAGTGCCGGGCGCGCGTGTCAGCGCGAACAGCTGGAACACATAGCGATGGGTGCCGTGGCCGGGCAGTGGCCGGGCGCCGGCATAGCCCGGCATCGCGCCTTCCGCCATGCGCCGCACGCTGGCCGGCCCGGTGGCGATGCCGTGCAGGTACGCGTGGCGCAAGGGCACGTCGGGGTCTTCGACGATCAGCGCCCAGTTCGTCGCGCTTGGCGGCAGCGGGTTCCAGTGCAGTTCCGGCGAAAGGTTGCCGCCGACTCCTTCGCCGGCCTGGCGCAGGTCCAGTGCGCCGTAGTGGGTGAAAGAGTCGCTCCGCAATGCGAGCGTGTCGGGCAACGACGCCAACGCGGGGTCGTTGCAGGCCAGTGTGGCGTCGCCCGCGCGGCGACCGCGCAGCGGCAGGCCGATCCAGCGCAACACAAGGGGGTTCATCGGGGAAGCTCCGTGCTTCGCGCGACGGGCCAGGCCCAGGGGCGGCGTGCACGATCCGCCTGTTGCCATGTGCGGATCAGCGCGTCGTCCTTCAGCGTCAGGCCGATGTCGTCGAGACCCTGCAGGAGGCCCTCGCGCCGCAGCGGATCGATGGCAAAGGGCGTCACCTTGCCGTCCGCGGTGAGCAACGTGCATTGCTCGAGGTCCACCGTCAGCGGCGCGCCGTCGGCGCACGCCAGAGCCAGCCGCTGCACGTCGGCGGCCGGCAGGCGGATCGGCAGCACGCCGTTCTGGAGGCAGTTGTTGAAGAAGATGTCGCCGAAGCTCGGCGCGATCACGCAGCGCACGCCCATGCCCCGCAGCGCCCACACGGCGCCCTCGCGCGAGGAGCCGCAGCCGAAGTTGTCGCCGGCCAGGAGGATCGGCGCACCGCGAAAGGCCGGCTGGTTGAAGACGAAGGCGGGGTCTTCGCTGCCGTCGTCCCGGTAGCGAAGCGCCTCCAGGGCGTAGCGCCCCAGCTGGTCGCGCGTCAACGAGGTCAGGCGCTCGATGCGGATGATGACGTCGGTGTCGAGGTTGGCGCGCGGCAGGCAGGCGGCGGCGCCGGTGAGGGTGGTGAAGGCTTGCATGTTCAGGGGGCTTCGAGGTCGGTGATGACGCCGGCGATGGCCGAGGCGGCTGCCGTCGCCGGGCTGGCGAGGTGGGTGCGCGCGCCGGGGCCTTGCCGGCCGACGAAGTTGCGGTTGGACGTCGACACCGAGCGTTGCCGCGGCGGCACCTGTTCGCCATTGGCGGCGACGCACATGCTGCAGCCGGGCTCGCGCCACTCAAAGCCGGCGGCCTCGAACTCCTCGCGCAGGCCCTCGGCCTCGGCCGCGCGCTTGACGTTTTCCGATCCGGGCACGACCCAGGCCGTGACCCGCGCGGCGACGTGCTTCCCGCGCACCACCTCGGCCGCCTTGCGCAGGTCCGACAGCCGCGCGTTGGCGCAGGAGCCGATGAAGACCCAGTCGATCGGCGTGCCGGCGATGGCCTGGCCGGCGCTGAGCCCCATGTAGTCGAGCGCTGCGATCAGCGTGTCGCGTTGCGCGGCGTCGGCGGTGTCGCGCGGGTCGGGCACGCGGCCGTCGATGGCGATCGCGTGCTCGGGGCTGGTGCCCCAGGTGATGGTCGGGCGCACGGCCGCGGCGTCGATGACGACTTCGCGGTCGAACACCGCGCCGGCATCGCCGGGCAAGGTGCGCCAGTGCGCGACCGCCGCATCGAAGTCCGCGCCCTGCGGCGCGAACGGCCGGCCGCGCAGGTAGTCGAAGGTGCGCGCATCGGGCGCGACCATGCCGAAGCGTGCGCCGAGTTCCACCGACAGGTTGCACAGCGTGAGGCGGCCCTCGACCTCCATCGCCTCGATGGCCGGCCCCGCGAATTCGATCGCCGAGCCGACGCCGGCCGCGGCGCCGAGCTTGCCGATGATGTGCAGCGCCAGGTCCTTCGCCGTGACACCCGCGCGCAGCCGGCCGTCGCAGCGGATGCGCATCTGCCTTGGCTTTTGCTGGCGCAGCGTCTGTGTCGCGAGCGCGTGCGTGCTCTCGGAGGAACCAACGCCGAAGGCCATCGCCCCGAGGCCACCGTTGGTGCAGGTATGGCTGTCGCCGCAGATCACCGTGAGGCCGGGCAGCACGATGCCGATTTCCGGCCCCATCACATGCACGATGCCCTGGCCCGGCTGGCCGAGATCGAACATGTGGACACCCGCCTCTGCGCTGCGTTCCCGCAGCGCCGCGTGCAGCTTGCCGCCGAGGGGGAAGGTCGTGGCCACGCGGCCGGGCTGGCTGGACACGGCATGGTCGGGCGTCGAGAACACCAGCTCGGCGTTGTGCAGCCGCAGCCCGCGCGCCGCGACTTCGCCGAGCGCCGGCGGGCCCGACAGGTCGTGCAGCAGATGGCGGTCGATGTGCAGCAGCGCCCAGCCGTTGCCGAGGTCGCGGACGACGTGCGCGTCCCAGAGCTTGTCGAAGAGCGTGCGGGGCCGGTGCACGGAGGCAGCGGCGGTGGTGGCGGTCATATCAGTTTTCCACCATGCTTTCGCGTGGCCGCGGCGCATGAAACGAGGGTGAGCACCGCTTGTTCGTGGGCACCCGTGGAACCGGCTTTGCCGGGCCGCTGGGTGCGCCCCCTTGAGGGGGAGCGCCGCAGGCGCATTCGGGGGTGGGTTCCATTTCAGCGCGCCTCCATCGTTGCGCCGGCATTGAAGCGGGTGCGCAGCGCATCCCATTCGTCGGCGCCGAAGCGCCGGAAGGTCTGCGCCACGCTCAGCGCGACCTTCGGCGCCATGTGCGTGGCCTTGAGTTCAGCCAGCGCCGCGTCGCCGGCCTCGATGGTGGCCTTGAGCATCAGGCCCGGCAGGATGGCGAGCTTGTAGCCCATCGTCTCGGCCTCCCTCAGGTCGATGAGCGGCGTGCGTCCGCCGGGCACCACGTTCAGCAGGCATGGCCCGTGCACGCGCTTCGGCACGGCGGCGATCTCCTCGACGGTTTGCGTGGCCTCGACGAATGCCATGTCGGCGCCCGCCTCGAGCGCCGCATTGGCGCGCCGGACCGCCTCGTCGAGGTCGTGCATCGCGCGCGCGTCGGTGCGGGCGATGACGAGGAAGTCCTTCGTGCGGCGCGCCTCGACGGCGGCGCGGATCTTCGAGACGAACTCCGCGCACGGGATCACCTGCTTGCCGTCCAGGTGGCCGCAGCGCTTGGGCGAGACCTGGTCCTCGATGTGGATGGCGGCGACACCGCGCGCCTCGTATTCGCGCACGGTGCGGGTCACGTTCAGTTCGTTGCCGTAGCCGGTGTCGGCATCGGCGATCAGCGGGAGGCTGCAGGCGCGCGCCATGACGGCCGCGTTCTCGACCATCTCGCTCATGGTGAGAAGGCCGAAGTCGGGAAAGCCGCGCGCGGCCGAGGTGCCGGCGCCGGTCATGTACACGGCCCGGAACCCGGCCTGCTCGATCAGCCTGGCGCCGATGCCGTCGTAGGCGCCAGGGGCGATGACCATGCCGGGGGCGGTGAGTTGCTGGCGAAGCGAAGGGTGCGTGCTCATCGTCGAAGTTCCTGGTTGTCTGGTTTGGTCGTTGAGTTGTTATAAGACTATCACAACATAACAACAAGTCAAGCGGCTATGCTGGCATCCATGAAGACCATGGCCGACCCACCCCCTTTCACGCTCGCCAAGGGCACGGCGCTGCACCGCCAGTTGTTCCTCGTGTTGCGCGACCAGATCTCGCGCGGCCTCTTTCCGGACGGTGCCTTGCCGAAGGAAGAGACCTTGTGCGAGCGCTTTGGCGTCTCGCGCATCACCGTGCGCCGTGCGCTGGCCGACCTGGCCGCGCTGGGGCTGGTCGAGCGGCGCCACGGGCTCGGCACCTTCGTGCGGGCCGATGTGCCGGTGGCGCGCACGACGCCCAGCCTCACCGTGCTCGACAGCCTGCGCAAGACGGCGACGGACACCGATGTCGAGGTGCTCGAGGTGGCGCAATCCGAACCGCCCATGGACGTGATGGCCTTGCTGCAGATCCAGCGCGGCGAGAAGGCCGTGCACGTCCTGCGCCTGCGCAGCATGAGCGGCACGCCGGTGATGCTCACCGACGCCTGGGTGCCGGCCCCGCTCGGCAAGCGCGTGACGCCGGCCGCCTTGCGCAAGCAGGCGCTCTACGAACTGCTGATGGCGCAGGGCGTGAAGTTCGGGCGCGTGGTGCAGGAGATCACGGCGGTGGCCGCCGACCCGGTGCGGGCCGGCCTCCTGAAGACCGAGGTCGGCGCGCCGCTGATCAAGCTGGTGCGCGTGATGCACGACGCCGACGCGCGGCCGGTGCAACACCTCACGGCCTATCTTTCACCCGAGCGCAGCCGCATCCTGATGGACATTCCGGGCGACACGGTCAACACCCTGAGCGCCGGCCAATTCGTGCACGACGTGCGGTGACGCGCGAGCGGCGACAATCGGGGCCGCATGATGACCGACACCCCCGAACCCCAAGCGCCTCGCGCGCCCAGGAAGAAGCGCAATCCGCGCCCGGCTGGCCGCGCGCCGCAGGCGCAAGGCGCTCAACAGCCCTCTTCGCAACAACAGCAACAACCGCAGCAACAGCCCCAGCAAGGCAGGCCTGCGCAGAAGGGCCCGCGCAAGACGCACCCCGCGCTTGAAACCCTGTTCGGGCTCTATCCCGACCTGTTCGGCGCCCGCTTCCTGCCGCTGCAGCGCGGCGTGTTCCAGGCGCTGCTCGAAAAGCACCCGGAGGTGCTGAAGAAGGACGAACTCAAGGTCGCGCTCGCGCTGCACACCCGTTCGACCAAATACCTGGAGCGCGTGGCGGCCGGCGACAAGCGCCACGGCCTCGACGGCCAGCCGGTGGAAGACGTGGCGCCGGAGCACGTGCACCACGCCATCCTCGAAGTGTTCAAGCGCCGCCAGGCCCGCACCGGCGACGACCTGCGCCCGCAGACGCGCAAGCGCATCCTCGATGCCTTCGAGAAGTCGGGCCTCTCGCGCGAGGACTACCAGGCACTCGTGCGCAGCCAGGACCCGGCCAGCAACGAACTCACCGACGAAGCCTTCGCCGAACTCTCCGCGCAGACGGCCAAGCGCGAGGCGCTGCAGCGCGCCTTCGCTGCCAGCGGCAAGACGGTGGCGGAATTCGCCGAGATGTACGGACTCGACCCGCGCGAAGTCGGCCGCATGCTGCCGAACGCGTAAGCAGTCCCACCCCGCTGCCTGCTCGCGGGCACCCGCGGAATTGGCTTTTGCCAGGCCGCAGGGTGCGCCGCAGGCGCATCGTGGTGGGTGAATTCAGCCAGCGAGCTGCGTGACCGAAGCGACCGTCTCCGTGAGTGGATCCTGGATCGACGTATCCGCCCGCTCGCAGGTGCCGATCAGCAGTCCGCTCGCGATGGCGCGCTCGCGCAGGCGGTCGATCACCTCATCGCGGCCCGGCGTCTCCGAAAACGCCTCGCCGTCGCGCAGTGCGAACACCTGGAAGGCGTAGCGGTGCACGCCGTGGCCGGGTGGCGGATCGGGCGGGAGCCATGCGGCCTGCAGCCAGGAATTGCGGCCGATGTGCAAGCCCACGCCGGCCACGTCGGTGCTGGGCATCGCAGCCTCGGCCAGTGCGCCTTCCGCCACCGGCAGGTCGACGACGATGGCATGGACCAGCGGATGGGGCGTCGGCGAATCGGCGTCCTCCACCAGGAGCACCGCGGATGTCGCTTCCGTCGGCAGGCCGCGCCAGGCCAGCGGCGGCGAACAGCCCTCGCCATCGGCGGTGTAGCGCGCGGGGATCGGGGCGTGGTCGGCAAAGGCCAGGCTGCTGACCTCGATGGTGGCCATGCCGCTGCGCAAGCCCAGTGTGTTGAAGACGATCTGGTCCAGCCCGGCGCGCACCTCTTGCAGGGCGTGGCCGATGGCGTCGGGGAGTTTTTCGAGCATGAACCCTTTTAGCGCCGCTTGCCGCAACCGGTTGTAGGACGCCCTCGACGCGATGCGCCTGCCCGGTCCGTTCGGGGGCGGTGCGGCTTATCATGGCCCGGCCCGTCGGCGGCACCTCGATCCATCCACCTTTTCACGGGGGAATCCATGCTCTCACTCCTCGGGACCATCCTGATCGGCTTCATCGCGGGGCTGATCGCGCGTGCGCTCAAGCCGGGCGACGACTCCGGCGGCTTCATCTTCACCACCATCATCGGCATTGCCGGCGCGCTGGGCGCCACCTACCTGGGGCAGGCCCTGCACTGGTACGGCCCGGGCGAGACCGCGGGTTTCATCATGTCGGTGGTCGGCGCGATCGTGCTGCTTTTCGTGTGGGGCATGATCAAGCGCAAGGCCTGAGAATGTCAGGCTCCCGGCATGTTGCCGGGGCCAAAGGAGCACATCATGGGATTGCTGGACATCCTGCAACAAGTGATGTCGGGTGCGGGCAGCGGCGGCAACGCCGAGGCGCATTTCGACCAGGTGACGCAACACGCAACGACAGACCAGGTCGGCGCCGGCCTCGCGGCCGCGATGCGTTCCGACCAGACGCCGCCCTTCGGCAACATGGTCGGCCAGATGTTCGGCAACTCGTCGCCGAACCAGCAGGCCGGCGTGCTGAACCAGATCCTCGCCACGCTCGGCCCGGCCGCGGCCGCCGCGATTGCCGGTGGCGCGCTGGGCCGCGTGCTGGCGCCCGGCCAGACCCAGATCACGCCCGACCAGGCTTCGCAGCTCTCGCCGGCGCAGGTCACCGAGATCGCCGCGCATGCCGAGCAGGCGCATCCGGGCGTGGTCGACCAGGTGAGCCAGTTCTATGCCGAGCATTCGGGCCTGATCAAGACGCTCGGCGGCGCCGCCCTGATGGTGGCGCTGGCGAAGATGAAAGAGCACGCCGGCGACCGAGGCTGAGCGCGCGCAAGCGCCGGGGAGGGAGATCTGGGCAAGCCCCGCTATCACGTCTACGTCGTCGAGCTGGACGACCAGGTCTGGAACAGCGGGCGCTTCCGCCGCGCCAACCCGGACTATCAACTCGGCAAGCCCTTCGTCTATGTGGGCATGACGGGGCTCGACCCTGACATCCGCTTCGACAAGCACAAGGCCGGCATCCAGGCCAACGTGTTCGTGCGCGACCATGGCCTGCGTCTGCTGCCCACGCTGTACGAGCGCTACAACCCGATGAAGCGCGACGATGCGGCGCTGATGGAGGTCGAACTCGGCATCCGGTTGCGGTCGCTGGGATATGGGGTCTGGCAGGCCTGATCCACGGTCGCTGATTGCGGGATCGGACTTGACCGTACGCGAAGGGCGCGAAGGAACGCAAAGGACGCGAAAGAAGCCAAGAAATTTCTTTGGAAGTCCTTTCGCGTTATTTCGCGAAACCGTCGCGTCCTTCGCGTACGGCCAAGTCCGCATTCCGACAGCCTCTGTCCGAGCGCAACCTGCCCAGGCGCCCTACCTATCCGTCCGAACCGACAGGCTCTCCTTCACCTCCTCCATCACCACATAGCTGTGCGACTGCGCCGTCACGGGCAGTTTCTTCAGCACGTCGCCCAGCAGGCTGCGGTACTCGTCCATGCCGCCGAGTTGCGCTTTCACCAGGTAGTCGAAGCTGCCTGAGACCAGGTGGCATTCCTGCACGTCCGGCACGTGCAGCAACTCCTCGCGCACCTTGTCGAACACCTCGGCGGATTTCGATGAAAGCGTGATCTCCACGAACACCAGCAGCGACTTGCCCAGCGCCTGCGGCGACACGCGCGCGTGGTAGCCGGTGATGACGCCGGCGCGTTCCATGCGCTTCACGCGCTCCGAGCAGGGCGAGGTGGAGAGCCCGATCTGCTGCGCCAGATCCGTCATCGAAATGCGGCCCTCGCGCTGGAGGATGTCGAGGATCTTGCGGTCCATGCGGTCGAGTTCGGTCATTTCACTTCCAGCAGGTCAAAGCGAGCAATGCCGCAGGAATATTCACTGCAATTTGCAGAAATTTCAATTAAACCAGTGGCAGCAGGCCGCATAAATTTACCGGATTCCTCACCACATTCGGGATCTGCAATGAAAGTCATTGTTTTGGGCGGCGGCGTCATCGGTGTCAGCACGGCCTATTACCTGGCCCGCTCGGGCGCCAGCGTCACGGTGCTCGACCGGCAGGCCGGCCCGGCGCTGGAAACCAGCTTCGCCAACGCGGGCCAGGTGTCGCCCGGCTATTCCACGCCATGGGCCGCGCCCGGCATCCCGCTCAAGGCGATGAAGTGGATGTTCCAGAAGCATGCGCCGCTCGCGGTCCGCCTCGACGGCAGCCTGTTCCAGTTGCAATGGATGGCGCAGATGCTGCGCAACTGCTCGCCCGAGCGCTACGCGGTCAACAAGGAACGGATGATGCGCGTGGCCGAATACAGCCGCGCCTGCCTGCAGCAACTGCGCGCCGACACCGGCATCCAGTACGAGCAACGCACCGGCGGCACGCTGCAACTGTTCCGCACCCAGTCCCAGCTCGACGCTGTGCAGCGCGATGTCGCGGTGCTGAAGGAATGCAACGTGCCCTTCGAACTGCTCACCCGCGACCAGCTGGCGCAGGTGGAGCCCAGCCTGGCGCAGGCGCGCGACCGGCTCACCGGCGGCCTCCGCCTGCCGAACGACGAAACCGGCGACTGCCATCGCTTCACCAATGCGCTCTGCGAGCTTGCGCGCGGCCTGGGCGTGGACTTCCGCTTCGGCCCGTCGGTGGACGGCCTGGTGACGGAGGGCGGCCGCGTCACCGGCGTGCGCGTCGACGGCCAGGTGCTGACCGCCGACCGCTTCGTGCTGGCCTTCGGCAGCTATTCGCGCGACTTCCTGACGCCACTGGGCCTCGACCTGCCGGTCTATCCGGTGAAGGGCTATTCGCTGACGGTGCCGCTGGTCGACCCGGCATTCGCGCCGCAATCGACCGTGCTCGACGAAACCTACAAGATCGCCGTCACCCGCTTCGACGACCGAATCCGCGTGGGCGGCATGGCTGAACTCGGCGGCTTCGACCTGCGGCTCGACCCGCGCCGCCGCGCCACGCTGGAACTCGTGGTCAACGACCTGTTCCCCGGCGGCGACGTCAAGCGCGCATCGTTCTGGACCGGCCTGCGCCCCATGACCCCGGACGGCACGCCGGTCATCGGCGCCACGCAATTCCCCAACCTGTTCCTGAACACCGGCCACGGCACGCTGGGCTGGACCATGGCCTGCGGGTCGGGCAAGCTGGTCGCGGACATGGTGACCGGGCAGCGGCCGGAGATCAGCACCGACGGGCTGGCCATCGACCGCTACGCACGTCTCCGCGCCGGCGCGCGCGGCATGCGCTCGCCTTCGCCCGCGACGGCCTGAGTCGGCCGGAGCCCCTCCGGCGGCTCGAAGCGTGCTGAACTGCACGTTTGCCGTCGTCGTTACATGCGCGCGGCTTGGGGCATGAGCCGATCGGAAGTCCTATGATTCACCTTTGTAAAATATTGTTGCAAAGGTCTCTCAATGTCTCTTCAGGCTTCGCGCAGACGATTCGGCCACGCAGCAGGCGCATGGGCGCTGCTGGGACTGGCGGGCCCTTTGCACGCGCAAACCACCGGCGCAAGGCGAGGCGCGGCGGCGGGCAAGCTGATCGTCGGGCAGTCCATCCCGATGACGGGGGCGGCCAGCGAAATCGGCATGGCCTTTGCGGGCGGCGCCAAGCTGTTCGTGGGCGGCTACAACGACCGCGTTGCCACTGCAGGCGGCCCCACGATTGAACTGCGGCAGCTAGACGACGCCTATAACGCCGACAAGGCCGGCGCCAACGCCACCAAGCTGCTGGCCGAGGGCGCGGATGTGCTGTTCGGCTTCGTCGGCACTGCCAGCGCGGAGGCCGGCGCCTCGGTCGCACAGAAGCAGGGCGCTCCCTTCTTCGCACCCTTTGCAGCGGCCGACGCGCTGCGCGACAAGGCCCACGGGCACGTCTTCCACGTCCGCCCGAGCATGGCCGACGAGGCCTACGCGATGCTGCGTCAGTGCGACACGCTGGGGCAGAAGCGCATCGCCGTGGTGGTGGACGACGACGCCATGGGCCGCGCGGCGTTGCAGGCGCTGCAGGACGCCGCGGTCGAGCTCAAGCTGGCGCCGCCGGTCGCCGTGGCGAAAGTGGCATCGGGGGGCACCCAGGTGGCGGAGGCCGTTGCCAGCGTGATGAAGGCACAACCGCAGGCGGTGGTGCAGGCCTCGCTCTCGCAGACCACCGCTGCTTTCGTGCGCGAGATGCGCAAGGCCGGCTACGGCAGCGCGCTGATGACCTTTTCCGTCGTCGGCATCGACCCGCTCTACACCGCGCTCGGCAAGGACATCCGGGGCGTGATCATTTCGCAGGTGGTGCCGGCCCCACGCGACAACAGCCGCACGCCGATCGTCAAGGAATACCTCGCGGCACTGGCCGACTCCGACCAGACCGCCTCGTACGAAGGACTCGAAGGCTTCATTGCTGCCAAGTCGCTCGCCGAGGCCGTGCGCCGCGCCGGGCCCGCGCCCACGCGGGCCGTGCTGCAGAAAGCGATGACGGGCATGAACGACTACGACGTGGGCGGCTTTCGAGTCAACCTGCGACCGCCCCTGCACGACACGGCGCGCACCGTCGACCTGGTCTACATCACGGCCGAAGGCCGCGTGCTGCGTTGATGAACACCCTCCCGACAAGGACTTCTTCCATGAACATGCATTCCATGCCCGTCCTGGCCGCGCTGCTCGCGCTGGCCACAGCGCCTGCGATGGCCGGCGTTCATCGCTGCATCGACGCCGACGGCAAGGTGACTTTCTCCGACACCGTCTGCAATGGCGTTCGGGCCGAGAAATCCTTCGGCGCGGTGAATTCGGCCAAGGGGTGGAAAGAGGAGACCTATCGGCCGACGACTGCGGGCGCCCGGCAGGACGTGACACCGGTCTCGGTGCAGGCGCCTGCGCACGCCGCTGGCGCGCTCAAGACGCGCTGAACTTCGGCTGCAAGGCCGGTCAGGTTCACGCAAGCGCCACGCGTTCAAGCGTGCGTTCACGAGCGTGGCCTTCGGACTTGTTGCGCGAGTTGAGCGATGCGGCCGCGGTCGAGTGAGGCTGCTCAGCACTCCACGACGTTCACCGCGAGCCCGCCCAGCGAAGTCTCCTTGTAGGTCGACTTCATGTCCTCGCCGGTCTGCTTCATGGTCTGGATCACCGCGTCCAGCGACACATAGTGGCTGCCGTCGCCGCGCAGCGCCATCCGCGCCGCGTTGATCGCCTTCACCGCGCCCATCGCGTTGCGTTCGACGCAGGGGATCTGCACCATGCCGCCGACCGGGTCGCAGGTCAGGCCGAGGTTGTGCTCCATGCCGATCTCGGCCGCGTTCTCCACCTGCGCGGGCGTGCCGCCCATCACGGCGGCCAGCGCGCCGGCCGCCATCGAGCATGCCACGCCGACTTCGCCCTGGCAGCCGACCTCCGCCCCTGAAATCGATGCGTTGGCCTTGTAGAGCATGCCGATCGCGGCCGCCGTGAGCAGGAAGTCGACGATGCCGCCGTCGCTCGCCGCGGGCACGAAGCGCGTGTAGTAGTGCATCACCGCGGGCACCACGCCGGCCGCGCCGTTGGTCGGCGCCGTGACCACCCGGCCGCCGGCCGCGTTCTCCTCGTTCACCGCCATGGCAAACGCATTGACCCAGTCCATTGCTGCCAGCGGATCGGCCGCGCCCTGTTGCGCATCGAGTTCGCGCCGCAGTTCAGGCGCGCGGCGGCGCATGCGCAGCGGGCCGGGCAGCGGCAAGGCCGCCATCGGGTTGTCGATGCCGAAGCCGCGCTGGACGCACTCGCGCATCACGGACCAGATGCGCAGCAGTCCGGCGCGCACCTCGGCCTCGGGGCGCCAGGCGCATTCGTTGGCCATCATGAGTTGCGCGACCGACAAGCCGCTGGCGTTGGCCTGGGCCATCAGTTCGTCGCCGGTGCGGAAGGGCCAGGGCCAGTCGCGCGCGACCTCGGGCACCGCGTCCGGATGTGCGCCGCCCTCGACCACGAAGCCGCCGCCCACCGAGAAATAGCAGCGCTGCGCCAGGGTCGAGCCATCCGCCGCCGACGCTGTGAAGCGCATCGCATTCGGATGCTCGGGCATCGACTGCTCGCCGAGGAAGGGGATGTCGCGCACCCTGTCGAAAGCGATCGCATGCCGGCCCAGCAGCAGGAGCTGGCCCGACTTGCGCAAGGCCGCGAGCCGGGGCTGCACGGTAGCCGGGTCGACGCCGTCCGGCGTGTCGCCGAACAGGCCGAGGATCACGCCCTGGTCGGTCGCGTGGCCCGCGCCGGTGGCGCCGAGCGAGCCGAACAACTCGCACCGCACGTGGGTCGTGTCGACAAGGAGGCCATCGCGCTCCAGGCTGCTGGCGAACTGCTGCGCGGCGCGCATCGGGCCGACGGTGTGCGAACTCGACGGGCCGATGCCGATCTTGAAGATGTCGAAGGCGGAGAGCATCGGCCGATCATGCGCCCATCCTCGGCTGCCGCGGCACCTACGTCTTCAGGAGTAGGTGATCCAGTCCTCGTACGCCGGACCGTCAAGGTGCGGAAGCGTGTTGTAGGTGACGAGCATGTGGCGCTTGGGCGTGAACGCGAACTCGGTGATCGAGCTGTTGCGGATGCGCAGGTTGAGTTCGATGGTGGTCTCCGCGCTGGTGCCGAGCACATGGCCGACGGCAGTGGAGATTGGGCCGCCGCTCGACACCACCAGCACCTTCGCGCCGTGGTGCTTGTCGCGCACATGGTCGAGCGCGGTCGTCACGCCCGCGAGGAAGTCGATGTAGTTCGGCATGCCGACCGGCTCGGTCTTGCCCTGCATCCAGACGCTGAGGCCGTCGCGCAGCAGGCGGAAGTGCTTTCGGTACAACTCTGGCGTGTCGGCCTTCGGCAACTCGCCGGGGTGGATGGTCGCGACGATCGCCTCGCTGTCGTACTCGTTGAGGCCGGGCCACGGCAGCACGTCCTGGTTGGCGAGGCCCAGCCCCTTTGCGATGCCTTCCCAGGTTTGCCGATGGCGCTTGAGCGTGCCGGTGATGACGGCGTCGAACTGCATGCCGCGCTCGCGCCAGTATTCGCCGAGCCGCACCGCCTGCTTGTGGCCCAGTTCGCTGAGGTTGTCGTAGTCGGCCGCGCCGAATGAAGCTTGCCCATGGCGCACGAGGTAGAGGGTTCCCATGCCGACGATTCTGGCAAAGGGCGGGCGGGGTGCTTGTCCCGGCTGCGACCGGCTCGCAAAGCGTTTTGCGACCCCCAAAGAAAAAGCGGCCGCACGAAGCGGCCGCGAAGTCCGGCGGCTTTCTTCCAGGGAGGTAGAGAAAAAAACCAGGGTTCGTTTTGACACGAATCACTGTCCGGCAAAGATATTGTAGGGACTAGTTCAGGTATATAACTTAAGTCGTAGGCAAAAACGCCCGAGCCAAAGGGTCAAATATTCCCGGTTGGAGCGGGCATCGTCAGCACGTTCGCGAACAGCGGCGCATCGACGTTGCCACCGCTCACGGCAATGCCGACCGTCCTGCCGCGCCAGCGTTCTCGTTGCTGCATGGCTGCAGCGAGCGCTGCGGCGCCAGCGCCCTCGGCAACGTTGTGCGTGTCGGTGAAGAGGGCGCGCATGGCCTGCGCCACTTCGCCGTCAGTGACGGTGACCACGTCCTCGGCCTCGCGGCGCAACATCTCGAGCGCCTCGGGCACCGGCGTTCGACAGGCCATGCCATCGGCCAGCAGCGTGGTCACGGGCGCATCGACGGCGTGGCCTGCAAGGAAGGAATCGCGATACGCCGTCGCATGCGCGGAAACCACGCCGATGAGCCGCGTCGATACCTTGCAATGCGCGCGTGCCGCGGCCGCAGCCGCAAAGCCCGAGCCCAGGCCGATGGGCACGAACAGCACGTCGGGCACATCGCCGGCGCGCTTCACCGCCTCGAAGAACTCGACCCAGCATGTGGCCACGCCACGCACCAGTTCGCGCGCGAACGAGGGCACGCGATGCAGGCCATCGCGTTCGGCCAGCAGGGCCGCATGCTCGGAGGCGGCCTGGAAGTCGTCGCCATGCTCGACGAGCGTGACGCCCAGCGCGCGCATGGCCGCGTTCTTCTCGACCGAATTGCCATGCGGCACCACGATGGTCGCGGCCAGTCCGTGACGCCGCGCCGCGAAGCCGATCGACTGGCCGTGGTTGCCGCGCGTGGCGCTGATCACATGGCGCACCCCGGGCTGTTCGCGCGCCAGCGATTCGAGGTAGCAAAGGCCGCCGCGAATCTTGAAGGCGCCAACCGGCGTGTGGTTCTCGTGCTTGGCCCAGAGCGTGCAGCCGAGCCGCTGGCCGAGCAGCGGCCACACGTACTGCGGCGTGGGCGGCATGGCCGCATGGACGGTGGCTTGCGCGGCCTCGATCTCCTCGCGTGTGAAGTTCACTTGCGCTCCGTGAGTGCGACGCGCACTGCGAGCGCGGCCAGCACGCTGCCCATCACGTAGCGTTGCGCACGCAGCCAGCCCGAGCTTTGCGACAGCACTGCCGTGATCGCCGCAGCGAAGACGATCATCATGCTGTTGACCAACCCGCTGCCGAGGATCTGCACCGCGCCCAGCTGCGCGCTCTGCCAGAGCACCGAGCCGCGGTCGGGATGGATGAACTGCGGAAAGAACGAGAGGTAGAACATCGCGACCTTGGGGTTCAGCAGGTTGGTGACGAAGCCCATGCGAAACAACTTGCCCGGCGGGTCGGCCGGGAGTGCGCGCGGCTCGAAGGGCGCGGTGCCCCCGGGCTTGACGGCTTGCCAGGCCAGCCACAGCAGGTAGGCCGCGCCGGCCAGGCGGATCGCATCGAAGGCCAGCGGCACCGCGAGCAGCACCGCGGTGAGTCCGAGCGCGGCGGCCACCAGGTGCACCAGGAAGGCCAGCATCACGCCGCCCAGGGAGATCAATCCAGCGCGCCGCCCCTGCACCAGCGTGCGCGAGACGCAATAGATCATGTTCGGCCCCGGCGTGAGTGCGAGCAGCAGGGAGGCGAGTGCGAACCAGGCGAGTTCGTGGAGGGCGAGCATGTTCAGTGTCCTTTCGATTCGAGCGTGACCACGCCGCGCGGCGTGGTCAAGGTGGCGGTGAGGTTGGGCGGTCCCTGCTTCAAGGTCATCGCATCGAAGCCGATGGCCTCGAGTGCACTGCGCAGGCTGTCCACGCGCGGATGCGAAGCGGCCAGCCCGAGCAGTTGGAGGCCCGACGCCGGCATCGTGTCGATCGGGTGCACCGGCCCCCACTGGATCAGCGTCGGCAGGGCGCCGTAGAAGAGGCGCTGGCCATCGTCGCGCACGGTGATCCGCCAGTCGAGCCGGCCGGCGGCGGTGTCGCGCGAGGCTTCGATGAGGTGGCCGCGGTCGATGTGCGTGGCCATGTGTGCCAGCGCATGCACCGCCGCGGCGGCGTTGGTCACACGCGCGACGAGGTGAACGAGCTGTGGGCCGCCGCGCGCCAGCGCCAGTTGCAGCATCGGGTCGTCCAGGTCGAACCAGCGGTGCAGCTTGCCCGTGCGCGCGGGGCGCCGCTCGGGGTCGATGGCGATGATCTCGAGGTAGGCCAGGGGAAAGGCCAGCGACGCGACATTGAGCAGCCGGTTGTGCGTGCCCATCAATGAATGCACGCCGCCCGGCCCCGGCGTGACGCCCAGCGTCGCCTCGCACCACTGCACGCCTTCGTCGAGCGTGCGCGCGGCGATCACGAGGTGATCGAGCAGGGCGGTCGTGCCGGCAGGGCGCATGCCATCAGAGCGTGACCGCTCCCTCGATGCACACCACCGTGTCGCCGCCGATCCAGATCCGGCCTTCGGCATCGCGCTCGACGCTCACGCGCCCGTCGCGGCCGAGGCACTGGCCCTGGCCGACGAGGTAGCGCTCGGGCATGTGTCCGTCGGTGATGAGCCACTGGGCGAGGCCGGCGTTCAGGCTGCCGGTGACCGGGTCTTCCTCGATGCCGGTGGCGGCAGCGAAGGCGCGCACCTCCAGGTCGACGCTGCCCTGGGCGCTGCCGCCGAAAGCCCTGGCCTCGCGGTTCGAGCGTGCGATCAACTGCGTGGGGGAGGGCGCCTGCGCAATGGCCGCGACGCCGACCTTGACGCCGAGTTCCTTCAGGGCGCGATGGTCCGGCACCAGCGCCAGCACGCTGTCGACTTCGTCCAGCAGCAGGCCCAGCCAATCAGACCCGTTGTCCAGTTGCTGCGCTGTCAGGATTTGCGCCGCCTTCAGGCCCAGCGCATGCGCGATCTTGGCCAGCATCGTCGGGCTGGGCGCAGTGCGCTTCAATGGCGGCGCGGCAAAGGCCAGGCGCGCGCCGTCGCGGCGGATCGTGACCAGCCCGGTCACGCACTGCTGCACGATGAACTCTGTCGACTTCGGCTTGCCGCCGGCCTTGAGCCAGGCACGGCAACTGCCGAGCGTCGGATGGCCGGCAAAGGGCATCTCGCCGCCGGGCGTGAAGATGCGGATGCGGTAGTCGGCGCCGGGCTCGGTCGGCGGCAGCAGGAAGGTGGTCTCCGACAGGTTGGTCCATTGCGCGAAGCGCTGGAACTCGGCATCGTCGAGATCGCTGCCATCGAGCACCACGGCCACCGGGTTGCCCCGGTACGCCACGGCGGTGAAGACATCGACTTGCTGGAAGGCACGGGTTTTCATGTGGGTTTCACTCCAGCGCCAGGTCCAGCACACCGCGCGAGCCGGAGCGCGACCGCAGTTCCCCGAACCAGCGCTCGACATGCGGCCAGGCCGGCCGCGTGTATTCGGTCGGCGGCAGTCCGAACCAGCGGTGCGCCTCGCAGCCCAGCGGTATGTCGGCCATGGTGAAGCTCTCGCCGAGCATGAAGCGCCGCGTGGCCAGGTGTGCATCGAGGATCGCGAACAGCGGCTCGGTGGCGTGGACAGACGCCGCGATGACGTCCGGGTTGCGATCGGCCGGCGCCGTGCGCACCCATTGCACGAAGGCCGGTGCGCTGGCCCGGTTGAAGGTGGTCTGCTGCCAGTCCATCCAGCGCTCCGCGTCGAAGCGCTCGGGCAGCGGCTCCGGGTACAGCCGGCCGGACGAATACTTGGCGCAGAGGTAGCGCACGATCACGTTTGATTCCCACAGCTTCACATGCGAGGCGTCGTCGCCATCGCCGTCGTCGATGGCCGGCACCAGCGCATTCGGGTTGAGCGCGCGGTACTCGGGGGTCTGCACGACGCCGTACTTGCCGCCGGCTTCGGTGCGCTGGAAGTCCAGTCCCAGTTCCTGCGCGCACCAGACCACCTTGCGCACGTTGATCGAAGTGATGCGGCCCCAGATGTTGAGCATGTCGTCGGTTCTTTCGGGTTTGAAGGTCGGCAAGAAGGTTAGCGGGCGGGACGGTCGAGCAGGAGCAGGCGCACGGCCAGCCCGAGCATCACCGCCGCGAGCAACGCCATGTTCGGCCCCGGCGACGCGAACAGTGCCAGCACCGCGACCCCGAACAAGCCCCAAGTCGCGAGGTCGATCATGTCGGCCGCCGTGTCAGGTGAGCGCGAGGTCCGCGGCAGCGGCGCTCGTCGGTAGATAGGGCGCAATGTTGCGCAGCGTGCGCGCGACCCATTCGTCCTTCTCGCCGACCGGTGCCACGTAGTGGATGGCGGCGGCTGCCGTGTCGACGCCTTCCGCCCGCGCGATGAGCCAGGCCGCCAGGTAGGTCGACGACAGGCAGCCGCCGGCCGTCGCCACGTTGCCGCGGGCGAAGAAGGGCTGCTCCAGCACCTGCACGCCGGCTTCCTGAACCCACGGCTTGGTGGTGAGGTCGGTGCATGCCGGCACGCGGCCGAGCAGGCCCAGTTTCGCCAACAGCAAAGTGCCCGAGCACTGTGCGCCGATCAACTGGCGCGAGGGGTCGAGCCGCAGCGCGGACATCACCGCGGCGTCGGCCGCGACCTCGCGCGTGCGCATGCCGCTGCCGGCGATCACGGCATCGGCCGCGCAGGCTTCCTGCAGCGAGGAAGCGATCTGCACCGTGACGCCGTTCATCGACGTGACCGATGGCGTCGGCGCGGCCAGCGTCACGCGCCAGCCCGGCTTCTTCACGCGGTTGAGGATGCCCAGCGCAATGAACGAGTCGAGCTCGTTGAAGCCGTCGAAGGTGAGGATGGCGATGTGCATGCTTCAGTCCTGTGAAGGTCGGTCAGCCCAGGGCGGCTGCGGGCTGGGCCTTCGCCTGCGCCGCCAGTTCCTCGCGCACCGTGGCCGCCAGCGCGGCGATGGCCGTATCGATCTCGTCGACATTGGCCGTCACGAACGACAGGCGCATGGTGCGCGAGTCGCCCGGGCCTGCATAGAAAGGCGCGCCCGGCACGAAGGCCACGTTGCGTTCCACCGCACGCGGCAGCAGCTTCACCGTGTCGATGCCCTCGGGCATGCGCGCCCACAGGAACATGCCGCCCACGGGCACGTTGAACTGCACGTCCAGGCCCTTCATCTCGCGCCTCAACGCGGCGACCATCGCATCGCGCTGGCGCTTGTAGAGCGCGCGGATCGTCGGCACGTGACGCGCGAGGAAGTTGTCCTTCATCACCGCCGACACCATGCGCTGCGTGAAGATCGGCGTGTGCAGGTCGACCGCCTGCTTGGCCTGCAGCAGCTTGGGGTAGACCGCCTTCGGCGCGATCAGGAAGCCCAGGCGCAGGCCCGGCGCCAGCACCTTCGAGAAGGAGCCGAGGTAGATCACGCCGTCGGGGTTGCGCGCGGCCAGCGGCAGCGGCGGGGCTTCGTCGAACCAGAGTTCGCCGTAGGGGTTGTCTTCCACGATCGGCAGGCCGGCCTTTGCGGCAGCTTCCGTCACGGCCTGGCGACGCGCCTCGGTCATGGTGCGGCCGGTCGGGTTCTGGAAGTTGGGCAGCAGGTAGACGAAACGCGCCGCCTCCTGCCCCGCACTGCCCCGGGCCTGGGCCACGAGGTCATCGACGATCACGCCGTCGTCATCGCTGGCCACGCTGACCGGCACCGGCTCCATCGGCGCGAAGGCCTGCAGCGCGCCGAGGTAGGTCGGCGTCTCGACCAGCACGCGGCTGCCCGGATCGAGCAGCACCTTGGCCACCAGGTCCAGGCCCTGCTGCGAGCCGGTGGTGATCAGCACCTGCGCCGGGTCGACGTTCCACGGCAGCATGTCGGCCACTGCCTGGCGCAGCGGGCCGTAGCCTTCGCTCGCGGCGTATTGCAGCGCGGCCTGGCCGTCGGTGTGCAGCACGTGGGCGCAGGCGTCGGCGAATTCCTGGATCGGGAAGGTCTTGGGCGAGGGCAGGCCGCCGGCCAGGCTGATGATGCCGGGGCGCTCGGTGACCTTGAGGATCTCGCGCAGCACCGAAGGGTTCATTTTCTCGGCGCGGGTGGCCAGTTTCCAGGTGGTTGTCATGTTGTTCTCCGTTCGGTGATATGGATTCAGTGGGTGAGCAAAGGGTAGAGCGAGGCGACCAGCGCAAGGGCCGCGACGGTGTTGAAGGCGCGAAGAAAGGCCGGTTGCTGCAAGTAGCGGCGCATGCTGCTGCCGAACAGCGCCCAGGAGCCGGTGCTTGGCATGTTGATGACCGCCATCACGCCCGTCAAGGCGAGAAGTTGCCACAGCGAATGGCCGGCTGGCAAATAGGTGGTGATTGCGCCGAGCGCCATCACCCAGGCCTTGGGGTTGACCCACTGGAAGGCCGCCGCCGCGGTGAAGCCCATCGGCCGCACCTCGGGCGCGCCGTCCTGCACCGCATCACTCGCGGAGCGGCTGCGAAAGATCTTCCAGGCCAGGTAGAGCATGTAGGCGCCGCCGGCATAGCGCATGGCGGTGTACAGCACGGGAAAGCGTTCGAACACCGCGCCCAGGCCCATGCCCATCAGCAGGATCATGAAGCAGAAGCCGACGGTGATGCCCACCATGTGCGGCACCGAGCGGGCAAAGCCGAAGTTGACGCCGGAGGCCAGCATCATCGTGTTGTTGGGGCCCGGCGTGATCGAGCTCACCAGGGCGAAGAGGCTGAAGGCCAGCCAGGTTTCCGTGGTCATGCTGTTCCTCCAGCGGTGACGGGGCGCGCAACGGCACGCGGTTGCGACAGCTTCTTGCCGACCACGACCGTCGCCACGACGGCAGCCGCGAAGCCCAGCGTCACGACATCCAGCGCCTCGCCCAGCAAAGGCACGGCGGCAAGGATCGAGAGGAAAGGCTGCAGCAGTTGCGTCTGGCTCACCCGCAGCGCGCCGCCGAGTGCCAGCCCGCGGTACCAGGCGAAGAAGCCAATCCACATCGAAAACACGCCGACATAGACGAAGCCGGCCCAGGACGAGGTCGCTATCGGCTGTTGCGGCCACAGCAACAGGGTGGCCGGCAAACTGAACGGGAGTGCCATCACGCACACCCAGCAGATCACCCGCTCGGCCCCCAGCGACGGCGTGACCTGTGCGCCATAGACGTATCCGACGGAAGCCGCCACCACCGCGCCGACCAGCAACAGGTCGGCCCATTCGAACCCGAAGCCGTTGCCATGCTGGCTCGCACGCAGCATGGAGAACGCGACCACCAGCAAGCTGCCGAGCACAGCGCACACCCAGAAGCCGAAGCGCGCCCGCTGGTGCAGCACCCATGCGGCGACGGCCGCCGTCGCCAGCGGCAACAGCGCCGTGATCACCGCCGCATGGCTCGCGGTGACCATGCGCAGTGCATAGCCAAGCAGCAGGGGAAAGCCAAGGCAGTTGCCCAGCACCGCCATCCCCAGCGGCTTCCATTGGTGGCGCTGCGGCAATGACGAGCGCGTGGCCAGCAGGAACACGAGCGACAACATGCCCGCCAGCGCCGCGCGGCCGACCGTCACGAACCACGGCGAGAGTTGCGGCGCATCGACCGTGCCCGTGGCCAGCCGGGTCATCGGCAGCGTCACCGCGAAGAAGGCCACGCCCAGCACGCCGAGCCACATCCCGAGGGTTTCGTCCTTGATCTTCTTCATGTCTCGAACATCCAGAAAGCCGTCAGCACCAGCACCGCCGCCATCGCGCGGTTGAACCACAAAAGGCGCTTGCCGTGCGCCAGCCACTGCCGCAGCAGCGCGCCGACCAGCGCATAGGCGAAGTTGCTGGCAAAGGCATACATCAGCATGACCGGCGCGACGATCGCAAAACGACTCAGTGCGTCGGGCCGGCCGGCGATCCATCCGGCCACCAGCGTGAGTGCCAGCAGCCAGGCCTTGATGTTGAGGAATTGCAGCATCACGCCCTGACCGAAGCCAACGTCAAGCTGCTTGCCATCGGCACTGCCCAGCGTGCCGCTGTTGCTCAGCTTGAAAGCCAGCCACAGCAGGTAGGCGATGCCCAGGCCCTTGATGGCCAGCCGGAGCATGGGCGCGGCCGTCACCAGCGCGCCGACGCCGGCCGCGCACAACGCGAGCAACAGCGTCCAGCCCACCGGCACGGCGACGATGAAGCGCATCGCGCGCGGCAAGCCGCCGTTGGCCGCGAGGGCGGTGGAGAGCGTGGTGTTCGGGCCGGGCGAAAAACTCATCGCCGTGGCCAACACCAGCAGCGCAGTGAATTCTTGCCAGTTCATGACACAGACTCTAAACTGAGGACCATTACAGTACCAATACAGATTGGCGAACATGATTTGGCTCTGTATTGGTTCATCCATCGACACAGATCAAAACTGCGCATGCTGACGAGAACTTCCACACAGTCGCTGACCGAGCAGTTGGCCGGCCGCTTTGCCGAACGCATCCGCACGCGCCTGCTCGCGCCCGGCGCGCGCCTGCCTTCGGTGCGCGAGTGCGCGCGGCAACAGGGCGTGAGCCCGCACACGGTCGTCGCAGCGTACGACCAGCTGCTGGCGCAAGGCCTGGTCGAGGCGCGACGCCAGCGTGGTTTCTATGTGCGCGACTCGGCCGCGGGGCAGGACGCCCGGACGCCGGGTCCGGTCGTCCATGCCATCGCGAGCCCGCTGCCGGCCTCAGGCGTACCGGCCGATGCCAGTTCCCTGATCCGTGGCATGTTCCACCGCCAGAGCGACAAGCCGCAGCCCGGCATGGGCGTGTTTCCGCCGGACTGGATGGAGTCGACCTTCATGCCGACCTCGCTGCGCCGCCTGACCAGTACACGCGCGCTGCAGGACCTGTCGCTGCAATACGGCGAACCGCTGGGCGACACCGCCCTGCGCCGCAGCCTGTCGCAGAAGCTGGTGAGCATCAACGTGCCCGCCGCGCCCGACCAGATCATCACGACCATCGGCGCCACGCATGCGCTGGACATCGTGAGCCGCACGCTGCTGCGCGCCGGCGACCCGGTGATGGTCGAGGAGCCGGGCTGGGCCATCGAGTTCGCGCGGCTGGAGTCGCTCGGCATGCGCATCCTGCCGGTGCCGCGCCGCGCCGACGGGCCCGACCTGGAGGTGATGGCGAAGTATTGCGAGGCGCACAAGCCCAAGCTGTTCGTGAGCGTGAGCGTGCTGCACAACCCGACCGGCTACAGCCTCTCGCCGGGCAGCGCGCACCGGGTGCTGCAACTGGCCAACAAGCACGACTTCCACATCGTCGAGGACGACACCTACAGCCATCTCGCGCCCGAGCATGCAACCCGGCTGTGCGCGCTCGACGGGTTGCAGCGCACGATCTACGTGAGCGGCTTCGCGAAGATCCTGGCGCCGAACTGGCGCATCGGGTTTCTGGCCGCGCCGCCGGGGTTGCTGGGCGGCCTGCTCGAAACCAAGCTGCTCGCGACCTTGACCACGCCCGCGCTGTTCGAGCGCGCGTTGGCATGGTGCATCGACCAGGGGCAACTGCGCCGGCATGCGGATCGCATTCGCGTGCGGCTCGATGGGGCGCGTGCGCGGACGGTGAAGCTGGCGTTGTCGCATGACTGCACGTTCGTGTCGGAACCGGCGGGGCTGTTCGGCTGGGTTGATACCGGTGTCGATACCGATGCGTTGACGCAGCGCATGCTGGATGAGGGCTACTTGCTGGCGCCAGGTTCGCTGTTCCACGCGCGACGGCCGCCGTCGACGCTGATGCGGATCAACTTCGCGACGGCGCAGGATGCGGAGTTCTGGAAGGTGTTCGGGCGGGTGCGGGGGTGACGCTGCTTGCCTTGCGCCCAGTGGTGAGAGCGCCCGGCACGCGGCACGGCCCAGCCGACCCTACTGCGCCGGCCCCTTCGGGGCTCCCCTGCAGTGCTCGCGTTTGGCGGGGTCCATGTGAACTCGCTTCGCTCAAACAGCACATGGCCCTGACCCGCCAAACGCTGCGCGCTTCGGAGGCGCTGAAGGGTCGGCCGCGCCGCACCGCATGCCGCGCTTGGTGTGTGCTGACTCGGACCATTCGACACGTTCGCGTTCATTCAAACCGCAACGCCCCCATCCTCTCCACGATCAAGTCATGCAGCGTCTGCGCAGCCACAGACAAGCTTCCCTCCCTCCGCTGAACCAGATAGATCGTCCGCGTCAGCCCCGGCACCGGCAGGGGCCGCGTCACCAGCGTCTCGCGCCGGAAGTGGAACAGTGTCAACGCCGGCACCACGCTGATCCCCACCCCGGCCTCGACCAGCCCCATCACCGTCGCCAGATGCTCCACCTCGAACACCGCGTTCAACCGCAGCGGATGCAGTGCCGCATCGAGTGACTGCCGCACGCTGCTGTTGCGTGCCATCTGGATGAAGGGCCACGGTGCCAACTGCCTGGCCGTCAGCTTCGGCACCTTGGCGAGTGGATGGTCCTTCTGGCACACGAGATGAAAGCCGTCGCTGCACAGCTTGCTCCCGCGCAGGTCGCTCGCCGAAGCGGCGCCCGCGCCCGAGGCCGCCAGCGCAAAGTCCGCTTGATGGCTGCGCAACTGCGCGATGCATGCGTCCGACAACGCATCGTGCAACTCGACCGTGATGCCGGGCCACGCCTTCATGAACTCGGCCAGGATGCCCGGCAACCAGCCGGCCGCGAGTGAAGGCAATGCAGCCACGCTGACACGGCCCTTGCGTCGCTCCACATGATCGGCCAGTTCGCCGACCGCGCCTTGCATGTCGTCGAGCAGGCGCCTCGCCGAGGCTTCGAACAGCCGGCCCTCGGGCGTGAGTTGAACGCTGCGCGTGTCGCGGTCGAACAGGCGTGCGCCGAGCGTCTCTTCCAGCGTGCGGATCAATGCACTGAACGCGGGCTGCGACAAATGGCAGGTCTGCGCCGCCCGCGTGAAGTTGCGTTGCTCGGCCAGCGCGGCGAACGCGCGCAGTTGTCGCGTGGAAAGGTCGGGGGTGCTCATCGATCTGCTATTTGGATGAATCGATCTGAACATTCGATTTTACGGATGAAGACCCGCGGCCTACATTCAGCCTCCATACGAGACAAAGAGGCGAATGAATCCCACCATCCCACCCCCGCTGTTGATCGGTTGCGCCGCCGGCTTTTCAGGCGACCGCACCGATGCTGCCGGCCCTGTGGTCGACACGCTCATCGCCCGGCTCGCCGCCGGCCCCGGCGGCCAGCGCGCGTTCCTCATCTTCGAGACGCTGGCCGAGCGCACCCTTGCGCTCGCGCAACTGCGTCGGCGTGCCGATCACGATGCCGGCTACGAGCCCCTGCTCGACGCCATGCTGCGACCGGTGCTGGCGCGCTGCATGGCGAACGACATCCGCATCGTCAGCAACTTCGGCGCAGCCAACCCGCGCGCCGCCGCACGACACATCGCACGCATCGCCCGTGAACTCGGCGCGCCGATGCCGCGCATCGCCGTGGTCGAGGGCGACGACCTCTCCGCCCTGGCGCAACGCGCCTTGCTGCGCGAGCAACTCGGCGAGCGCATCGACGGCCTGCGCATCGTCAGCGCCAACGCCTACATCGGAGCAGAACCCATCGCTGCCGCGCTCGACGCCGGCGCGCAGATCGTGGTGTGCGGCCGCGTGGCCGACCCGTCGCTGGCGGTCGGCCCGGCCATGTCGCACTTCGGCTGGCGCGCCGACGATTGGGAGAAGCTCGGCCGCGCGACGATGGCCGGCCACCTGCTCGAATGCGGCGCGCAGGTCTGCGGCGGCTACTTCGCGGACCCCGGCTTCAAGAATGTGCCGGGGCTCGAAAACGTCGGCTTCCCGATCGCTGAAATCCAGTCCGACGGAAGCTGCACCGTCGGCAAATCCGACGGCACCGGCGGCTTCGTCACCGAGGCCACGGTCAAGGAGCAACTGCTCTACGAAGTGCACGACCCCGCGGCCTACCTCACGCCCGACGTCATCGCCGACATCAGCGACGCCGAAGTCCAGGCCACTGGCACCGACCATGTCGCGCTCACGGGCGTTCGCGGCCATGCTCGCCCGACGCACTACAAGGTCAACGTATGCCATGAAGGCGGATGGCTGGCCGAAGGAGAGATCTCCTACGCCGGCCCGCGAGCCGAAGCGCGTGCGCGTCTGGCCGCCGAGGTACTGCGCAGCCGCTTGGGCAGCCTCAAGCTGCGCGTCGACCTCATCGGCGCCGTCAGCATCCTGGCCGACGACGCGGGCCGCGCGCTCGCCGCCACGCCCGATGGCGGCGCGCGCGACATCCGCCTGCGCGTCGCCGCCACGCACGACGACCGCGCCGAAGCCGAACGCCTCGGCCGTGAGGTGATGGCCCTCTACACCTGCGGCCCGGCCGGGGGCGGCGGCGTCCGCAGCACGCTCACGCCCCGGCTCAACACGATCTCGTGCCTGTTGCCGCGCGAGGCGGTGCCGGTTGGGTTCGAGATGGTGGAGGGCGCACTCTCCACGGCGCCCAGTGCGAAAGGCATCCAATGACCTCGGTTCGTCTTTACAGGGCCGCACACGGCCGCACCGGCGACAAGGGCGACCGCTCCAACATCAGCGTGATCGCCTGGCACCCCGAGCTGTTCCCGTTGCTCGTCGAACAGGTCACGCCCGAGGCTGTCGCCGCGCAATTCCGCCACCGCGCCCCCAGCCGCGTGCAGCGCTTCGTGCTGCCCAGGCTGCATGCCATGAACTTCGTGCTCGACGCAGTGCTCGACGGCGGCGTCAACGATGCGCTGAACCTCGACACGCACGGCAAGTCGCTGTCCTTCCTGCTGCTCGACATGCCGATCCGCGTGCCGCCCGGGCTCCAGCATCTTCTCGCCGGCCCAGCCGAAGACTGAAAAGACCCCCATCAGATTCCACTTCCAACCATCCGGAGACAAAACCCATGACCCCGATCCATTCAATCGCTCTCGCGATCGCCGCCCTGGCGCTTGCCCCCGCGCTTGCCCAGGCCGACACCTTCCCGGACAAGCCCATCACCTTCGTCGTCCCCTTCGCCGCCGGCACCGCCACCGACCAGATTGCCCGTGCCATCGGCAACGGCGTCAGCGCCGAGACCAAACAGCCCGTGGTCATCGACAACAAGGCCGGCGCCAGCGGCTTCATCGCTTCACAGCAAGTGGCCAAGGCCGCGCCAGACGGCTACACCGTGCTCATCACCACCAACACCACGCACGCGGCCAACGAGCACCTGTACAAGAAGATGCCCTACGACCCGGTCAAGGATTTCGCGCCCATCACCGCCCTGGGCAAGGGCGGGCAGATCATGGTCGTGAACCCGTCTTTCCCGGCCAGGACCGTGGCCGAGTTCGTCGCGATGGCGAAGAAGGAGCCCGGCAAGTACAGCTTCGGCAGCGGCAGTTCATCGAGCCGCATGGCCGGCGAGTTGCTGCAGCAGATGGCCGGCATCAAGCTGCTGCACGTGCCTTACAAGAGCAACACGCTCGCCGTCACCGACCTGCTCGGCGGCCAGATCAGCATGATGATCACCGACACGGCCACCGGGCTGCCGCAGGTCAAGTCGGGGAAGCTGCGCGCGCTCGGCGTCTCGGGCAGCAAGCGCTCGCCGCTTGCACCCGATGTGCCGACCATCGCCGAGGCCGGCGTCAAGGGCTACGAGATGGGCTACTGGTTCGCCGCGTATGCGCCCGCGAAGACACCGCCCGCCGTCGTCAAGCACCTCAACGAGTTGCTCGTCAAGGCCGCGAAGAGCGAGGCCGCCAGGACCATCTTCTACGACCCGACCGGCACCGAGGTCTTCACCAACACGCCCGAGGATATGGCCAGGTTCCAGGCCGCCGAATCGCGCAAGTGGGGCAGCATCGTGAAGGAGGCCGGCATCGAAGCCGAATAGCCTCATGAACTCCAGACCGCCCGCCTCGCGCTGGGTGCAGCCGCCCCCATGACTTGCAAGCGGCTGTGCGGTCACATCTACGCGCCAGGCCGACGCCCGGAACCGGTTGACCGTCGTCCAGTCCCACCCGCATGGACGGTCAGTCCAATGACCTGCTCGCCGCAGGCATTCGCATGGCCCTCTGCTCGGCAATGCCGCATCAGAGCATGCTGTCCGGGGCCAACGGCCCGATCACCTTGAGCATCAGCTTGAGGCCGGCACTTGCATCCGGCTCGGTCGTCGTGTCCTGCAGCCCGCTGCCCTGCGGCGCGCGCCACGTCAGGCGACCATCGACCAGTTCCACATGCCACGCGCCTTCGCGCAAGGTCTTTTCAATAAGTTCAGTGGTATCGCCCGACAGCCCGCGGCTGCCGATGAGCAACGCCACCTCGGTGTTCTGCTTCTGCGAACGCAGGTCCAGGTTCATCGACCCGATCACCACCAGCCGCTTGTCCATCACAAGCACTTTGGAATGCAGCATCGAGCGCGATTGACCCGTGACGGAGCCCGAGGAGCCAAAGGCGCTGTTGATGCCGGCCTGCTCGCTGCGCAATTCATAGAGATCGACACCCAGCTTCAGCAGCGCCTCCCGATGCCGCGCATAGCCGACGTGCGCGACGGGCGCGTCGTTAGAAGCCAGCGAATTGGTCAGCACGCGCACGCGGATGCCGCGCGCATGCAGTGCCGAAAGCGCCTGCGTGATGTCCGGTCCGGGCACGAAGTAGGGCGAGATGATCAGCAGGTCGCTCTGCGCCTGGCCGATCAGTTGCAGCAGGCCCTCGACCAGCGTGTCGCCGCCTGCCGCGGCGTGGGCCGCGTCTTGCACCGTGGCCTGCCGCCCGCCGCCAACGTCCTGCATCGCCGCCTGCCCTCGACTGCCAGAAGCGTCGTTGCCCTTGCGCTGCCCGCCAGCCGGCAGGCTGACCTGCAGTCCAACTGCCTCCCTGCCGGAAGCGCGAGCTGCTGCGGGGCTCGCGCTGGCGGCTTCCTCGGCGCTGGAAGCGATCTTGCCGGGCTTGTCGGCCAGTACCACGGCCAGCGCCCAGGTGAAGTCGGCCTGCGCGAGGTCGATCGGCTGCTCGTCCCAGACGACGGCCCGCCGCGCCCCGGCCGGTTGCTTCTCCGCCTCCGGCTTCGAGGCATCGTCGGCCCGGGCCTCGTCCCGGATCCTGTCCAGTTCCTCCCGCTTGACCAGCGACTGGACCGGATAGGCGCGCTCGTTGTTCCAGTAGGTGTCGAAGCTGCGCGACAGGTCCTGCACGATCGGCCCGGCCGCCAGCACGTCGAGGTCCACGAAGTTGCCGCTCTCCCCGACGCCGAAATACGCATCCCCCAGATTGCGCCCGCCAGCCACGCCGAACACGTTGTCGGCAAGGAACAGCTTGTTGTGCATGCGCTGCTGGATGCGCGATGCGTCATCGATCGAACTGAACAACCGCCCGATCGTCGAACCGCGCGCACCGGCCAACGGATTGAACAGCCGCACCTCGATGTTCTCGACGTAGGCCAGTTGCAGCACCAGCGCATCGCGCCCGGTGCTGTGGAAGTCATCGATGAGGATGCGCACCCGGACGCCGCGCGCCGCCGCCTCGCGCACCGCCCGCATCAGTCGGCGGGTGCTCGCATCGGCATGGATGGCGTAGTACTGCAGGTCCAGCGTCTTCTGCGCGCCGTCCACCAGGGCCAGCCGACTGCCGTAGGCAGCCTGCGGGCCGTCGAGCAGCAGGAAGCCCGAATCGGACCGGGCATTCGCCGCGTCATGCCGCTGCCTCACCAGCGTCGCAAACGGCGTCCCTGCCGCGGAGGCCAGCGCATGCGACACCGGCCGGTCGACCTGCGTTGGAAGCTCGGCGCAACCACCCGCCGTCAAGAGGCCGATGGCAATGAGAAGGGCAAGGGTCCAGCGCAGTGGACGAAGCATGGCGTGCCAGTCGAAGTTGAATTGGCACCGTGTATAGCCTGAAGCCGCGAGCCGCCGCGTCAGACAGACTCAACGTCCTCAGCGGGCTGCGGCGCTCAATTCTTCCCAGCGTTCCAGCGCCGCCATCAGTTCGTCGTCGATGTGCGCATGGCGCTCGCCAAGCTCCACCGCCCGCGAGGCCTCCGTCGAATAGATGGCGCCGCCATCGCGCTCCAGCAACTCGGCAATCTCCTTCTGCTCGCCTTCCAGCTCCGCGATCCGGCCCGGCAAGGCGTCGAGTTCGCGCTGCTCCTTGTAGCTGAGCTTCCTGCGCGGCATCGCGGCTGTCGCGGCAGCCGGCGCCGGCACAGGAGCGGGTGCTGGGGCGACTGCAGGTGCGAGAGTCGGCGCGGCGGCCGCACGCTGTGCGTTGATCTCCCTCGCCCGCTTCGACTGGACCAGCCAGTCCTGCACGCCACCTTCATATTCGCGCCAGTTGCCGTCGCCTTCGAAGGCAATGGTGCTCGTCACCACGTTGTCCAGGAAAGTGCGGTCATGGCTGACCAGGAACACGGTGCCGTCGTAGTTCTGCAGCAGGTCCTCCAGCAACTCCAGCGTGTCGATGTCCAGGTCGTTGGTCGGCTCGTCCAGCACCAGCACATTGGCCGGTCGCGCGAACAGGCGCGCCAGCAGCAAGCGGTTGCGCTCGCCGCCGCTCAGCGATCGAACCGGCGAGTTGGCACGCGCCGGCGAGAACAGGAAATCGCTCAGGTAGCTCTTCACGTGCTTGCGCTGCTTGCCGATCTCGATCCACTCGCTGCCCGGGCTGATGAAGTCCTCCAGCGTCGCGTCAAGGTCGAGCTTCTCGCGCATCTGGTCGAAATAGGCGACCTCGATGTTGGTGCCACGCCGAACCTTGCCGCTGTCCGGCTCCAGGTCGCCAAGAATCAGCTTCAGCAGCGTCGTCTTGCCCGCGCCGTTGGGCCCCAGCAGGCCCACCTTGTCGCCACGCAGGATGGTATTGCTGAAATCGCGGACCACGGTCTTGGCGCCGAAGGACTTGGACGCATGCGTCAGCTCCGCGACGATCTTTCCGCTCGACTGTCCCGAAACAACGTCCATGTTGACGCTGCCTTGCACGTTGCGACGGGCCGCATGGCTCGCACGCATCTCCTGCAAGCGGCTGATGCGGCTCTGGCTGCGCGTGCGCCGTGCCTCCACACCCTTTCGGATCCAGATCTCTTCCTGCGCAAGCAGCTTGTCGGCCTTGGCGTTGATCACCGCCTCCTGCGCAAGTTGCTCTTCCTTCTGCAGGAGGTATTGCTCGAAATTGCCAGGGTACGAACTCAGCTTGCCCCGATCGAGTTCGATGATGCGGGTCGCCACGCGGTTCAGGAAGCTCCGGTCATGGGTGATCGTGACCACGCTGCCTTTGAAATCGATCAACAACTGCTCCAGCCATTCGATTGAATCGAGGTCCAGATGGTTGGTCGGCTCGTCCAGCAACAGCACATCGGGCGCGGTCACGAGCGCCTGGGCCAGGGCGACACGTTTGCGCGTACCACCGGAAAGTGACCCCACACGGGCCTCCGGGTCCAGGTGCAGACGGTGCAGCGTCTCTTCCACCCGTTGCTCCCAGTTCCACGCGTCGTAGGCTTCTATTTCAGACTGAAGTGCGTCCAGGTCCGCTCCCTCCGCTGCATTCAAGTACATCTCGCGCGAGGCGATCACATGCGCCAGGCCCTCGCTCGCCGCGGCGAAGACGGTGGCCTCCATGTCCAGGGCAGGCTCTTGCGCCACATAGGCGACGCGCAGGTTCTGCTGGAGCTGCAGGGTGCCATCGTCCGCCTTCTCCAGCCCCCCGAGGATCTTGAGCATCGAGGACTTGCCCGCACCGTTTCGCCCGATAAGGCCAATACGCTCCGATTCGAGCAACGAGAAGTCCGCATGATCCAGCAGCGGGACGTGACCGAACGCGAGTTGCGCGTCGAGGAGTGTGATGAGTGCCATGTGACGCCGATTATCCGGGGGAGCCCTTGCACCTAGTGCCCCCAAGCGACGCGGGGCGTACATGGGTTGGATTGCGCTCCCTTCTCTATCTATAAGTGAGCCGCACCGGACGCAGGCAGCAACTGCGCTGAAGTACAGTGCGCTCTCCTTGCTCCCCGAGCAAAGGATGTGTGCGACGCGAGACCTGGACTTGCTAGTGATTTTTTGCAGCCGCGGTTGCGCACTGCATAAAATGGCATATACTCGTGGGCTCGGCTAGAAACGCAAACCGCGGATCAGCAGAACGGCTCCAGGCCGGTTTGCAAAAAGCC